>JAFEFJ010000011.1 GCA_018240635.1 Pseudomonadota bacterium | reverse complement strand
ACCGCTCTAATGCAACCAATCCTGCAGCCGGTAGTACGCGCCGACGAAGGGCATGAACCAGGGCGGGCCGAAATGGCCGGGGATGGCGGGCCAGGGCAGGCCGCGCAGCGGGTTCGCAGCGGCGTCGCCGGCCATCACCGCGGCCATCTGCTGACCCATATGCACGGACATCTGCGCGCCGTGGCCGCTGAAGCCCATCGCGTAGAACAGGCCCTCGTGCTCGCCCGCGCGCGGCAGCCGGTCGGCGGTCATGTCCACGATGCCGCCCCAGCAATAGTCGATCCGCACGTTGCCGAGCTGCGGAAAAGTCTGCCGCAGCGAGGCTTCCAGGATGCGCCCGCTCTTGAGGTCCGAGGTCGGGCTCGACAGCGCGAAGCGTGCGCGGCCGCCCCAGATCAGCCGGTTGTCGGGTGCGATGCGGAAATAGTTGCCGATGTTCTTGGTCGTCGTCGCGGTGCGCCGCGTCGGCATGATGGAGGCGATCTGCGCCGCCGTCAGCGGCTCTGTCGCGATGATGAAGCTACCGACGGGCACGATGCGGCGGCGGAAATGAAAGAACGGGCCCTTCTGGCTCGCCCCCGTCGCTGCGAACACCTGCTTCGCCGTCAGCGTGCCGCGCGCCGTCTTCACCAGATGCGCGCCGCCGGGCGCGCGGCTCAGGCCGGTGACGGGCGCATCCTCGTGGATGCGCGCACCGTGCCGCATCGCGGCGTCCGCAAGGCCGAGGACGAAGCGGCCCATGTGCATCTGCGCGCTCTTGCGGTAGACGAGGCCGCCGTGAAAGGCGTCCGAGCCGATCTCGTCGCGGATGCGCTCGCGCGGCACCAACTCAGTCTCGTCGTCGATCGTGCGGTGCAGGAAATCGAAGCCCTTGGCGATCTTCTCGAAATGCTCGGGCTTGGCGGCGAGCTTGATCTTGCCCGCGCGGTGGAAGTCGCAGGAAATCTGCTGCTCCCGCACGATACGCTCCACCGTGTCCACCGCGGCGTCGTAGGCGAGATAGAGGCTCTTCGCGTACTCGGCGCCGAAGCGCGCGGCAAGGCCGCCGACATCGACGGCGGTACCGTTGTTGACATGCCCGCCGTTGCGCCCGGATGCGCCGCCGCCGACTTTGCCGGCATCCAGCACCACCACGCGCGCGCCGCGCTGGCCCAGCGCGAGCGCCGCCGAAAGCCCGGTGAAGCCAGCGCCGATCACCGCGACATCGACGTTGCCCTCCACCGGCCCCTTCGCGCCACCCGCGAAGGCATCCGCCGTGTCCAGCCAGTAGGGTACCTGTTTCATCGGCAACCGGCGGGAAGGACTACAGGCCGAGCAGCCCGGGCAGGCCGCTCAGGTCGGGGATTTCGGTGAAGCCGTAGAACCCGTTCGCCACCGGCTCGTGCCCGCGGTTCACCCAGGCCTTCGCCGCGATGCCAAGGTCGTGCGCGGTGAACAGGTCATAGCGGAACGAGGACGAGACGTGCAGCAGGTCCTCGGGCCGCGCGCCGAGCTTGTCCATCATGTATTCGAAGCCGCGCATCCGCGGCTTGTAGGACTGAGCCTGCTCGGCGGTGAACACCGCATGGAAGGGCGCGCCGTATTGCGCGACGTTGGTCATGATCTGCGCATCCGCCGCGTTGGACAGCCCGACCAGCGGGAAGTGCTTCGCGACCAAGGACAACGCGGGCGCCACGTCCGGGTGCGGCCCCCAGGTGGGAACGGCGTCGTAGAAGCTGCGCGCCTCGGACTCGGTGAACGCGATGCCGTGCTTGCGGCAGGTGCGCTCTACGGCGTTCGCGATCACGTCGGCATAGGGCTGCCAGGGGCCCAGCACCTCGTCCAGCCGGTAGGCGGCGAAGTCGCGGACGAAGCCGTCCATCTGCTCGGGCGTCAGGCGATCGGCGAAGATCGTGCGCGCCATCTCGCTCATGCGGAAGCGGGTCAGCGTGCCGTAGCAGTCGAAGGTGATGAACTTGGGACGGAACTGAACCGGCATGGCCTGTCCTTCAGATATGGCTGTCCACGACCGACATGATCCACAGCACCTCGGCCGGATCGTCGTGCGGGTTGGACAGCTTGTGGGGGATGCTGCTGGGGAACTGGAAACTGTCGCCTTCGGCCAGGTCGGCCTCGCCGTCATCGACCGTCAGGCGCACCTGGCCCTTCATCACCAAGCCGCCCTTCTCGCCCTGGCCCATGATTACGTCCTCGCTCTCGCTGCCGGCCGGCAGGGTGATGAGCATGAAGCGCAGGTTGCGGTCGTTGCGTGGGGACAGCAGGTCCTTCACCAGGCGCGAGGAACCGACGACGATGCGCGGGCGGTCGGCGGCGCGGCGCACATAGTCGGGCAACGCGGACGCGCCGCTCTCGGCCGGCGCGGCGCCGGCGGGGCGGTCGCTCAGCAGCTCCCAGAGATTCACGCCGAGAGCGGCGCGCAGGCGCTGCAGCGTCTTCACCGACGGGTTGGAGTTGCCGCGCTCGATCTGGCTGATCAGGCCGGATGAAACCTTCGCCCGCGCGCCCAGCTCCACGATCGTCAGCCCGCGCGCCTGCCGGAGCGCGCGCAGCCGTTCGCCGAGCTTGCCCGAGGCCTGCCGCGGCGGCGTCTCGATGGGTGCGGACGCGACGTCCATGCCGGAGTTCCTTGCCGTGAAAACTTTCAATATACTGACGATCCTGCCTCGGCAAGGCCATGCCCGACGATTGGCTAAGCCAAAACTCCCTGCCATGACCCCAAATTCTCGCTGGAGTGCCGATTCAATATATTGCAGATTTTGTGCAACTGTGCATTATGCTGAACCGTCATGGCTGGCAACGGAGAGGCGAACATGGGCCGCGAAGACGCAAAACCGTCGGGCATCATCGCGAACGCGTCGCGCAGGACGCTGCTGCGCACCGCGGCGCTCGGAGCGGCGGCGCTCGCCGCGCCGTCGATCGCGCGCCGCGCGCTCGCCGATACGCCGAAGTTCAGGACGGTCGAGGACGGCTACGTCACCATCGCGATGACCGGCACGATGCCCGTCACCGGCCTGAAGGACGGCAAGATCATCGGCAGCGACGCCGAGATGATCGTCGCCATCGCCGAGAAGATGGGGCTGAAGGCGAAGCCGTCGATCATGGCGTGGTCCGCCACCATCGAATCGATCAAGTCCGGCCGTGCTGACGTGATGTGCGGCGATATGGGCTGGAGCGTCGCGCGTTCCAACGCCATGCTGCTGACCGACGCGATCTATTACGGCGGCAACTACATCACGATGAAGAAGGACAAGCCGTTCAGCGGGTCGATGCCGATCAACGCGATGGGCGGCCACTCGGTCGGCACGGGTCAGGGCTACAGCTACGTGCCGGACATCAAGAAGATCCCGAACATCGGCGAGGTCAAGCTGTACGACAACGTCGATGGCTGCGTGCGCGACATTCTGGCCGGGCGCATCGATTTTGGCGTGCTGGACAGCATGAACGTCGAATACATGCTGCTGCAGAATCCCGACCTTGACCTCAAGTTGGTGCCGGTCCAGCCGAACTCCGACTATCCGAACCTTTCCGGCAAGGGCCGCGCCGTGCTCGGCATGAACCTGCAGAACCCGGACCTGTTCGATGCGATGAACGCCGGCGTGAAGTGGCTGTGGAAGACCAAGCAGATCGGCGAGATCCTGGCGCGCAACGGCATGAAGAGCCCGGACTACCTCGTGCCCACCGCTACCGATCCGCGCATCGGCGTGGACCGTGACGCGCAGGGCAACATCCTGGGTCCGGCCGCGCACACGCCCAAGGACTTCTCCGCGCTGTTCTCCTGACACGCCGCCGCGCGGGCCGTGAGCATGACGCACCAGCCGGCGCCGGGGACGGCGCCGGTTATGCCCGCGGAAACGCCGCTGGTCAGGATGGCGGGAGTCCACAAGCGCTTCGGGCTCCTGCACGTCCTGCGCGGCATCGATTTGGACGTGCGCGCGGGCGAGAAGGTGTCGATCATCGGCCCGAGCGGATCGGGCAAGACCACGCTGCTGCGTTGCGTTAACTATATCGAGCGGCCGAGCGAAGGGCAGATCTACATCGCCGGCCATCTGCTTGGACAGAAGCAGACTGCAGCCGGCTTCGCGCCGGTGGACGACCGCACGCTCGCGCGCCAGCGCGCCGAGATCGGCATGGTGTTCCAGCGCTTCAACCTGTTCCCGCACCTGACCGTTCTGCAGAACGTCTGCATCGGCCCCGAGAAGGTGCTGAGGGAACCGCAGGCGGAAGCGCGCGACCGTGCGCTCGCACTGCTCGATAAGGTAGGGCTCAGCGACAAGCGCGACGCCCATCCGGAGATGCTGTCGGGCGGCCAGCAGCAGCGCGTCGCCATCGCCCGCGCACTCGCGATGCGCCCGAAGCTGATGCTGTTCGACGAGGCGACATCGGCGCTTGACCCCGAGCTGGTGGGTGAGGTGCTGAACGTGATGGCACAGCTCGCCGCCGAGGGCATGACGATGCTGATCGTCACGCACGAGATGCAGTTCGCCGAGGACGTGTCGGACCGCGTGATCTTTATGGATCATGGTCAGATCGTGGAACAGGGCGCGCCGCACGACCTGTTCGCTGCCCCCCGCCACCCGCGCACGCAGGCTTTCCTGAGCGCGGTGCTGCGCAAGCGCCAGATGCAGTGACAGGCCAGCGATGAACCCCGCCGTGCATCCCGGCGAATGGACGCGGGCCGTACACCTGCTGCCCTATTTCCTGGAAGTGCTGTGGTCCGGCACGATCATGACGGTGATCGTCACCGCCGGCGGCTTCGTCGCCTCCATCCTGCTCGGCGTCTTCGTCGCCGCGCTGCGCACCGGATCGTCGCGGCTGCTGGCGGGATTCGCGCACGCCTATGTGGAGGTGTTCCGCGCGGTTCCCGTGCTGACGCAGCTTTTCATCATCTATTTTGGGCTTGCGGCCATCGGCATCCGCCTGAGCCCGATCCCTGCAGCCATCGTGGGATTCGGGCTGAACGGCGGCGCGTATCTGTCGGAAGTGTTCCGCGGGGGCATCCAGGCGGTGCACCGCGGCCAGACCGAGGCGGCGCTCGCAATCGGGATGACGCCGCGCATGGCGTTCCGCTGGATCGTTCTGCCGCAGGCGACGCGCATCGTGCTGCCCTCGATCGCCAACTTCGCCATCGGGCTGCTGAAGGACACCTCGCTCGCCTCCGCCGTGGCGGCGCCCGAGCTGAGCTTCCGGGCGCACATGCTTGTCGATGAAACCTATCTCAGCACGCAGATCTACCTGCTGGTCGCGGCGTTCTACATGGCGATGAGCCTGCCGCTGTCGCTGCTGGTGCGCTGGCTGGAACGGCGCGGCCGTCCCGCGCGGGCCGCATGACCGCGCCCTCCACCCTCGCGCTGGCCTGGGGCTGGATGCCGGAGCTTCTGGTGGCGGCCGGCCAGACGCTGCGCATGACGTTCTTCGCCTATCTGCTGGGCGCCTCCGCGGGCCTGCTGATCGCCTTCGGCGAGATGTCGCGCCGCCGCGCGCTTTCGGTGTCCTGCCGCGTCTATATCGAGTTCATCCGCGGCACGCCGACGCTGACGCAGCTTTTTCTGATCTATTTCGGTCTCGCGTCCTTCGGCATCATCATCCCAGGCTTCGCCGCCGCAGTTCTCGCGCTCGGCCTGCACTACGCGGCCTACATGGCGGAAACCTACCGATCCGGAATCGCATCGGTGGACCGCGGCCAGCGCGAGGCGGCGCAGTCCATCGGCATGACCGGCGCGCAGACCATGCGCTACGTGATCCTGCCGCAGGCGCTGCGCGTGGTGATCCCGCCGATGACCAACTCGGCCATCTCGCTGCTGAAGGACACCTCCGTCGCCTCCCTGATCGCCGCACCCGAGCTGATGTTGCGGGCGAACGACGTGACCAGCGAGTTCTACATGCCGATGGAGGTCTACCTCATCACCGGCGCGATGTATTTCGCGATGTCCTATCCGCTGTCGATCGCGGTGCGCCGGCTGGAACGCATGACGGCTCGTGGCCGGCGCATGGTGACCGATCCCGCCTAGCGCGGCGTGCGGTAGTACACCTCGCCGGAGAACAGCCGCCGCGCGGTGCGGTAGACCGTCGCGTGGTGAACCACCGTGCCATCCGGCCCCGTCGCGGTTTCCGCATCCACCAGCACCACGCCCGAGGGATGGCCGATGCGCAAGGACCCGCTGCACGCTGCGTCCGTCAGCAGCGCATCGGCCACGCTGCCGGGCACGCGGCAGGCGGCGGCGAGGCAGAGCGCGCCGGTCAGCGGCACCGCGCGGTGCGGTTGGCCCACGGAGATCATCCGCACCAGGATATCCGCATCCGCCGCCGTCAGCGTCCGCCCGGACAGCGTCGGCGCCTCGCCCGCCGGAGCCAACACCGCGACCTTCGGCACGCTGGGGATACGCGCGGCGGCGTCGATATCGGCCGCAAGGCCCATCCGCACCGAGGCCGCGCAGCGGATCGCATCGAGCCGCGCCAGCA
This sequence comes from Pseudomonadota bacterium, assembly GCA_018240635.1. Classification (GTDB taxonomy): domain Bacteria; phylum Pseudomonadota; class Alphaproteobacteria; order Acetobacterales; family Acetobacteraceae; genus JAFEFJ01. The sequence continues at coordinate 27,424 of JAFEFJ010000011.1, read as the reverse complement.
CGTCGTGCATCCGCTCCAGCTCATCGGGCAGCTCCGTCCCGCGCAGCCCCAGCGCGGAGGCAGCCGCGAACACGCAGGGATTGGCGGCATCCACCATGCTGACCCGCACCTGCCCTAGCCCGTCGATCTCCAGCGTGTCCGCCGCATTCCCCGTGGGCAGCAGCCGCCCGGTGCGCGCGCCGCCGGGATCGCGGAACTCCATGCGGATCGGCGCGCCGGCGCCCGCCACGCCGTCGAGCGCAAGATCGCCTTCCACCGCCGCCATGCCGTCCTGCACGGGAAAGCGCGCGACGATGATCTTGCCGGTGTTGGTGTTGTGGATGCGCACCACTGCCTCGGCGCCATCGGGGCGCGGCACGAGGCCCTCGTCCACCGCGAAGGGGCCGATGGCGGAGGACATGTTGCCGCAGTTGGCCGAGTAATCGACCACCGCGGCCGAAGACGAGACCTGCGCGAAGGTATAATCCACATCGGCATCGTTCCGGCTCGGCGGGCCGATCACGCACACCTTCGACAGCGAGGAGATGCCGCCGCCCATCCCGTCGAGCTGCCGCCCGTTGGGATCGGGCGAGCCCATCGCGGCCAGGAAGATCGGCGCCCAGGCGTCGCGATCCGCGGGAAGGTCCGCGCGGTGCAGCATCAGCGCCTTGGACGTCCCGCCGCGCATGAAGGTCGCGCGCAGCCGGCTTTGCACCATCGTCGGATCTCCTGCCTGTGGCCAGCGTCGGGCGCCGATTATCCGCGCCCGCGGCGCGGACGAACAGCCTTCCACCGGACCGCGCCAAGCGCGCCGCCGCCAACCGGCGCGGCCCAGCCCGGCGGTTGACACGCTCTCGGGACTTCGTCTCCCGTGTCCGAGAGCGGAAGGCCATGCGCGGGAGGCGCAGCGTCCATGAACGACAGCCCAGCAAAGCGCCGCCTCGATCCGGACGAGGAGGCACTGCTTCTCGGCACCATCGACCGCTGGGTGGAGAGGGACATCCGCCCCATCGTGAAGGAATACGACCACGCCGACCGCTGGCCGGACGAGGTGGTGGCGCGGATGGCCGAGTTCGGCCTGTTCGGCGCGACCGTGGGGCCGGAATACGGCGGGCTCGGCCTGCCTGCCACCACCTACGCGAAGATCGTCATGCGCATCTCCAGCGTGTGGATGGCGATCACCGGCATCTTCAATTCGCACCTGATGTTGGCGCTGGCCATCGAGAAGTTCGGCACGCCGGAGCAGAAGCGCGCATGGCTGCCGAAGCTCGCCACCGGCGAGGTGCGCGGCGGGCTGGCGCTGACCGAGCCGGACGCGGGCACCGATCTGCAAGGCATCCGCATGACCGCCAAGCGCGACGGCGGCGATTATGTCATCAACGGCACGAAGACCTGGATCTCCAACGGCATCCACGGATCGGTCTTCGCGCTGCTGGTGAAGACCGATCCGCACGCCGAGCCGCGGCACAAGGGCATGAGCCTGTTCATCGCGCCGAGCGGCCCGGGCTTCCGGGTCGGCCGCAAGCTGGAAAAACTCGGTTATAAATCGATTGATTCCGCCGAGCTGGTGTTCGAGGACTATCGCATCCCCGCCGATCGCCTGATCGGCGGCGTGGAGGGCCAGGGCTTCTACCAGGCGACCGGCGGGCTGGAACTCGGCCGCATCAATGTCGCCGCGCGCGGCGTGGGCATCGCGGAAGGCGCGCTGGAGCTGGCGACGAATTACGCGCAGCTTCGCCGCACCTTCGGCAAGCCGATCGCCGAGCATCAGGCGATCCAGCTCAAGATCGGCGAAATGGTCACGCGCGCCCGCGCCGCGCGGCTGCTGACGCTGGACGCCGCCGAGGCCTTCGACCGTGGCGAACGGTGCGATCTGCAAGCCGGCATGGCGAAGTATTTCGCTTCCGAAGCCGCTCTGGAGAACAGCATCGAATCGATGCGCATCCATGGCGGCTACGGCTATTCTAGGGAATTCGACATCGAGCGCCTGTACCGCGACGCGCCGCTGACCTGCATCGGCGAAGGCACGAACGAGATGCAGCGCATCATCATCGCCCGGCAATGGATCAAGCGGAACGCGGTCGCGTGACGGACGCGCGATGAAGCTCGAAGGCATCCGCGTCGTCGATCTGACGGCCTTCCTGCCGGGGCCGTACCTGACGCTGGCGATGGCCGATCACGGCGCGGAAGTGATCAAGATCGAGCCGCCGGGCGGCGAGCACGGACGGCGCATCGGCCCCATCGACGGCGATGCGTCCGTGTTCTTCCGCAACCTCAACCGCGGCAAGAAGAGCGTCGTGCTGGACTTGAAGACCGAACAGGACCGCGCGGCGCTGCACGCGCTGTGCGACACCGCGGACGTGTTCGTAGAGAGCTTCCGGCCCGGCGTGATGCAGCGTCTGGGATTCGACTACGAGACGCTGCGCGCGCGCAATCCCGGAATCGTCTATTGCTCGATCAGCGCCTTCGGCCAGGACGGCGCCTATGCCGCGCGGCCGGCGCACGACCTTGCGACCGAAGGCATGAGCGGCGTACTCAGCGTCACGCTCGGCAATGACGATGCGCCCGCCATGCCGGGCGTGCCGGTCGCGGATCTTCTTTCGGGCCTACAGGGATTGTCGGGCGTGCTGATGGCGTTGCTGCGCCGTGCCAGCACCGGCATTGGCGACCGCATCGACATCTCGATGCTCGATTCGATGGTGGCCGGCTGCCTGAACGTGCTCGGCCCCGCCATCGCCGAGAACCGACAGCCGGTTGCCAAGCACGAGCGCACCACCGGCGGTGCGGCGCTATACCGGCTCTATCGCACCGCCGACGGACGGCATCTGGCGCTGGCGGGGCAGGAGGAGAAATTCGTGCGCACGCTGCTCGATGCGCTGCACCGCCCGGACCTCATTCCGCTCTGCCTGCAAGGCCCAGGTCCGCATCAGGCGCCGGTGATGGCGTTCCTGGAATCCGTGTTCGCGACAAAGACGCTGACGGAATGGCTGGCTTGGCTCGATGGCCGCGATATCTGCTACGGCCCTGTCGCGACGTTTCCGGAGATGCTGCGCGATCCGCATCTGCATGCGCGCGGCATGGTGCTGACGGACGCAGACGGGCGGCTGCATATCGGCCCGCCCATCGCCTTCGCAGCCGAACCCGCCCGGCCCGATCTGCGCGCGCCCGTGCTGGGCGCGCACGACATCCCCCGTTAGAGGAAGGACGCCCGATGGTCGCGACGATGAAGCCGGTCGGCGGCAGCCGGCAGCGGGAAAGCTACGGCCGCTATTTCGAGGATTTCGAGATCGGCGCGATCTACGAGCACCGTCCCGGCCGCACCGTGACGGAAACCGACAACACCTGGTTCACGCTGCTGACGATGAACCAGCATCCGCTGCATTTCGACCGCGAATATGCAAGCAAATCGGAGTTCGGCCAGCCGTTGGTGAATTCCTGCCTGACACTGTCGATCGTCGTCGGCATGACGGTCAGCGACATCAGCCAGAAGGCGATCGGCAACTTGGGCTGGACCGACATCGCGCTGACCGCGCCGGTCTTCGTCGGCGACACGCTGTACGCAGAATCCGAAGTGCTGGCCAAGCGGGAATCGGCATCGCGCCCGACGCAGGGGATCGTGACGGTGCGCACCACCGGCACCAAGCAGGACGGCACCAAGGTGATCGGCTTCGAGCGGACCATTCTGGTGCCGAAGCGCGGCCACGCGGTGGACGACCGGGCGAATTACTGAACCGGCGGCGCAGCGGCCCCGGCTGCGGCGCGGACTACCAGGACTGCCAGGCGGCAAGCACGGGAAGAGCGGCGTCCAGGAACAGGGTGCGCGTGGTCTGGCGGCGCACCTTGCCGCTGCCGGTCTTCTCCAGGCTGCCGGGGCGGATCAGCACGATGGCGTCGGCCATCACGTCGTGCTGCTTCGAGACAGCCATCTGTATGTTTCCGATGACCGCCTGGGCGTCGGCCTTCCGGCCGTAATCCAGCTCCTGCACGATCACCAGCCGCTCCGCGCCACCGGCCTCCACGCCGAAGGCGGCGCAGCAATTCGGGCGCAGTGCGGAATGCGCACGCTCCACGCTGTGCTCGATGTCCTCGGCGAAGTAGTTCTGCCCGGCCTTGATGATGACGTCCTTCAGCCGCCCGCAGATGAACAGCTCGCCATCGAGCAGGAAGCCCAGGTCGCCGGTGCGCAAATAGGGTCCGCCGAGCTCGCCGGGGATGCGCGCCCCAAACGTGGCCTGCGACAGCTCGGGATCGTCCCAGTAGCCGCGCGCGACGCTGCCGCCGGAGACCCAGACCTCGCCCACCTCGTCCGGGTCGCAGCGTTCGCCGGTGCGCGGATCGGCGATGACGATCCGGTGATCCAGGAGCGAGCGGCCGCAGCCGACCAGGTCCCGCGCCTCCGGTCCGGTTGCATCCGCAAGGACCCGCACACGCCGGTCCTCGAGCGCGGCGCGGTCGGCGCGCAGACAGACGGGCGGCGCGTTAGGGCGACCGCCCGAGACGATCAGCGTGCTTTCCGCAAGCCCGTAGCAGGGGAAGAAAGCATCGGCCTTGAACCCGCTCGGCCCGAAGGCGGCGGCGAAACGCTCCACCGTGTCCTTGCGCACCGGCTCCGCGCCCACCAGCGCCATGCGCCAGCAACCCAGGTCGAGCGGCGGCCCGTCATCGCGCGTGGCGGCGCGGATGCAGGTCTCGTAGGCGAAGTTGGGCGCGCAACTGATCGTGCCGCGCACGCGGCTGATCGCTTCCAGCCAGCGGCGCGGGCGAAACAGGAAGGCGGCGGGATCGAACACGAAGGACGGCCGCCCGACGAAGAGCGGGAACATCAGGCAGCCCACCAGCCCCCAGTCGTGGAAGTTGGGCAGCCATGAAACCAGTTTCAGGTCAGGCGCGGAGCCGCACACGCTTTCCAGCAGCGTGCAGTTGTGAAGAATGTTCGCGTGCGTGACGCAGACGCCCTTCGGGTTGCCGGTGGAGCCTGAGGTGAATTGCAGCACCGCGATATCCTCGCCCGCGGGCGCGGCGGGCCGCCAGGCGGGATCGGCGGCAGCGGGGATTCGGTCGGCGAAGATCAGGTCGAGGTCGGCATCGGCGGCGGCGGCGAGACGGCGCTCCAGTTCCTCGCGCAGATCGGGCGAGCACAGCGCGACACGCGTGCCTGCGCGGGCGGCGACGTGCAGCAGGCGGCCGACGGCCTGCGCGGTGCGCGGCGGCGGCATCGGCACGGCGATCATGCCGGCGAAGTGGCAGCCGAAGAAGGCGGGCAGGAAATCGAGCTGATTTGGGAAAATCAGCAGCACCCGGCTGCCCGGCGGCAGCGTGGCGCCGAGATGCGCGCCGATCGCGCGGGCGCGCTGCTCCAACGCGCCGTAGGTCAGCGCATCCGCCGGCTCCTCGCCCTGGTCGAGATAGGTGTAGGCCACCTCGTCGGGCTGCGCGGCGGCGCGCAGCGCGAGCAGTTCCACGAGCGACCGCGCCGCGCGGGCGGGGTCCGGCGGCATCGCTGCGATTGTGTCGGCGGCGTCGGCGGGACCGGGAAGCGCGGGCGGCATCAGTGCGTGGTTCCGCGCGCGCGTTCCATCAACCCGCGCGCTTGAGTTGCGTCGCGCCCAGGTATTCCGACACCGACTTGATGTCCGGATACTTGAAGAACAGGTCCGATTTCAGGTCCATGCCGATGTATTTGGAAAGGTCGCTCGTCATCACGACGATGGCCGCCGAATCCAGGCCGAAACTTTCGAACGGCGTCGTGCGGCTCACTTCATCCGCCGGCACGTCCAGCAGGTCGGCAAGGTAGCTCACCATCCAGGCTTCGACGTGGTTGTTGGAATCAGACACGCTCCGTCCTCCGATCTCTGGCGGGCGCCGAATGCCGCGCGCCCTTGTGTTCAAATGCAAGGTGCGGCCGCTAGACCGTGCTATGCGCCGGGCCGCGGCCCTTCCGCTTGGCCTGGATCTTCTCCTCGGCCGGCACCTTCACGTCCGATGCCCAGCCCAGCTTCTCGAACAGCATGATCGCCCAGCCGCCGAGATCGAACTGCCACCACCGCAGCCCGAAGCGCGCCGAATAAGGGAAGGCGTGGTGGTTGTTGTGATAGGCCTCGCCGAAATTCGCATAGGCCAGGACAGGGTTGTTCGTGCTGTGGTCGCCCGTCTCGAACGGCCGGAAGCCGAACAGATGCGCGGTCGATCCGCTGGTCCACATCACGTGGTGCACCAGGAACAGGCGAACGAAGCCGCCCCACAGCATCCCCGTCAGCCCGCCGTACCAGGACTGCGTCAGCAGCGCGCCGGCCACCGCCGGGATGATCAGCCCGAGCGCGACCCAGAGGTAATACAGGTCGTTGACGCGGGAGATCACCGGATCGCGGATCAGGTCCTTCGCGTAGCGGACCGTGTTGGTCATCTTGCTGTTCAGCATCCAGCCGAGATGCGAATGCCACAGCCCTTCCCAGAAGCCGAGTTCCCGCCCGTCGATGCGGTAGGGCGAATGCGGATCGCCCTCGCCCTCGCTGAAGTGGTGGTGGCGGCGATGCGTCGCGGCCCAGTAGATCAGCGTGCCCTGCGCGGCCATCGAGCCCAGGATGCCGAGCGCCGCCCGCAGGGCGGGCTTGGCCACGAAGGCGGAATGCGCGAACAGCCGGTGGAACCCCGCCGTCACGCCCAGCAGCGTGAGCGAATACATCACCACCAGCAGCACCACGTCCACCATCGTGATCGGTCGGTAGAACAGCAGCCCCACCGCGACGATGGTGCCCAGGAACGGGATCACCATGGTGGCGAGCGCGAGCCGGCGCTGCAGACGTTGAAGCTCGGCGTTGTCGATCGTCACGTGGCGATCGACGCGGACCTTGGCGCTGACCTGATCGTCCATCGGGAACTCCTCGAATCCTCTCCGGGGTTCGGGCCGGTCAGGCCGCGGCGCCGCTTTTTTTCTTCGCTTCGATCAGGTCGGGCGTGGCGATGTTCATGCCCCACACCAGGCCGAACTTCTTCAGGCCCCACAGCAGCCACGCGCCGAAATCCACCTGCCACCAGGTGAAGCCGAACACGGCGGAGGAGGGGAAGGCGTGGTGGTTGTTGTGCCAGCCCTCGCCCATCGTCGGCAACGCCCAGATCGCGTTGTTGGTGCTGTAGTCGTTGGTCCTGAACGGGCGGCGGCCGAAGATGTGGGTGACGGAGTCGATGCCGTTGGTGAAGTGGTAGCACAGGAACATGCGCACCAACCCGCCCCACAGGAAGCCGGTCAGCGCGCCGTACCAGGACATCGAAACCAGCCCGCCTATGATCGCGGGAACCACCAGGCCCGCGATCACCCAGACGTAATACAGCTTGTTCGCCATCGCGATCGCGGGGTCGCGGTAGATGTCCTTGGCGAACGTCACGGTGTTCGTCATGCGGTGGCCGAAGGTCCAGCCCATGTGGGAATGCCAGAAGCCCTCGACTGTCTTGAGCTGCTTCTCGTCGTCCCAATAGGGCGAATGGATGTCGCCCGGCCGGTCGGTGTACTGGTGGTGCCGCCGGTGGTTCGCAACCCAGTAGGAAACCGAGCCCTGCGCCGCCATCGAGCCCGCGATGGCCAGCGCGACGCGCACCGGCGTCACCGCCTTGAAGGAGCGGTGCGAGAAATGCCGGTGATAGCCGACGCTGATCCCCAGCATGGTGATCGCGTACATCACCAGCACCAGCCAGATGTCGGTCGCGGTCATGCCGTATTCGATCGCGAGCCAGATCGCCGCGGCGGTGCCGATCGCGGGCACCACGGAGATCGCGATGGCGTGCCATTTCTGCGGCCCGCGCAGGAAGCCCTGCTCGACCGTGACATTGCCCGGCACGGGCGCCGAGGAAAGCGGCCCGAGCTCGCTGGAAATCAGCAGGGCGTTGTCCTGGAACGCATCGGTATGGTCGGCCATCGTCGACTCCTCCTTCTCGGACGGGGAGACACAGGCCAGCCCGCACTAGACGTGCGCGGCTGCGCTTCTGTGCGCCTCCCGCGTTTGTTCCCCGACAAAAATCTTTCCGCCGATCCGGTCCTCGGCCACCGCGGCCAACGTGCCGGCCAGAAAACGCGTCCGGCACAGCCCGCGCTGGATCTTGCCGCTGGATGTCTTGGGAATCGCGCCGGGCTTGATCAGCACGACGGCGGCGACCTGCAATCCGTGCTCGCGCGACACCGCGGCGCGCACCCGCGCGGCGATCTCGGCCACCGGCGGCTCGCGCAGGTATTGCCGCGCGATCTCGTTCACCAGGACGATGCGGGGGATCTCCCCGCCCTCCACCGCGAAGGCCGCCCCGCCGCCGAGCCGCAGTGCTGGGTGGCTGCCCTGCGCGGTTTCCTCGATATCGTGCGGATAGTGGTTGCGGCCGCGGACGATGATCAGTTCCTTGATCCGGCCGGTGACGAACAGGTGCCCGCTGTCCATCAGGCCGAGATCGCCGGTGCGCATGAAGCGCCACGGCTCCATCCCGTCCAGCGTCAGGCCGAAGGCTTCTGCGGTTTCCTCCGGCCGGTTCCAGTAGCCGGGCGAGATGCTCGGCCCCGCCAGCCAGATTTCGCCGGTCTGCCCATCCGGCGCAGGCTTCAACGTTTCGGGATCGACGATGACGATGCGGTGCTCGGCCGAGGTCGTGCCGCAGCCCACGATGGTGCGCGCGGGCTCCGGCGCCCCGCCCGGCAGCGGCGCCGCCTGATACTCCCGCGTGAAAGGTTCGGCGGATTTCGCGCCGCCCGAAACAAGCAGCGTCGCCTCCGCCATGCCGTAGCAGGGGTAGAAGGCGGCGGGGCTGAAGCCGTGCGGGGCGAAGGCCTCGGTGAACCGCGCCAGGGTGCGCGCCTTCACCGGCTCCGAGCCGTTATAGGCGATGTCCCAGGTCGAGAGATCGAGGCTCTGGCGCTGCTCGGCGCCGATGCGATCGACGCAGAAATCGTAGCCGAAATTCGGGCTGCCCGCCGTGGTGCCGCGATAGCGGGTGATCGCGCGCAGCCAGCGGCTGGGCTCCTGCAGGAAGGACGCGGGCGACATCACCACGCACTGGCAGCCGACATAGACCGGCTGCAGCGTGTTCCCGATCAGCCCCATGTCGTGGAACATCGGCAGCCACGAGACAAAGACCGTGTCGCCGGAATGCTCGAACCAGCGGCGGATCAGAGACTGGTTGTGCATGATGTTGTGGTGCGTGATCATCACGCCCTTGGGCGTGCGCGTCGAACCCGAGGTGAATTGCAGCAGCGCGAGGGCTTCGCCCGCCAGCGCCGGCGCCTGCTCCGCCGCGGCCGCCGGAACCAAGTCCAGCAGCTCCTCCACCGTCAGCAGTCGCGCGCCGCCGCGCCGTGCTTCCAGGATGGGCGCGATCTCCGCCGTCATGCCGGGCACGGTCATCGCGAAGGCGGGCGCTGAGTCGTCCAGGATGGCGTCGATGCGGGAGGTGCGGCTGTTGGTGTTGTGCGGCCCCGGCACCGCCACCGCGCCGGCATGCAGCGTTCCCAGGAACGCCACGATGAAATCCAGGCTCTGCGGATAGAGCAGCAGCACCCGCTCCCCGGCCGCGCCGAGGCGGCGGAGTGCGGTGCCCACCCGGCAGGCGCGCTCGTACAGCTCGCCGAAGGTCAGCCGCGCGGCCTCGTGCTCGCCGTCCTTCAGGAAGACGAACGCGGTCTTGCCGGGATGCGCGTGCGCGTTGCGGCGCAGGACGTCGATCAACGTGCCGGCGGGAGCAAGCGGCGACGCGCCGGACCGTCCGGCGCACGCGCCTTTCCAGCCCGCATTTCCCGCAGCGAGCGTCTCCAAGGCGGACGACTGGCCGAAGTCAGACCGCTCCACTCCCAGCGCCTCACATTACTGATTTTTTAGATGGTAAGACAGCCGGGGATACTCGTGTCAATTCGATTGAGCGGCGGAGGCGAGGCCTCACGCGGGGGTGATCTCGGCCAGATCCGTTTGTTTGACCATTTTAAGTCGGAGGAGGATCGATCGCAGCCGCGCCGCGACTTTTCGGCGGGCACACGGCGTGCGGGGCTGGCGAGCGATGTGCGATAGAAGTTAGAACCAGCCGATCGCGCTACATCTTTGACATTGCGAAAGACTGCGCCCCTAGTCGGGCCGGCAATACCAGCCTGTCAGGAGAGATACCGATCGAGGGATTCCATAACTCATGGAGACAGTCCCGGCCGCCAGGGAGCTCTCGGCGGAACGCACGCCCAATCTCCCATAACGCTCACCGAACCGGCGCATCGAGGGATGCGGCGCTCGCTGCCACGCCATGCCGACCCGGCACATTTTCCGTTATGATTCCCGAAGGCCACCCTCAGCGTGCGGTGGCGCGCAGCCATTGCGCCGTTGGTCCGGCGGTTTGCCAACCAGATCGCGGGGGCCGGATCAGAACTGAACGCCCCGCGTAAGGGCGCCGTCCACCACCAGGTTGGTTCCGGTAATGAAGCTCGCCGCCCGACTGGCCAGGAATACGACCGCGTTCGCCATCTCCTGCGGCGTGCCCATCCGGCCGGTCGGGTTCAGCGCGAGCGCCTCCGCGTAGAGCTTCGGATTGCCGTCCTTGATCCGGTGCCACACGCCGCCCTCGAAATAGGTGTTGCCGGGCGAGACGGTGTTCGCCCGTATCCCTTTGCCGGCAAGCTGATACGCAAGCCCCTGAGTGTAGTGAACGATCGCCGCCTTGAACGTCCCGTACGGTCCCGCAGCGAAATCGATTTCGCGCCCCGAGACGCTGGAAATGGTCACGATCGCCGCCGCCTTGCTCCGCTCAAGATGCGGCATCGCGGCATCGACCAGCCGCACCGTTCCCATCATGTCGGTCTCGAATTCCTTGCGCCAGGACTCCTCGTCCTGGCCGATCGCGAGCGCGCTGACATTGGCAACCACCACGTCGATGCCGCCAAGCTTGGCCGCCATGTCGGCGACCCAGGCCTGTAGGGCTGGGCCGTCCGCCACGTCGAGCGCGGCGCCGAAGGCAGCGACGCCCAGCCCCTTCAGCGCCGCAACCGCCGCTTCGACCTCCGCCGCGTCGCGGGCGCACAACCCGACATCCGCGCCCTCGCGCGCGAAGGTCTCGGCGATGGCCCGCCCAATTCCCTTCGTGCCGCCGGTCACCAGCACCTTTGCGCCAGACAAACCCAGATCCATGGCTGTTGGGTCCTTCCGTTCCCGGTTGCTGCGGCGAAGCCGTTACAGCGTGGTCCAGTCCTGCGCCTGCTCGAAGGCGTGCGCGGCGCGATACACGGTCGGTTCGTCCCAGTGCCGGCCGATGAGCATCATCGACACCGGCAGCCCGTCCGACATGCCGCATGGGATCGCCATCGCCGGATGGTGGCTGAGATCGAACGGGCAGGTGTTGGAGATCATGTTCAGCGCGTGCTCCACGACCTGCTCGCGCGGCGCGCCGGCTGGCGGCATCGCCTGCGCCTTGATCGGCGTTGTGGGCATCAGCAGCAGGTCGTAGCGCGACAGCGCCTCGTCGTAGGCGGCGCGCAGCCGCCGGGCGATGTTGAATGCCTTGCCGTAGTAGCGGCTGCCGTGCTGGCGGCGGATATGCGTCCCGAGCAGCGTGAACAGCTTGGTGGTCTCGCTCATCTCGTTGGCGCGCGCCCGCCAGCCGCGATGGAAGTCCATCAGGCTGGTCACGTACAGGTCGGGCCGGCTGACCCCGTAGCCGTCGCCGTACATCATCGTCTGGGTCAGGCCCTCGACGCCGATCGGAATCCAGATCGCCGGCCCCAGCAGATGCATCGGGATCGACACCGATTCGACCACGGCGCCCAGTTTCGCAAGCCGCTCCGCCGCCTGCCGGACCTTCGCGTTCACGTCGGCCTCGGCGTTCGCCTGCTGGAATCCCTCCTCCACCACGCCGATCCGCAGCCCAGCCACGCCCTTGCCCAGCGCCTCGGTGTAGGGATGCGTCACCGCGCCCGCCTGGCGCGGATCGTAGCCGTCGGGTCCGGCGATCACCTCCAGCAGCAGCGCGTTGTCCGCCACCGTGCGCGTCATCGGCCCGGTGTGATCGACGGTGATTTCGATCGGCATGATCCCGGTATAGGGCACCAGCCCGTGCGTCGCCTTCATGCCGTAGATGCCGCAGAAGCTCGCGGGCATCCGGATCGAGCCGCCCTGGTCGCCGCCCAGCGCCATGTCCGCCTCGCCCGTCGCCACCACGACCGCGCTGCCCGACGACGAGCCGCCCGCCGAGTAGCCGTGCTTGTGTGGATTGTGTACCGGGCCGGTCGCGTTGGTGTGCGAACTGCCGGACAGGCAGAACGACTCGCAGTGAACCTTGCCGAGGATCATGCCGCCGGCATCCAGGATGCGCTGGACCACGGTCGCGTCGATATCGGGCATGTAGCCTTCCAGCGTGGCCGCGCCGTTCATCATGGGCACGCCGGCCAGCATGATGTTGTCCTTCAGCGCCACGGTCTTGCCGGCAAGCTTGCCGGTCTCGGCCCCGCGCACGGTCGTCTTTACATACCAAGCGTTGTACGGGTTCTCCTCGGCGGACGGCCGGTAGCCCGGCGTGCGCGGATAGCGCACGCGCGGCAGGTTGTCGGGCATCGTGTCGATCAGGTTGTAGGCGGCGATGCTCGGCGCCAGAAGACCGGCAAAGGAGCGGACATCCTCGTCGCTCAGGTCGAGCCCGACCTCGTCCGCGGCGTCGAGCAGCTGCGAATGCGTCGGCATCGGAACGGTCATCGGTTTCCTCCGGTGTTCTATGGGGCGAGGTAGCGCAGCAGCGCCTTGTCGTTGCGCACGTCATCGGCCGGTCCTTCAAGGACGACCGTACCCCGGTCGATGACGTAGGCGTAGCTTGCCACGCGCAGCGCGAGTTCCACGTGCTGCTCGACCAGGATGATGCTCATGCGCCCGGCCAGTTCCATCAGCTGGTCCGCGATCTCCTCGATCACGCCGATCCAGACGCCCTCGGTCGGTTCGTCGAGCATCAGCAGGCGCGGCCGGCCCAGCAGGGCGCGGCCGACGGCGAGCATCTTGCGCTCGCCGCCCGACAGCGTGCCGGCGGTCTGGCCGAGGCGGCGGCCGAGCTTTGGGAAGATCCGCAGCACCTGGTCGATCGCCCCGCTGTCGCGCCCGCGTGCACCCAGCAGCAGGTTCTCGCGCACCGTCATGCGGGCGAAGATCGCCTGTTCCTGCGGCACCGAGCCTACCCCGTCGCGGCTGCGCTGCTCGGGCGTACGGCCCTCGATCGGCTTGCCGTCCAGCCGGATGCTGCCGCCGGTCGCACGCAACTCGCCCGCCAGCGTCTTCAGGAGCGTCGTCTTGCCAGCGCCGTTGCGCCCCAGGATGGCGACGCCGCCCGCATGCGGGGCGCGCATCGTGATGCCGAACAGGACCTGGCTGCGGCCATAGCCGCTGCACAGATCGGTGACTTCGAGGAGCGGTGCGTCAGACACGGCTGGTGTAGATCTCCCGCACGCGCGGATCGTTCTCGATCTCGTCCGTCGTGCCGTCGCCCAGCACGCGGCCCTGGTCGAGAACGGTGAGCCGATCGCAGATGTTCTTGATGAAGTCCAGGTCGTGCTCGACGATGATCAGCGCGCAGCTGGCCTTGATCGGCGCGAGAAGCTCGCCCGTCACCCGACGTTCCTCCGGGCTCATGCCGCCGGTCGGCTCGTCCAGCAGCAGCAGCTTCGGCTCCGGCGCCAGCGCCATCGCGATCTCCAGCCATTGCTGCTCGCCGTGGCTCAATTCCCCCGCCAGATCGTCGGCGCGGTCGGCGAGGCGGAACCGGTCGAGCGCGTCCATGATGCGGGGCGCGAGGCGCGCGCGCGAGCGGCTGCGCAGCAGGTCGATCGTCCGGTCGTGCGCCTGCAACGCCAGCAGCACGTTGTCGTAGACCGACAGTTCCGGCAGCACAGCCGTGATCTGGAACTTCAGGCTGAGGCCGAGCCGCGCGCGCTGGAACGGCGGCGCCGTGGTCACGTCGGCGCCGTCGAACCGGATCGTGCCGCCGGTCGGGAAATGCGCGCCCGCGATCGCCTTCAGCAGCGTGCTCTTGCCCGAGCCGTTCGGCCCGATCAGACCGTGGAAGGTGCCGGCCCGCACCGTCAGATCGACCCCGTCCAGCGCCCGCAGCGGGCCGTAGGACTTGGTAAGCCCGGTGACATCGAGCAGCGCCATCAGCGGCGCCGCCCGGCGTAGGAGCCGATGCGCTCGCGGGTGGAAACCACGAGCCCGAGCAGCCCGGTCGGCTGGAACATCACCACGATCAGCAGCACGAAGCCCAGGATCACCGGCCAGAACTGGCGCACCGCATCGGTGTCCGACAGCACGAAACTGATGCCCTCGATGGCGGCGGTGCCCAGCACCGGCCCGATCAGCGTGCCGGAGCCGCCGAACAGGCAGTAGATCACTGCCGTGGTGGACAGGCCGGGGCCCAGATTGCTCGGGCCGGTAAAGCCCTGGTGATAGGCGTAGAGCGCGCCCGAGAGGCCGGCGATCGCGCCCGCCACGCTGAACACCAGCGCCCGGAACGCCTGCACGCGGTAGCCGAAGAAGGCGAGCCGCTCCTCGTTCTGCCGCATCCCCGCGAGCACGAGCCCGAGCTGGGAGCGTACCAGCCAGCGGCTCAAGGCGAACACGGCCACCAGGATTCCAAGCGCGATGGAGTAGAACGCCGGCCCCTCAACGAACTCGGTGCTGCCGAACGCCATCAGCTTGATCGAGCTGAGCCCGTTGCCGGCACCCACATATTGCCAGCCTGCGACAAGCCGTTCGGCGGCGTAGGCGCCGGTCAGCGTGCCGAAGGCGACGAAGATCGATGTCGGCGTCCTCCGTCCGAGCAGCAGGAAAGCCGCCATCAGTCCTGAGAGCAGGAAGCCCACCAGCATCGCGAGCGGCAGCGTCGCCCAGAGCTGGCTGAAATCCAGGTCGCGGCCGACCAGCGCGATCACGTAGCTGGATACGCCGAAGAACAGCGCCTGGCCGAATGACATGATGCCGGAGTAGCCCCAGCACAGGTCGAAACTGATCGCGAGCAGCGACAGGATCAGGATGTTCGTCATCAGCGTGACGAGTTCCGGCCGGTCGGCCAGCAGGAAGGGCGCCGCGACCAGCGCGGCAAGTGTGATCAGCTCGACGCCAGGCAGCACGCGGAAAGCGCGCCCCCGCCGCTTCGCCGTCGCCGGGGCAAGGCTGGTCGCGGCGTCCATGCTCAGCACTCGCGCGGATCGACCATGGTTTCCTTGTCGATCACTTCATAACGGGTCTTGCCCGCGTCGTTTCTGCACACGGCGATGTACATGTTCATCTTGCAATGCCATTTGCCGGGAACCACCTCCGCGCCGCCGCCCGGGCCTTCAGGGATCGATGCGTGATCCAACGCCTCGGCCACGTCCTCTCGGCCGAGCTTGCCGCCGTTGGCCTTGACCGCAGCCTCGTAGAGCTTGATGCCGCGGTACATGCCGGTTGATGCGCTGCCGGCGGTGAACAGGTATTTCGTGTCCGGGAAGCGCTTGCTGTAATCGATCTGCAGCTGCTTGCTGAACGGATCGTCGACCGCCTGGAAGTAGTCCAGGCAGCTGTACAGGCCCTCCATTTCGTTGGCGGGATGGTAGTTCAGCAGGTTCTCGTCGTAATAGACGCAGGACAGCACGCCGCCGTTCTTCTGGAAGCCCGATTCGTAGAGCTGCTTCACGAAGGGCTGCAGGCCGGGCGGGATGATGGTGTTGAACACGCAATCCACCTTGCCGTCGGTGATCTTGCTGATCGTGGCCGAATATTCCGCCTGGTCCAGCGGATAGTACTCCTCGAACACCACCTCGCCGCCGTTCGCCTCGATCACCTTGCGCGCGTACTTGTTCAGCAGCTGCGGCCAGACATAGTTGGCCGACGGCATCGCGAAGCGCTTCTTGCCGAGAGTCTTGATGATATACGGGATCAGCCTGTCGCATTGCTGCGCGGGTGTCGGGCCGGTGTTGTAGAGAAACTTGGTGCACTCCTGGCCTTCGTAGAGCTGCGGGTAGATGTAGAGCGTGCGGCCGCGGTTCACGATCGGGTCCTTGATGGCCTGGCGCATCGCGCTGGTGATGCCGCCCAGCACCACATCGACCCGCCGCTCCTGGATCAGCTTGCGGACATTGCCGACCGCGATCTTCGGATCGGATGCGGTGTCCTCCAGATAAAGCTCGATCGGACGCCCGCCGATCCCGCCGCCCGCGTTGATCTTCTCCACCGTGAACTGCGCGACCTGCCAGTTGGCGTTGCCGGACGGCGCGATGGCGCCGGTGATGTCGGTCGCGATGCCCATCTTGATCGGACCCGCCGCGTGTCCCCAGCTCGGCCGCAGCACCCAGCCGCCGGCGCCGGCGATCCAGCCCGCGGCTGACAGCTTCAGCAGGCCGCGGCGGCCGATGCCGCGCATGTTTTCCGTCATGGTCAAACCCCCTGTTGTTTAGATGCGTCCGGCAGCGATGAAGCCCTGCGGCCGCATCCGGACGACGGCGAGCGCAAGGACGAAGACAAGCGGATCGGCCAGCACCGGCAGCACGATCCAAGGCAGTCCGGCAGCCATCGCGCCCACGGCGGCGGCGCCCAGCACCGGTCCCTCGAACGTGCCGACGCCGCCCAGCATGACCGAGAGGAAGGACTGAACCAGGAAGCGGATGCCGATATCGGCCGACAGCTGATAGAGCGGCACGATCAGCGCGCCTGCGAGCCCGGCCAGGGCCGCGCCGAAGGCGAAGGTTAGGCTGTAGACCAGGTCGGTCGAGATGCCGCAGGCGCGGGCCAGGGCCGGGTTCTCCAGCGCACCGCGAACCTTGAGCCCGATCGAGGTGCGCGACAGCAGCAGCCAGCTTCCGGCGATGACCAGCATCGTCACCACGATGATGAACGTGCGCCAGACCGAGAACTCCAGGCCGCCGATCCCGAACACGCCGCCCATCGGCTCGGGAATCGACTTGTAGTGGCCGCCGAGCAGGCCGCGCACGATCTCGCGGATCATCAGGCCGAGCGCGTAGGTGCCCAGCATGGCGATGATCGGGTTGGCATAGAAGCGCCGGATCACCGTGCGTTCCAAAGCGAGCCCCACCGCGCCGACGACAATGGGCGCCGCGATCACACCGGGCCAGCCGCCAAGTCCCGCCTCGTCGCTGAGATAGACGGTATAGGCGCCGAGCAGCACAAGCTCCCCGTGCGCGAAGTTGAAGATGCCCATCATGCTCGCGATCACGCCGAGACCGAGCACGATCAGCACCATCACCGAAGTGAATGCCAGGATGTCAAAGGCGAACTTGATGGCGATATCCATCACGCCCGCTCCAATACGGGCGCGCGGCGGTGGCGGGTCGCCTGTTCGTAATCGTGCGCGAGCGACAGCAGCAGCGCCTCGCTCCATGGACGGCCGACGAAGATCAGGTTGAACGGCTCGCCTCCGGAATGGTAGCCGGCCGGCACCGTCACGCCCGGCAGGCCCGCGATGTTGATCTCGCAGACGGTGGTTTCCTGGATCGGCTCACCGGCGAAGATCGGCGGCAGCCTGTCGCGCATCTGCGGAAAGATCAGGGCATCCAGACCGGCGCCGTCCATCACCTGCCGGAAGGTCCGCAGATACGCGGCCTTCGCGCCGGCGAAGTCGGGCAGCTCGGGCGGCGCGGCCGGATTGGCGAGGCAGCGCACGAAGTCCGGCATATCGGGCAGGTAGGCGAGCACGCCACCGGGCGCGAACGGGTTCTCGGCCTTCGTCGCCTCGGCGAATTCCGCGAAGGTCTTCAGCGCCGACTGCGGCCCGAGCCGCGCGAGGTAGTTGTTCAGATCGTGCGGCACCGATTCCACGCCGCGCGCGTCGTAGTAGCCCGGCCCCGGCATCACCCGCGCGATGCCGGAGAAGCCGCTTCCCGCGAACGGATCGGCGATCAGCGCGGCCCCGGCGCGGCGCAACTCCTCCTGCGCCCGCGCATAAAGCTCCGCCGTCGCCGCCGACAGCGGCAGGTCGCGCCAGCCGGGGCCATAGAGCCCGAGCCGCTTGCCCTTCAGCGCGCCCGCCGCAAGCCCGGCGGCATAGCCTCCCTCGGGGATATTTCCGAACGAGGCGGCGGTCTTGGGATCGGCCATCGTGAAGCCTGCCAGCACGTCGAGAGCGAGCGCCGCGTCGCGCACCGTGCGCGCAAGCGGGCCGACCACGTCCCGCTGGCTCGCGAGCGGCATCACGCCCGCGTTGGGCACCAGCGCGAAGGTCGGCTTTATGCCGACCAGCGCCTGCGCCGAGGCCGGGTTCTGGATCGAGCCGCCGGTCTCCTCCGCCAGCCCCAGCACGGCGAAACCGCCCGCTACCGCCGTGGCACTTCCCGCGCTGCTGCCGCCGGGGACGAAGCCGCGGCCGGTCGCGTTGAAGGTCGGCCCTGCCCAGGAATCGTTGGCGTGCGTGCCCGATGCGCTCAGCACCGGAACGTTGGTTTTGCCCAGGATCACCGCGCCCGCGGCCCGCATCCGCGCGACCACCGGCGCGTCGGTCGCCGGCATCAGGTCGATGCCGCCCGCGCGGCTGCACAGCAGGCGCCAGCCGCCCGTGCTCGGGTAGCCGACGGTGTCCATCGTGTCCTTGACCGCGATGGGGATGCCGGCGAGCGGCCCCAGTGCCTCGCCCGCCTGCCGCCGCCGGTCGATCGCCCGCGCGTCGTCCAGCGCGGAGGGGTTGCGGAAGATGAAGGCGTTGTAGTTCGGGTCGTATTCGTTGATCCGATCGAGGCACGCCTGCGTCAGCGCCTCGGCGGTCAGCGTTCCGGCCCGGAATCCCTCCTGCGCCTGCGTGACCGTGATCGCGGTCGGGTCGATCGTGTCCGTCATCTCAGCGCCCCTTCGGCTCGCCCACGATCGACCGCTTGATCGACGCGCCGAGCGTGTATTTCGGATCCACCATGTTGCCGACACGCACTTTCCCGCACTGCGTCAGCAGCAGGTACGCCTCGTGCTCGTCGAAGTCCCAGTCGCTCGCCATCCAGCGCACCAGTTCGCGGTAGGCGATGCGGGCCGCGTCCTCCATCGGCCGGCCGGAGCCGATCGTCATGAAGAACGCCTCGGTCTCAAGCCGCGGCCAGGCGATCGTCCAGTCCTTGATCAGATCGACCTGCACCGTCGTGTGCGTCGGGTGTTCCAGCGCCACGCCGCACAGCTCGCCGTCGCCCTGGATCGCGTGGCAGTCGCCCAGATAGAGCAGTGCGCCCTCGCGGTTGACCGGCAGGTAGATCACGGCGCCAGGCGCGACGTCGGGCAGGTCCATGTTGCCGCCGTAATAGTCTGGCACCAGAGACGAGATCGCCTCGATCTCCGGCGAGGTTCCGATCGTGCCGATGAACGGCTCGTATGGCAGCGTGATCTTGTCGCTCCATTTCACGCCTTCCTCGACGGTGACGTGCAGCTTCTTGACCTTCTCGGGCAGCGGCTTGTTGAGGAGCGCGGTGGCGCCCGTCGCGACCAGGCCGCCGAATTCGGTGATCAGGCACGTCGTGCCGACTGGCTGCGGCCCGCGCGGACGGATGTCTTTGATGTGGACGGCGAGGCAGTCGCCCTTCTCGGCGCCCTTGACGAAGATCGGACCGTTCTGCGGATTCAGATAGGGAAAGCGCAGAACCTCGCTCGGCCTGTCGGTCTCCGAGCGGATCTTGCCCTCGAACGCGTCGTGCGTTTCGGCCACCACCACGTCGCCCGGCTCGATCGTCAGCACCGGCTCGGCATAAGGTCCGTACACGTAGTGATAGCGGCCCTGCCTGGCTTCGGTCAGCGCGTGCGTACGGCCGGGCCTGCCGCCGGCGACGCCCATGCGCGCCAGGATCGAGTTTTCGAGCCAGGACATGGTTCCCTCCTGTTCAGACTGCGGGCCCAGCCCGGGGCCGCGAACCGCCCGCGGCGCCGATCCCCTCCGCGTCGCGATGGACGCCGCGGACCCTGCCGATGGTGGTCAGCACGATCTCATCCGACCGGCCGGTCCCCGTGCACGCCGAGCCTCGTCGAGTGGGCGGTGCGGCTCGCCCCCGGCGCGGCGATGACTGGCGGCTTGGTTTCGGCTCGCGTCGTGCGCCTGGCGTTCCATCGAGAGAGCGGACGGATCGTCGCACAGGCTGCGGGCAAGTTCTTCGATCCCGACGCGGCGGCGCATGCTTTCGCGGCGCAAATGCGCATAGGCCTGTTCGTCGCTCATGGCGGACTGCTGCATCAGTGTGGCCACCGCGCGGATCACATAGCGCCGCCCGGCCCGCCGCCGGTTGTGCTCCTCGATCTGCGCTTCCAGGCGGGCGAAGCGCGCATGGTTGTTCACCGCGAGAAACAGCGCGGAATAGACGGTCGCGGGATGGATCGGCTTGTGCAGGAACGCGGTCGCGCCGATGTCGCTCAGCGCCTTCAGCCGGCTCGGCGCTTCGACGCCCACCACCCCGATCACCGGCACGGGCAGCAGAAGGTGCCCGGGCTCCGCGGCCGGTGCGGGGTCGAACAGCACGTCGCTATCGACGAATAGCACGTCGCGCTCGGCGCAGAGGCCGCCGGGGCCGATCGCCTCGAACGACGTGCTGGCGACGCCGAGGCGGCCGAGTGCTGCGCGCAGCGCCTGCTCGTGATGCCCGGAAGGGCCGCGCCACACGCCGCGGAAGCCGCGGAAGTTCTGGATCGCCCGCGCAGCCGTCATGACGCGACCCGCAGCGCGGGAGGCGCCGACGGTGTCCAGAAGCGCGGCGAATTCCATACCAGGTAGGGATCGGCCGCGACGGGCGCGGGCGCTTCCTTCAGGATTTCGAAGCGCATCGCCGCGGTGGAGCGGCCGATCCGCGGCGTCAGCGCCGCATGGCAGGTTTCCGGGTTGATCCGCACCGGGCCCTGCGGCGCCTCGAACGTGATCGCCGTGGCCGCCCGCTTGACCTCCTCGCATGACGCCTCGGGCCCCGCCGCCTCGAGCGCGCGGGCCAGCAGCATCACCGCGATGTAGGCGGCTTCCGCGTCCGCACAGGCGGATGGCCCATCAGGGAACCGTCGCGCATAGGCATCGACGAAGGCTTCGTTCTCCGCGCTGCGGATCGAGGAGAAATAGACGCTCGCCGTGACGTGACCGTCAGCCGCGTCGGGGCCGATCTCCTCAAGCTCAGGCTCGGAAAGCGTGCAGCTTGCAACGGGGATTTCGCGCTTCTGGTCGATCCCGCGCGCGGCGCAGGCGGCGCGGAAATCGGCGAAGAAGCGATAGGCGGAAACGCCGATCAGCGTGTTGAAGACGAAACTCGGCCGCGCCGCGATGATCCGCTCGATGACCTGATCGAACCCGGTCTCGCCCACCGGCACGTAGCGTTCGGCCACCACCTCGCCGCCCGTCGTGCCCAGCCGCTCGCGCAGGATGCGGTTGTTCTCCCACGCCCAGATGTAGTTGGAGCCGACGCAGAAGGCGCGCGAGCCGAACGTACGCTGCATGTAGTCGGCAAGCGGCAGCAGGTGCTGGTTCGGGACCGCGCCGGTGTAGAGCACGTTGGGGGAGGTTTCGAACCCCTCGTAGTGCGACGGGTACCAGAGCAGCGCGTCCGCGTGCTCGAAATGCGGGATGCACTCCTTGCGGCTCGACGAGGTGTAGCAGCCGACGGCGTGGCGCACGCCGTGATGACGCAGCAGGTCGGCGCAGGTCTCGGCATAGCGTTCCGGCTTTCCCTGCGGATCGTCGCCGAGCGGCGTCAGCACCAGGCTTCGGGACTGCGCGTTCGCCTGCTCGACCGCGAGCCAAGCGCCATTGAACATCGCCCGCGACACCGTGGCGTATGGCCCGGTCCGGGAAAACACAAGTCCGAACGGTACGACGGACCGCGTCGACTGCTTCATGACTCGCTCGATTTGTGGGAGGCCCTCTCGCACCGAAGTGCGGGCGACGCTGCCGGGGCCGAACGTGACTGTGCTGGGCACGCAAGGTCGGCGTCATTGCCGCGCTCGCCCAGATAGCGAGAGAACGTTGCATACCTTGTGCCAGAGTCAAAGCACTATGTTCGTGCCGTTAGAAACGGGATGCCGGGACCGGACCGCGCCTAGGTTTTGGGCGGTTGCATCT
Source organism: Pseudomonadota bacterium (assembly GCA_018240635.1). Taxonomy (GTDB): domain Bacteria; phylum Pseudomonadota; class Alphaproteobacteria; order Acetobacterales; family Acetobacteraceae; genus JAFEFJ01. Next base: position 5,419 of record JAFEFJ010000011.1, on the reverse strand, counting down.
TGAAGCAGCACACCTTGTTCTCGGCCCGGCGCCTTGCCCCCATATCCTGCCGACCGACGCTATGATCGCGATATCACCTCCCGCAGCCGCCCGCCCAAGGAGCGCTCCGGACCGTGTGCCGATGAAGTATGGCGCGACGCCGGGCCCCCTCCGGCTCAATGGCAATCCGAGTTTCCCGGCGCGATGGCCCTGGCGGCACGGGATCTGCCGATCGCCGTACCTGGTCCGACCGGGGCTCGCCGACATCTCCGGCAAGAGGCCGGTCGCGGCCGTCGCGGGCTGGCTCTCGGCCGCCTGCGATGTCGCCGGAGCCATCGCAAGGCGCAGCGGCGGCTCATGGTTCATCGGCCATTGCAGAAGCGTGGCGGCGGCGCCCGCCGCGATCATGGCCGCCAGGTCGCCGTACGGCACCCGGTGACATCGAGAGCGATGCCGCCAAGCCGCGGACCAGGGAACCCGCCCACTTGATGGAGCAAGAAGACGAGACTGAGCAGCAGGCCGTCGGGACAAGGCCGCAGATGCCAAGAAAGCGCGGCGGATGCGTCGTAGAGTTGGCGTTGACCCGGTTTGGTGGAGCCGTTCCGGCTTTCAGAAGAGTCTTCACAGATGCCGAGGACCTGACCGCCGTATTCGCCTGAGTTTTGCCGTCAGATGGTTGAACGGGCTCGTGCCGGCCGCGATCCGGCCGATCAGGCGCGAGAGTTCGCGCCGACCGCGCAGTCGATCAGCCACTGGGTGGCGCAAGCCGACCGCCAAGAAGGCCGCCGGGAAGAGAAGGGAGAGGGGCTTGCGTCGGATGAGCGTGATGAACTGGCGCGGTTGCGGCGTGAGAACAAGCAACTGCGTCTGGAACGGGACATCCTCTCTCGGGCCGCTGCCTGGTTCGCACGGGCTCGCGCCGCGAAGCGGATCGAGGGCGCGATCCTGCCCGGGTCTTCGAGTTCATGAGCGCGCATCAGGCTTTCTTTCCAGTCACAGCGATGGCGCGCGTGCTCGGCGTGTCGGAATCAGGCTTTCACGCTTGGCGTCGGCGATAACCTTTGGCGCACGCCATTGCCGACGCGGCATTGCTGAAGCGGATCCGCACGATCCACGCCAGTTCTTGCGAGACCTACGGCGCACCGCGCGTTCACGCTGAGCTGCGGGCAGAAGGAGAGAAGCACGGGCGAAAGCGGATCGTGCGGCTGATGCGGGCGGCTCGACTGGTCGGTGCCAGCCGCAGAGGCGGCACGGTCGTGCCCACGTGATCGAGAGGCCTGCCCGGCCCCGGACCTGGTGGATCGAAACTTCGTCGCGTCGCGGCCCAACCAGCTCTGGGTTGCCGACATCACATTCGTGCCGGCCGCGGACGGATTTCTTATCTGGCGGTCGTGCTGGAAGCGCCAGAGATGGCGATCGGCCAGCGTCGGCCGGACGGCGTCATTCATCACAGCAACAGGGCAGCCAGTACACGTCGCTGGCGTTCGGCAAGCGCTGCAAGAAAGCCGGGGTCCGGCCATCGATGGGCTCTGTGGGCGACGCCTACGACAACGCGATATGCGAGGGCTTCTTCGCCACGTTGGAATGCGAACTGCTGGACCAGCGCCGGTATGCCTCCCAGGCGGAGGCACGCATGGCTTGCTTCAGCTTCATCGAGGGCTGGTAAAACGCGGTGTGGCTGCATTCAGCCCTCGGCTACCGATCGCCCATCGTCTACGAAGCAACCGAGGTGGAGACGACGGGTCCGTAACCACCCACGCGCGCAAACACTCCACGAAATCGGGGCAGCTTCAGCGCGTCATCCTTGACGCCTAGATCACGCAGTCGGCGGAAGCAGACGCCAGTCGACGCGAGCAGCCCGCGCAAGCGCGAGGTGCTTCGACAGAGGCGCATGGAAGGCTCAACCATCTGCTAGAGCTGGTCGAGCAGGCCCCAATGGATGTTAGCGATCCAACCCTGAAGGAGCGGCTCGATGCCGCCAAGTCGTCCCGCCGCGCCGCTGCCGACCGGGTCCATCTTCTCGAAGAAGCCAGCGCCTCGGGCGCTGGAATGGTCACGGAGCAGACGATCGACCGGCTTGCCGCGGCCCTCCGCGACGCCTTGACGAGCGATGACCCGACCTTTCGCAAGGCCTATGTCCACCTATTCTTCGAGCGGATCACGGTCGGACTCGGCGAGGTACGGATGCAGGGACCGACGGCTGCTCTGGCCGGGGCCGCGACCGACGGCACACTCCCGCCTGCCGGGGGATTGGTGCCCTTTTTTGTTCGGGAGTGGCGTGCCGGGCGCGATAAAACTGAGAACTGGTCGGTTGCCGTAAGCCTTTGAAATATGGAGGCTAGCGGCAAGCTAGGTTCAAATCAGGGGCAGGAAACCACCGACAGCCTGCGTTACGCGCGATTTGTTGAGGAGTGCGGGAGCGCGCCACAACTCCCATTATACGGAGCCGCACGCCGCATCGCCTCCGGAATCGGAGGCTGCGCCCGTCCCCACATCCCCGCAGCCGGGGGCAAAACCGGCAGAGCTGTCGTCAGCACCGGCGACGACAGAAAGCCCCCCTTGGAGCCGCGGGCCGCACCGTCGCCAGAACCGGCCCCAGAACCGGAACCGATACCGGCGCAGACGGCTGCGCCGTCTGCCGCGCAGCCGCCCGAGCCCGCGGCCTTGCAACCGGCGGCCCCCCAGCCCGGCGCAATCGATGCCGTGGCCGGAATTCGCCGCGCGGCCGACGCCCAGCGCCGCTGTCGCGCCGCTGACTCAAGCCGCTGCGCCGAGGAAACCGCGTGCCGTACCGCGTCCGCCGTCCGCGCCTCCGGCGCAAGGGACAGCACCCGTCCCGACACATCCGGCCGGCCCCGCCACTCCGCCGGAGGGCGCGGCGCAGCAGGGGCACCGTCGGCGGGCTCGCGACCGAATGCAGCTGCAAGCGGCGGCACCGACGCGCCGGCCGCCACGGCGAACGACGGGGGATGGATGCAGGCGCTCGGCGCCTGGCCGGCTGCGCACAAGACCTATCCTGCCGAGGCGCGGCACCGCGGCGAGGAGGGGCGCCTTGCCGTTCGTTTCACGATGGATTGTTCCGGCCATGTGCGGGCCGCCGAGATCGTGCGCGGGTCGGGATCGGAGGCGCTCGATCAGGCGGCGTTGGCGATGCTGCAGGGCGCGAACCTGCCGGCCCTGCCTGAGACGATGATGCAGGCCAGCGTCACTGTTACCGTGCAGATCCGCTACGCGCTCACTCCCTGATGGGGGCCGCCGCTCCTTGCACAGCCTCTCGTCCCTACCGTCCGCTCGCCTGGACCATGTTAGGCAGGATGCGCCCAAATCCCCCAGTCGCCCCCGACCGCGGGACGGCCGAAAAAAGCGCTTGGGCGTAGCATGCGCGCCGTCGGCGCATGTTATCGCTTGACCGGCCCGCATCGACTCCGCGAAGTCGGGCCGTGGCCCCTCTAGAGAGGTTGTAGGCCGACGATGAGCGTCATTGAGCCGTTCGGTCCGCACGCTCCGGACCGGTCGCCGGGGATGGCGCCACAGCCTGCTGGGGCGGTTGCCGCATTCCGGCCGCTGGTGCGCTTGACGAGCCTTGTCGCCGTCGCTGTGGCGGCGCTCATCGTGCTGAGCGCACCGCCTCCGATCATGCCCGCAGCCAAGACGCCTTTGCTGCCCCTAACCGCCGGCGCCCTGCTGCTCACGCTGGGCGGACTGGCAGGGGCGACGGTGATGGCGTGGGCGCGGCGGCGTGCCGCCGCGACACCAGACCGGCCGGCGGACGGGCGGGCGGTCGATGCGTTGCGCCGGGTGCTGCGGCTGCCTCCGCGCGGCGATGTGACGGTGATCGGCAGCGCCGCGGGCTGGCCACAGGCCTTCATCGTCGGGCTATCCGCCATCGGTTCCAATTGGTTGTTATTAGCCGCGCATCAGACCCAGGGCGCCGCGGACAATGCGGCGGTTGCGCTCGGAGTTGCGGCCATCGTGCTCTGCTTCCCGCTGCTTGTGGCGGAGCGCCATTTCGCGACCGTGCCCGAGGCGCGATTGCCCGAGGCAGCCGGTCTGCATGCGCTGTTCCTGCTGTGTGTTCTCGTCGTGACCGGCGGCGGAATAGTGCAGATCGCCATCGGGCTCGGCATCCCTCATGCGCCTCTCGCAATGATCCCGCTGGCCATACTGGTCGGCGGGGTGGCGACGGAACTCGCGCTGCGGTCCGTCGGCCGATGCTTCATGCCGCCACCGCGTGCGGCGGACGCGCGCGCCGCCGTGACGTCTCTGCTCGCCTCGATGATCGCCGAGGGCATCCGCGGCCGGAGCATTGCCGCACCGGTCCGCCGGCACTTGGGTATCGACATCTCGCGAAGCTGGGCGATGTCATACATGCGCGCGAGTGCGCCGCATGTAATCCTGCTTCTGCTGCTGGTGCTATGGGGCCTGACGGGCGTGGTTCTGGTCGGCACCGATCAACGGGCGATCTACGAACGTTTCGGAGCGCCGATCGCCGTTCTCCACTCCGGCCTTCATGTCGTGCTGCCCTGGCCGGTGGGACGGGTGCGCCACGTCGAGTTCGGCACCATCCAACAAACAACGCTCAGCGATACCGACTTCGCGCCGACTGCGCCTCTTGTCGGCGCAGAGGATCGGGCGCCGCTGGAAGCCGACCGGCTCTGGGAAGAGCGGCATCCCTCGGAACTCACCTTTCTGATTGCGAGCAAGGCACCGGTCGCGGGCAGCAGCACCGAACGGCAAAGCTTCCAGGTTGTCAGCGCCGATGTGCGTCTTCTCTATCGCATCGGCTTGACGGATGCGGATGCAATGCAGGCCGCCTATCGTACGAACGACCCGGAAGCATTGTTGCGCGGCGTCGCCGGTCGCGTGCTTTCGCGGTTCTTCGCAGGCCGGACACTCGACGACGTTCTTGGGGACAACCGAGATATGTTGGCCGAGCGGCTGCGCGCATCGGTGCAACAGGAACTTGTCCGCGCCCGGTGCGGCATCGAGCTGGTTGCGTTGGTGATCGAGGCGATTCATCCGCCCGGCGGCGCCGCCGAAGCCTACCATGCCGTGCAGGCCGCAGAGATCAAGGCGACGACAAGCATCGCCGCCGAACGCGGGCGTGCGATCGCCGATCTGTCGAAGGCGAAGCAATATGCGACAGAGCTCGTGTCGCAGGCGAAGGCCGCCGCCGCCGAGGCTGTCAGTGCAGCCCAGATTGACCTGACAAGATTCACGGCCGACCGCGCCGCAGCGCGCGCCGGCGGCGCGGCCTTTATCGTGAACCGCCGCCTGACCGATCTGGCGCATGCGTTGTCGCGCGAGCAGCTCGTCATTGTCGATCACCGCATTCCGGCAGCGAGCATACCGTTCCTCGATCTGCGGCCGCCGGCGCCGGCCGCGTCCGCCTCGGCGCGGGCGAGCAGGGCGGACATGGTCAGGCCGAAGGCGCCGGAGA
>JAFEFJ010000119.1 GCA_018240635.1 Pseudomonadota bacterium | reverse complement strand
TGCGGTCCTTGTGGGTGGCGTAGCCGAAGGCGAAGCGGCCCTTGACGCAGGAATGCCCCTCGTTCGCGCCGCCCTGCCGGTCGGGGACCATGCGCACCACGGTGTCGCCCTTCATCTCCGCGCGGAACGAGCAGCCGACGCCGCAATAGGCGCAGGTGGTGATCACCGCGCGATCCGGCGTGCCCAGCGCGATCACCGATTTCTCGTTCAGCGTCGCGGTCGGGCAGGCCTGCACGCAGGCGCCGCATGAGACGCATTCCGATCCCATGAAGTCCGGGCCGGCGACCGAGACGGTGGAATCGAAGCCGCGGCCCGCCATGGTCAGCGCGAAGGTGCCCTGGATGTCGGCGCAGGCGCGGATGCAGCGCGAGCAGGCGATGCACTTCGAGGCTTCAAAGGTGAAGTAGGGGTTGCTGTCGTCGGTCGGCGCGCCGGCGTGGCTCGCGCCGTCGAAGCCGTAGCGCACCTCGCGCAGCCCGACCGCGCCGGCCATCTCCTGCAACTCGCAATCGCCGTTCGCCGAACAGGTCAGGCAGTCCAGCGGATGGTCCGAGATGTACAGCTCCATCACGCCGCGCCGCCGCTTGGCGATGGCCTCGTTCTGCGTGTGCACCACCATGCCCTGCTCGGCGGGCGTCGTGCAGGACGCCGGATAGCCGCGCCGGCCTTCGATCTGCACCAGGCACAGCCGGCACGACCCGAACGGCTCCAGCCGGTCGGTCGCGCACAGCCGCGGAACCTTGGTGCCCAGCATCGCGGCGGCGGCCATCACCGATGTGCCCTTCGGCACGGTGACGGGCCGGCCATCGATCGTCAGGTCGATGGTTTCGGAGGAAACCCGGATCGGCGTGCCGGTGTCGAGTTCGGGAAGCCGGCTCATGGATGCCCCTCCTATTCCGCCGCCTGCGCGGCGGAGCGAAAGTCCTCGGGGAAGTGCCGCAGGGCGCTCGCCACCGGGTTGGGCGTCAGGCCGCCCATGGCGCACAGCGAGGCGTCGGCCATCAGCTCGCAAAGATCGTCGATCAGCGCGCGGTTCCTCGCGACCTCGGTGCCGGCCGCGATGCGGTCCATCGCCTCCATCCCGCGCACCGCGCCGATCCGGCACGGCGTGCATTTGCCGCAGCTCTCGGCGGCGCAGAACTCGAAGGCGAAGCGCGCCTGCGCGGCCATGTCCACGCTGTCGTCGAACACCACCACGCCGCCGTGGCCCAGCATGCCCCCGGCGGCGGCGAACGCCTCGTAATCCAGCGGCGTGCCGAGCAGCGATTCGGGGAAATACGCACCAAGCGGGCCGCCCACCTGCACCGCCCGCACCGGACGCCCGCTCGCCGTGCCGCCGCCCCACTCCTCGATCAGCGCGCGCAGGCTGAGGCCGAACGGCACCTCCACCAGCCCGCCGCGCGCGACATTGCCGGCAAGCTGCACGGCCAGCGTGCCCAACGACCGCCCCGCGCCGAGCGCGGCATAGGCCGCCCCGCCATGCGCCAGAATCCACGGCGCCGCCGCCAGCGTCAGCACGTTGTTGATCACGGTGGGCCGGCCGAACAAACCCTCGATCGCCGGCAGGGGCGGCTTCGCGCGCACCACGCCGCGCTTGCCCTCCAGGCTGTCGAGCAGCGCCGTCTCCTCGCCGCAGATATAGGCGCCGGCGCCGACCCGCACGGCGATGTCGAACCCGAAGCCGGAACCGGCGATATCGGCCCCCAGCAATCCCGCGCCGCGCGCGCGCTCGATCGCGGCGCGCACGGTGCGGATGGCGTGCGGATATTCGGACCGGATGTAGACGTAGCCCTGGCGCGCGCCGACGGCGTAGCCGGCGATCGCCATGCCCTCGATCAGCAGGAACGGATCGCCCTCCATCAGCATCCGGTCGGCGAAGGTGCCGCTGTCGCCTTCGTCGGCGTTGCAGACGATGTATTTGCGGTCCGCATCGGCACGCGCCGCGGTGCGCCACTTGATCCCCGCCGGGAAGCCAGCGCCGCCGCGTCCGCGCAGGCCGGACTTGACGATCTCCTCCAGCACCGCCTCGGGCCCCATCGCGACCGCGCGGGCGAGCCCCTCGCACCCGCCATGCGCGCGGTAGTCCTCGATCGACAGCGGATCGACGATCCCGCAGCGCGCGAAGGTCAGGCGGGTCTGTCCCGCGAACCAGGGCAGATCCCCGGGCCGCCCGACGCGCTTCGGATGCGCGCCGCCCACCAGCAGCCCGGCCTCGAACAGTCCCGGCACGTCGCCCGGCGAAACGCCGCCATAGCCGATCCGGCCCGCCGGGGTCTCGGCCTCCAGCAGCGGTTCCAGCCAGCATGCCCCGCGCGTTCCCGTGCGGACGATCTCGACGCTCAGGCCGCGCGCGCTTGCTTCGCGCGCGATCGCCTCCCCCACCGCCTCCGCGCCCAACGCGAGGGCCGCGGCGTCGCGGGGCAGGAAAAGCCGGCTCATGGCGCCTCCGCCCGCGCGCACAGCACGTCCAGCGCCGGCCCGTCCAGCCGGGCCACCGGCTCGCCGTCCAGCAGCGCCGCCGGGGCGATGGCGCACAGGCCCAGGCAGTAGACCGCCTCCACGGTCAGCGCGCCGTTCGCCGTGGTGCCGCCCCAGCCGATGCCCAGGCGCCGCAGCGCGCGCTCCGCAAGGCCGCGCCCGCCCATCGCCTGACACGCCTCCGCCCGGCACAGCTTCAGCACATGCCGCCCGGCCGGGGCGTCGCGGAAGTCGTGGTAGAACGAAACGACCCCGGTCACCTCGGCTTTCGAGAGGTTCAGCGCCTCTGCGATCGGCGCGACGGCGGCTGCCGGCACGTAGCCGAACGTCTCCTGCACCGCGTGCAGGACCGGCAGCAGCGCGCCCTCGGAATCGGCATGGGCGGCAAGGATCGCTTCGAGTTGCGCGGCGTCTGCGGGGGCGGGCAACCCGGTGTTGCTCGCCTTGCCTCGCGTCGCCTGATCCATTGAGGCCACGTGTGCGCCCCGCATCTGAACTCCGCGATTCGATGCCAAATTGGGCGGGCAATCAAGCCCCGAACAGCGTGCTGCGATAGCTAAACCCTATCATGGTCCGGCCGCCTTCAATCCGGCGTCCCGCTCCTGATGCGGCCTTCCAGCCCGCGCGCCTCCGCGGCCAGCGCCGCGGTCAGGGCGGTCATCGGGTCGCGGTCCGGCAGAATGAGGCCGACCTCGTGGCTGACGGCAGGCTCCTCGACGGGCAGGGCGCGCAGCCCCGCTCCCGCGCCCAGCGTCGTCGCGATGCTTTCCGGCAGCACGCTTGCCCACTGACCGGTCTGCACATGCGCGAGCAGCGCCACCACCGAGTTCGATTCCAGCGTCGGGCGCGGCTCCGCGCCCGCCCCGCGCATCAGGCGGTCGATGATCCGCCTGTTCTGCATGTCGGGCGTCAGCAGGCATAGCGGCACCGCCGCCAGCTCCGCCCAGGTCGTCCCGTCCCGCCCGGAGAGCGGTCCGCCGGGCGCGGTCACGAACCGGTACCGCTCGGTGTAGAGCGGGATGGCGCGGGCCCGCCCCAGCGGCTCGTTGCCCAGGTAGGAGATGCCGGCATCCGCTTCGAGCCCGTCGAGCATCGCCAGGATTTCCACCGACGAGCACGACAGGACGGTGAACGAAATCCCCGGATGGCGCCGCTGGCACGGAACCGTCAGCGCCGGCGCCATCGCAAGCGCCGTCGGGATCACGGCGAGCCGCACATGGCCGACGAGTCCGGCCCGCAGATCGGCGAGTTCCCGGCGCATCGCACGGGCGTCGCCCACCATGCGCTTCGCCCATTCCAGCACCTTCTCGCCTTCGGGCGTCAGGCCGTGATAGCGCGAGGACCGCAGCACCAGCAGCGCGTCGAGTTCCTCCTCAAGCTGCCGGATCGCCGCCGAAAGCGTGGGCTGCGCCACGCCGCAGGCCTCGGCCGCGCGGCGGAAGCTGCGCTCCCGCGCCAGCGCGACCAGGTAGCCGAGCTTGTCGATCATGCGCTCCCGGCTGCCCGCTGTGGACCGCCGCGGCTGCGGAATGCCGGCCGCGGCAGCCCGAGGCTTTCGCGCAGCGTCCCGCCGCGATATGCGCGATCGACAACGCCGCGCCGCTGTAACTCGGGCACCAGCCAGTCGAACACCTCGATGGCGGGTCCGGGCAGAAACGGCGGCATCACGTTCCAGCCGTCGCACGCGCCTCCCCGGAACCAGTCCTCCATCAGGTCGGCGACGTCGGCGGGCGTGCCGACCAGGATGTTGTGCCCCTGCGCCCCGGCCATGATCGCGGCGAGCTTGCGGATCGTCATGCCTGGCTGCCCGCCGAGCCGGATGAGCGCCTCGTGCGCGCTCTTGAGCGCGTTGCTGCCGGGCAGCGGCGGGGGCAGGGGTCCGTCCAGGTCCATCGCGGACAGATCGCCGAACGTGTCGGCCAGAAAAGGCAGCCCGAGCCTCGGGTGCACGCGCTCGACCAGTTGATCATGACGGTCGGCGGCTTCCTGCCGGGTGCGTCCCATGATCGGCAGGACGCCGGGCATCACCAGCATCGCATCGGGGCTGCGGCCGCAGGCTTCCGCGTGCGCCTTGACGCTCCGGTAGAACGCCACCGCTCCGTCGCGCGACTTCTGCGCCGTGTAGATCAGGTCCGCGATCCCGCCGCCCAGGTCCTGGCCGCTCGCCGACGAGCCCGCCTGCGCGATCACCGGATACCCCTGGATCGGACGCGCGACGTTCAGCGGGCCCTTGACCCGGAAATGTTCGCCGCGGTGGTGCAGCGTGTGCAGCTTGGCGGGATCGAAATAGCGCCCGCTCGCCTTGTCGCGGATGAACGCATCGTCCTCCCAACTGTCCCACAGGCCGAACACCACGTCGGTGAATTCCTTGGCGCGGCGATAGCGCGCCTCGTGCTCCATGTGCGCGTCGCGGCCGAAATTGTACGCCTCCTGCTCGCTCCAGGACGTCACCACGTTCCAGCCGACGCGGCCGCGCGTGACGTGGTCCAGCGAGGCGAACTTGCGCGCGACGTGATACGGCTCGTTGTAGGTGGTGGACGCGCTCGCCACGAAGCCCAGGTGCCGCGTCACCGCGGCCAGCGCGCCGATCGTGGTCAGCGGCTCGAAGACATCGATGCGCGGATTGTAGGAAAGCTCGTCGTCGTCCTTGGCCGAATGGCGCACCGCGATGCCGTCCGCCCAGAACATGAAATGAAAGCGCGCGGCCTCCGCCGCCTGGGCAAGCCGCATCCACAGCCCGATGTCCATGGCCGCATCCGCCTTTGCATCAGGCATCCGCCACCCTGCGGAGTGCGCGCCGTTGGCGACGATATTCAGGCCCAGCTTCATCGTGCGGCCAGTTGCAGTCATTCCCGTCAGCCTCGCGCTTTCGATCGGTTCGTGGGCCGCCAGTCTGCCGTCCGGGGGGCCTCTGTCCAGCGCACATTCCCCTTGGCCGGTGCCGCCTTTACCTGCCGGGAGAAGCCGGGTAGGGTGATGGTAGCGATAACAATATGAGGGGCGGCATATGGCCGACACCTCCGCTGCCGGCGCCGCTCCACGCTACCTGCGCCTCGATCTGAACGACAACGTGGCGATCGTCGTCAACGGCTTCGGACTCCCCGCCGGGACCCGGTTTCCCTGCGGGCTCGAACTGCTGACCCGGGTCCCGCAGGGCCACAAGGTCGCGCTCGCCGACATTCCGGAGGGCGACCCGATCCTGCGCTACGGCGAAACCATCGGCTTCGCCCGCGCCGCCATCCGCGCGGGCGAGTGGGTTGACGAGGCCCGCGTCGTCATGCCCGACCCGCCGGCGCTCGACGCGCTGGAGATCGCGACTGCCACGCCCGCGCCGCAGGCGCCGTTGGAAGGCCACACCTTCGAAGGCTACCGCAATCCCGACGGCTCGGTCGGCACCAGGAACCTGCTCGCGATCAGCACCAGCGTGCAGTGCGTCGCGGGAACGCTGGACTACGCGGTCAAGCGCATCCGCGCCGAATTGCTGCCCTGCTACCCGAACGTCGATGGCGTGGTCGGGCTGACGCACGCCTACGGCTGCGGGGTCGCCATCCAGGCGCCGGATGCGGCCGTGCCGATCCGCACGCTGCAGAACCTCGCGCGCAATCCGAATTTCGGCGGTCAGGCAATGGTCCTGGGCCTGGGCTGCGAGAAGCTCATCCCCGAGACGCTGCTGCCCCCCGGCGCCGAGGCCGTGGTGCGGATGCAGGACGAGGCATTCGCGGGGTTCGAGTCGATCGTCGCCGGCATCATGGCCACCGCCGAGGCGCGGCTCGCGGTCCTGAACCAGCGCCGCCGCGAAACCTGCCCCGCCGCCGATCTCGTCGTGGGCATGCAATGCGGCGGAAGCGATGCCTTCTCGGGAGTCACCTCCAACCCCGCGCTCGGCTATGCCGCCGACCTTCTGGTCCGCGCCGGCGCGACCGTCATGTTCTCCGAGGTGACGGAGGTGCGCGACGCGATCGGCATGCTCACCCGGCGCGCGGCCAATCAGGAGGTCGGCCGCGCCCTCGTGCGGGAGATGAGGTGGTACGACGACTATCTCGCCCGCGGCGGTGCCGACCGCAGCGCGAACACGACGCCCGGGAACAAGAAGGGCGGCCTCGCCAACATCGTCGAGAAGGCGCTGGGTTCGGTCGTGAAGTCGGGATCGAGCCCCATCGTGGATGTGCTGTCGCCGGGCGAGCGCGTCCGGCGCAAGGGTCTGGTGTTCGCCGCCACGCCCGCCAGCGATTTCATTTGCGGCACGTTGCAGCTTGCCTCCGGGATGACGCTGCAGGTGTTCACCACCGGCCGCGGCACGCCCTACGGCCTCGCGGCCGCGCCGGTGGTGAAGGTCGCAAGCCGGACCGAACTGGCCCGGCGCTGGCACGACCTGATCGACTTCGACGCGGGCCGCGTGGCGACGGGGGGGATGACGATCCAGGAAGCGGGCTGGGACCTGTTTCGCCTGATCCTCGATGTCGCCAGCGGACGGGAAAAAGTCTGGGCCGATCGCTGGGGAATCCACAACGACCTCGCTCTGTTCAATCCAGGTCCTGTGACCTGAGACGGGCGCGGCCCTCCCGCGGAGCGTGCACCGCAACTGGCGGAACCCAAGACCTCCGGCCAGGAAGCGACTCGGCCGAAGGTCCGTAAAGCGAGCGCCGAACGCGGCCGTTCCGCGCGGCTCGGCTTCAACGCGTCGGCTTACTGACATCTGAAGGACGGCTGTGCGTTCAGCGCTTCCTTCGTTACGCCGCCCATCGTCACCATTCGATCCCCCAACTTGCCGCTGCCCGTCGCGGCGAAGTGCAACTGATCGGCCGGTCTGGCGCAGGGGATCCGCCGTCGTGTTGGAATTGCCCGCCACCATGGAAGGCGCGGCGGTTGCTGTCGTTCCGCCCGTGCCCTGCGAACCGGCACCGGCAGCGGCTTGCGCGAGTGGCGGCCTGCTGCCGTCCCCCAACAATCCCGATGGCGAGCGCACCCGTCCCATGGCCAAGCGCTCGGGCGAGCATTCCGGATCATCGCCGAGGGAGCTGATCCATCGGTCGGGCACAGATGTCCGGCCGCCTGGGTTTGGGAATAGGCGGCGGCGGTGCTTGGATGGCCGTTGACGTTGGCGTGGTGGTTCGGCGGTAGCGGGGGCGCGGGAACCAAGACGCCTCATCCGACTTTTCGGACCCAGGCAATGACAGCGGACGTGGCGCAGTTCCCTGGGGGCCGGGATTCCCGGACAAAACGGATCGTCGGGGCGGTCAGGCGGCCTCGCGGGCGCCGTCGTTGCCCCCCGGACGACGGACGCCGCGCCACGCCAACGGGGGCCGCGGGCGGCGTCTGCCGGCCTGCATGAGGGCCGGGTGAGCGGCGGATCGGCGGCGCCTCGCCCGGATGGGGGCGCCGGCGCGTGGAGCTGGGACGTTCGGGCCCATATCCTGCGCGGCGACGGCAGGTTCGCCGAGCTGTGTGGGCTCGATGCCATCCAGGCATCGCGGGGTCTGCTGGCCGATGCGTTCTTCCAGGCCATCCATCCCGACGATGCGGCCGATATCCGCAAAGCGGTCGAGGCGGTCGTTCATGGCAATATCGCCTTCTCCAGCGAATACCGGCTGCTCCGGCAGGATGGCGGGGTCCGCTGGGTCGGTGCCTCCGCGGAAACCGAGATAGATGCCGACGGGCGGGTCATGCGCCTCTTCGGCGTCCTCTCCGATGTCACCGACAGGAAGCGTATCGAGGAGCGTCTGCGGGTCGTGCAATCGGCCGGCGGCATCGGCAACTTCGAATACCTGAGCGGCGCCGCCACCGTGGACGTGTCGCCTCAGTTCTGCCTCCTGCTGGGGCTGCCGCCGGCCGACACGGTCGCGCTGCCGCTCATCGATGCCGCTCTCACGCCGGACTCGGCGCCGTTCATTCCGCCTCCCGACGGTGATGCCGGCACCGACCTGCCGCCGCGCGAGCTGCGCATCGTGCGGCGCGGCAGCGGGGACATTCGCTGGATCGCGCAGCGCGGCGAAGTGCAGCGCAGCGGCCCGGACGGCGCGACGCGCCTCGTCGGCATCATCTACGACATCACCGATTTCAGGAACGCCGAGACACGCCTGCGCGATCTCACGTCGGACCTCGAGGAACGCGTCGAGGAACGCACGCGCGAGCGCGACCGGATGTGGAACAATTCGCGCGACCTTCTGGCGATCGTCGGGCGCGACGGCGTGATCCGCGCGATCAACCCCACCTGGACATCGGTCCTGGGCTACCGCCCGGACGATATCGTCGGCCGACACTACAGCAGCATCGTCGTGCCGGACGGCGGCCTGCCGCCTCCCGCGCCGCTGGACTCCGGGCCGACCAGGGACTTTAGCCGTCAGTTCCGCCACAAGGACGGCGGGCTCCGCTGGATTTCCTGGCACACCGCCACCGACGGCGATCTGATCTACGCCTCGGGCCGCGACGTCACGCAGGAACGCGTGCGCGCCGATGCGCTGCGCCGCACGGAAGAGCAGCTGCGCCAGTCGCAGAAGATGGAGGCCATCGGCCAGCTCACCGGCGGCGTGGCGCACGACTTCAACAACATGCTCACCGTCATCGTCGGCGCGCTCAATCTGATCCGCCGGCAGATCGGGCGGAAGCGCTTCGACGATATCGGCCGCTTCATGGATGCGGCGGAGGAAACAGCGCACCGGGCCGGGCGCCTCACGCACCGGCTGCTCGCCTTTGCGCGCCAGCAGAGCCTCAATCCGAAGGACATCGACGTCGTCAAGCTGGTCCGCTCGCTCGAGGAACTTCTCACGCGCACGCTCGGCGAGCAGATCGTGCTCAGCATGCGCTTCGCGCCGGATGCCTGGCGCGCGACGAGCGACGAGAACCAGCTCGAGAACGCGATCATCAACCTCGCGATCAACGCCCGCGATGCGATGCCCCGCGGCGGCCGCCTGACCGTCTGGGCCGAGAACGCCGTGCTCCAGGAAGCGGAGGACGAGATCGAGCCCGGCGCCTATGTCGTGGTCGGCGTCTCCGATACGGGCCAGGGCATGTCGCCGGAAACCGCGTCGAAGGCGTTCGAGCCGTTCTTCACCACCAAGCCGCACGGGCACGGCACCGGCCTCGGCCTGTCCACGATCTACGGCTTCATGCGCCAGACCGGCGGCGGCGTGAGCCTGTCCAGCGCGCCGGGGCAGGGCACGACGGTGCGGCTGTTCCTGCCCCGCTTCATCGGCAGCACGGCGGCGGGCAAGGCGCCCTCCGTGGCGGCGGCGCAGGGCGGTGCGGGCGAGACGATCCTCGTCGTGGAGGACGAGGATGCCGTCAGGCAGATGATCGTCCAGGCGCTGCATGATCTCGGCTATCGCACGCTGGAGGCCGCCGGATCGGACGCCGCCCTGCGGATCGTGCGCGCCGGCGCCCGCTTCCATCTGCTGGTCACGGATGTCGGCCTGCCCGGCCTCAACGGGCGGCAGCTTGCGGATGCGGTGCGCGCGCTGCGGCCGAAGCTGCCGGTCCTGTTCCTCACCGGCTACGCGGCGAGCGCGGCGGACCGCACGGCCGATCTCGCGCCCGGAATGGAAATGGTCGACAAGCCCTTCACTATGGCGCAGTTCTCCGCCCAGGTGCGGCGGGCGCTGGGCCCCCGCAAGTAGCGGCACTCCGCCGGGGTGCGCAGGGCTAAGGAGGATGCGCATTGCAGAACCACGCGGCCGCCGGTCTCCGCGCGGGGGCGGCGCATGTCCGGCACCGGAACCGGGTGCGGCATGCCCCCGCTTGAGAGTCCGGAGCAATCCGGCGCGGGGCACGGCGGCCCTCCCGCGGACGCGGCGCTCGCCATCCTGCTGGTGGAGGACGACGCGCTGGTCCGCGCGATGACCGGCGAACTTCTTGCCAGCATGGGGCACGCGGTGGCCGAGGCGGCCGATGCCGACGACGCGCTCTCGCTGCTTGCCGCGCGCCGCTTCGATCTGATGATCACCGATCTCTCCCTGCCCGGCATGCCGGGCGACGAGCTTGCCGAACGGGTGCGCGCGGCGCATCCCGCACTGCCCATCGTCTTCGTCTCCGGCCATCCAGAGGCGGCGATCCGTACGCAGCGGCCAGGGTTCGCGGACGCATCCTTCCTGCAGAAACCGTACGACGAACACACCCTGGCTGCCTCGATCCGCGCCGCCGCCGGCCGATAGGCGGCAGACAGCCAGGCCCGCGCGGGTTAACCTACCGATCGGAAGGTTGGAGGCGGAGATGCCCGACGGATCGGCGCGCACCAGGACCGCGCGCGCGAAGAAAGTGCCCGCTGGGGAGGCGCCGGCCGCCGAACCGCCCGCCAAGGATACCGCCCGCGTCCGCTCGCCGGATGCCGAGCGCACGCGCCTCGACATCATCGCCGTCGCCCGCTCCGAGTTCGTGGAGAAAGGGCTCGACGGCGCCAGCGTGAACGACATCGCGGCGCGCACGCGCACCACCAAGCCGATGATCTACTACTACTTCGGCAGCAAGGAGAAACTCTACGCCGCCGTCATGGAGGAAGCCTATGGCGGGATGCGCGCCGTGGAGCAGAGCCTGCGGCTCGAACATCTGGAACCGATGGAGGCGGTGCGCCGGCTTGTGGAGGTGACGTTCGACTACCACGCCGACAATCCCGATTTCGTCCGTCTCATTGCGATCGAGAACATCCACCTCGCCCGCCACATTGCCGCCGCGCCCGCCATCGCGAAGCGCAACGCCGCGGTCATCGAGATCATCCGCGCGCTGCTCAAGCGCGGCGAGCAGGAAGGCGTGTTCCGCAAGGGCGTCGATCCGGTGGACCTTCACCTGCTGATCAGCTCGTTCTGCTTCTACCGCGTCTCCAACCGCCACACTTGGTCCGCCATCTTCGGCCGCGACGTGGAAACCGCGAAGCACGCCGCCGCCCAGCGCCGCATGATCGTCGAAGCGGTCGAACGCTACCTCGCCGCCTGACCCGTCCTCCCGCGAAGTCCCCGCCCACCCTGACCCTCCCCCGCACGGGGGGAGGGGACGCGCTCATCTTCTCCCTCCCCCTCGTGGGCAGGCCTATCGCATATGGCAGAAATCGGCCCTCTCCGCC
>JAFEFJ010000118.1 GCA_018240635.1 Pseudomonadota bacterium | reverse complement strand
TGAAGACTGCACCGACTCAGTCAGAGATTGTCATTGATGACGAAGAGGATGGCCGCCAGTACCGATTGCGGGTGTTTAATGTGACTTCGCTAGCAGCAGTATTCCAGTTGCTATCAGCGCGACATGAGCTGAAGCAGGTAAATCCAGCACTCCTTAGAGCGCTGGCAGCGCGGTTAATGAGGCTTACTCGCAAGGACATCCCTATTGGAACCGTAGAAGTAGACTACTCTACATTGGAGAAGATCACACAGGATGACAAACAGCTGCCGAAAATGTTGGGCTTAACTCTGGCGGACACAAATAATAAGACGCACCCTTTCACATTATCCCAGGTCGCCGATGAACTCGGGCTTACAGGCTGGAACGCATTGAATCCGGCAATCAAAAAGATTATCGATGAAAAGGGTGTGGACCTTCGCGCATCAGATAATCGCTATCACGAACGCATAAAAACTGGGAAAAAGTCGGCCACCCGCAAATGGTCGCATGAAGCGGTGGATTTGTTCCGTGCGGTGCTGAGCGGCCAGCAATACGATGTGCGCGAATGAAGTCAGCATCCACGCCGCAAGCGCAGGTCGCTTGCGCGGCGCACTTCTCCCACAGCAGGCTGGAGGTTTGGTATCCTTTTCTACGCAATCGCGCGGCACAACCTCGTGTGGGGCGTGACCCGACCCCTCAATGGCTCGTTCGCCGGACTTGCGTCGCCCGCCCCGCCTGACTACCGCGTGGTAGACACCCGCCGACCACGGGCTAAACTGGACGCAACCAATCAGGCGATCCAGGAAACGCACCCATGAAATTCGGCATCTTCTACGAACTGCAACTGCCGCGCCCCTGGGGGCCGCACGACGAGCACCGGCTGTATCAGAACGCGCTCGAGCAGATCGAGATCGCCGACCGCTGCGGCTACGACTACGCGTGGCAGGTCGAGCATCACTTCCTCGAGGAATACTCCCACTCCCCCGCGCCCGAATCCTTCCTCGCCGCCGCCAGCCAGCGGACGAAGAACATCCGCCTCGGCCACGGCATCTGCCAGCTCACCACCAACCATCCCGCCCGCGTCGCCGAACGCATCGCCACGCTCGATCTGCTCTCCAGCGGGCGCTGCGAGTTCGGCATGGGCGAAAGCGCCTCCTCGACCGAGCTCGAGCCGTTCGGCGTGGACATGGCCAACAAGCGCGAGATCTTCGAGGAAGCGGTCCGCGCCATCTTCCCCATGTTCAAGGACGGCGGCAGCGAGCATCACGGCAAATACTTCGACATGCCGCTGCGCAACGTGCTGCCCAAGCCCTACCAGAAGCCGCACCCGCCGCTGTGGGTCGCGTGCTCGCAGCTTGAGACGCTGGCGAAATGCGGCGAATGGGGCATGGGCGCGCTGGGCTTCCAGTTCGTCTCGGCGGACGCAGCGCACGCCTGGGTGCACGCCTACTACAACGCCTTCGTCAAGCGGCAGAAGAAGCTGGCCGACTACCAGACCAACCCGAACATCGCGCTGGTGTCGTTCTTCATGTGCGCGCCGACGGACGAGGAAGCGCGCGAACGCGCCGACGGCGACACGTTCTTCCAGTTCTGCCTGAAATACTACTCCAGCGCCTCGGGCGACCGGCAGCGCCCGCCGCCCGGCGCGGTCAACATGTGGGACGAATACAACAAGTGGAAGCGCGCCAATCCCGAAGCCCACGCGGCGGCGCTGCGCGGCGGCCTGATCGGCTCGCCTGAAACCATCCGCCGCAAGCTGCGCAAGTTCCACAGCTCCAACATCGACCAAGTCGTGCTGCTCAACCAGGCGGGCAAGAACACGCATGAGCATATTTGCGAATCGCTGGAACTGTTCGCGAAGGAAGTGATGCCCGAATTCCACGACGCGCATCCGAAGCTGCTCGAATGGAAGCAGAAGGTGCTGAACCGCGAGATCGAGCTGGAGGAGATCGACACCACGCAGTTCACCGAACGCTACGGCGGCACGATGAAGGCGATCGCCCCCAAGGTCGCCGCCGAGTAGCCGCGGTGACGGCAACGCTCGCGCTGTTCGAGGACATTCTCCCGGACGGCGCGGCGCTCGCCCTGCCCGCGCGCCCGCGCATGGTCTTCGTCGTCCACGGCGGAATCTCCGTGGACGACGCGAAGACGGCCGAGGGCGCGGCCTGGCACGGCCAGCAAGCCACTACGCTGCGCGCCGGCCCGCACGGCGCGGCGCTGTGGCGCTGGGACCTGACCCAGGGCGAAACCGCCCCGCCGCCCGCCGCGCCGGGCGTCCGCAGCACGCTGAAGCTCGCCGCCGCGCTGGAAACCCTGCCCGCGGGCGATCTGCTGCTGCGCGGCGACAGCGTCGCCTTCCCGCCCGGCGGCTGCGCCTTCCGCCACACGCATCAGGGCCCCGGCATCCGCTGCCTGATCGAAGGCGGCATCCGCATCGACACGCACGGACGCTCCACCAGCTACGGCCCCGGCGGCGCGTGGTACGAAGCGGGGCCCGAGCCGGTCTTCGCCCAGGCCGCCGCCGACCGGCCCAGCCGCTTCATCCGCGTCATGGTGCTGCCGCGCGCGCTGCTCGGCCAAAGCTCGATCCGCTACGTCGATCCCGCCGACCGCGACAAGCCGAAAAGCCAGACCTACCGCATCTTCGTGGACGCGCCGATCGGCTAGGCGCCGGACCGCCGCCGCTGCCGGAAGTCACGGCGTGAACCAGCACCGCCGGTAGATGCCGTCCTGTCCCCGGAACGATACCGCCCAGCTCTGCGCGCCGCGATACCACTGGATCTCGCTTCCCTGCAGGGAATTCGCGTAGATCTGCGTGACCTTGCCCACCGTCAGCGACGATCCGTTGGCGCTGACCGGGAGCGTGTACTGCCCCAGCGCCGGACCGTTCCTGACGAAGAAGTTCAGCACCACCTGGGTGTCGCTGACATAGGCGCGGTAATGCACCGCGCCGGGCGGGGCCGCCACCCGCGTCAGCAGCGTCAGCGGCGCGCCCGGCGCGCTCTGCGTCCAGACCGAAATGAGGCGCGGCGTCTCGCCGGTGAACAGCACCGGGACGCCGTTCACCGGATGCACCTCGGCGGCCATCTGCAACAGCCCGGATCCGGATGACAGCGTATAGTCCGCCGTCGCGATGCTCTGCACGCTCGCGAACCCGCCCTGGCCGTCGATCTGCGCCTGATAGATGCCGCAGATCCGCGTGCGCTGCGTGCAGGCGGCGACATACAGATACGAATCCCACGGTGCCTGCGTGACGCCCCCCACCCACAACCCGTACTGGCCCTGCAGCACCGAGGTGACGTCGGTGCTCTGGCCGGCGTTGTAGTAGCCGTAGCAGGCGTTCGTGCAGGTGTTCATGGTCGGCACGGGCGCATACATCGGGATCGTCGCCGCCTTCTGCGGCGGCTTCGGCGGCAGCCCGTCGTAGAAGCCCGGCAGCGACGACGGCAGCACCGGCGGCGAGCCCAGCGTGGGGTTGCCCACGTAGTCATACAGGAAGCCGTTCCAGGATACGGGGGGCGCGGCGCGAAAGACGCCGTGCACGCCGTCGGCGCTGGTGTAGATCGCGCCAAGCTGCCCCTGCGGCGTGCGCACCCATTCCGGCCCGTTGCGGCTGGAGTTTCCCTTGAAATTATTTGCCACCACCGTCAGCGATCCGGGCACCGTCTGCCCGGTCGTGGCGTCGATCTGCGCCACCACCACGTTCTGGTACTGGAAGAAGTCCGGCTGGATGTTGGAGACGAACAGCACGTTTCCTGCTGGATCGTCGGGATCGACCGTCAGCTCGAAGTCGCCTGCCACGCCCGCCAGCACGCCCGTCGGGTCCATCGTCCCGCAGGTCGATGTCTGCGCCAGCGCGGGAAGCGCCGCCGCCACGCCAGCCGCCAGCAGCAGGGCAGCGGCGCAACGCCTTATGGAATCGTAACGAAAGCGCGAGGACAAGCGTTCCCTCATCCAGCAGGAAGTAATCGGCATGCGTTGCATTCCATCGCCCGGTCATGATTTATCGACGGGCGGGCGCCGGACAGGCGGCACGTCCCGGAAGCTTCACCGAAGTTTACGGTGCGGGCCGTGCGGCGCCGTCATCAAAAAATCGACAGGGGCGCAGAAATGTCCGGGCGTGCGTCGGAATGATACGCGGTCCGTGCTTCAGGACGTGACCCAGCAACGCTGATAGCGGCCGTCGGTCAGTTGCAGCGACACCGCCCATTTCGCCGCCGCCGGGTACCATTGCAGCTCGGTCGTCAGCGGGGAGTGGTTGCTGATCTGCGTGGCACTTCCCACCGTCATCGATGGGCCGTCCGCGCTCACCGTGACGGTGTATTGCCCCATCGCCGCACCGGAGCGCACATAGAAGTTGAGCAGCGCCACCGTGTCGTTGGCATAGGCGCGGTAGTGCACCGCGCCCGCCGGCACCGGCACGCGCGCCAGCAACGTCAGCGGCGCGCCCTGCGCGGCGTGGCTCCAGACCGAGACCTGCTTCGGAGTCTCGCCGCTGAACAGCAGCGTGGCGCCGGAAACCGGGTGCTGCACCGCCACCATCTGAAGCAGCCCGCCACCCGGCTGCGGCACGATGCCGGTGACGGTCGCGATGCTCTGCACCGTGCCGAACCCGCCATTGCCGTCGATCTGCGCCTGATAGATACCGCAGATCTGCGTGCGCGTCGTGCAGGCGGCGACATACAGCCAGCTATCCCAGATCGTCTGGGTCACGCCGCCCACCAGCAGGCCGCGCTGCAGCAGCGCCGGGGTCACGTCGGTACTGACGCCGGCGTTGTACGCGCCGTAGCAGGCGCTGCTGCAGGTCTTCTGCGTCGCGATCGGCGAATACATCGGGATCGTCGCCTCCTGCTGCGGCGGCTTGGGCGGCAGCGCATCGGCATAGCCAGGCAGCGAGGACGGCAGGACGGGCGGCACGCCCTGCGCCGGCGCGCCGTCCCAGCCATACAGGAAGTCGCTCCAGACGGAGGGAGGCGCGCTGCGGAAGACGCCGTACACGCCGTTTGCGCCGGGATAGATGATGCCCAGCTGCCCCTGCGGCGTGCGGATCCACTCCGCGCCGTTGTTGTTGGAATTACCCTGGAAGTTGCGCGCAACCGTACGGAGCGATCCAGCCACAACCTGTCCGGTCAGTCCATCGATCTGCGCAACCACCACATTCTGCGGCTTGAAAGAATTCGCCATCAGGTTGGAGACGAACAGCACATGCGCGGCCGGATCGTCGGGATCGACGGTCAGCTCGAAATCGCCACTCACGCCCGCCAGGACCGAGGACGGGTCCATGTTCACGCAGGTCCCGCTCGCCACGCCCGCGCCAAGGGCAGGCAGCGCGCACGACAGCGCCAGCAGCCCGCCCACCGCAATGCGCCGCACCGCGCCGCCCATGTCATATTCGCAACGAATAGGGCCGCGATCTAGGTCTTCGGGCACGATCGACGCGCGGCGCATCACACCATCCGTTCACATTGCGGCAGCCGGGGGAGCGACCGCGACGTTAGTTGCCAGTCGTTCTTGTTGTAAATGTTATCGTTTGATCAAATTCAGGACAGCAGCGGGAAGAAAGCAGCACGACGCGCGTCCATTCCACTGCCGCACCCTGACCGGGCCGCGCCTGCCGCAACTTGATCGTTATAGTTGTTTCCGCCCCATCCGATACCCGCGTAGATAGCGGCTGCGCATCGTCCGGCATGTGTTCCGTCCCGTGCCGGTACGGCGCGCCCCGGTCGGGCCCCTCGACCGGCAGCGTCCATCGCTTGCCGGACCAAGATCCCGGCGGCTGCACGACGCGCCGCAACACAGGAGCATGAGCGCGTGAACATCGCGTTCCTCCATTCCCGCGGGACGGACTGCCCGACCGGGATGCGCTCAACGCATTCGGCGCGACGTGGTATGTGGAGTTGCTCGGGCCGACCCTGAGCCCGGACGAGCGCCCCACCGACTGAGCAGAACGCCTCCCGAACGGACGACCCATGACGGCCAGAATCCTCATCGTCGGCGGCGGCATCGCCGGGCTTTCTGCGGCCTGGGGGCTGGCGAAGCGCGGCTTCAGGGTCGAGCTGTTCGAGCAGGGTCCGCTGCCCAATCCCGCCAGCTCCTCGCACGACGAGCACCGCATCATCCGCCACGCCTATGGGGAGATGCAGGGCTACGCGCATCTCATCGTGCAGGCCTTCGCGGTGTGGGAGCAGCTCTGGCAGGCGCTCGGGCGGCGGCACTACCTGGAAACCGGCTCGCTCAACCTGCTGCGCTGCGAGACGCCCTGGTACGAGGGCACCAGGGAATCCCTCGCAGCACTCGGCATCGGCTTCCACGACGTGCCGCTCGACCGCGTGGCGGCGATGCGGCCGATGCTGAACCTCGACGGCGTGCAGCGCGCGGTGGAAACCGACGGGGCGGGGATGCTGTTCCCGGTGCGCATCGTGACCGATCTCGTGGTGCTGCTCGGCCGCCTCGGCGTGCGGCTGCACGCGGGCGCGAAGGTTACCGCCGTCGATCCGGTGCGCGGCACCGTCACAGTGGGCGGCCGTGTTCACGAGGGCGATGCCGTCGTTGTCGCCGCCGGCGCCTGGGCGGACCGGCTGGTGCCGTCGCTCAAGGGCATCGGCGTGCCCTCGCGCCAGGCGGTGCTGTATCTCGCACCGCCGCCCGATCTCGCGGAAGCCTGGGCCACCGCGCCGGTGATGATCGACATGTCACAGGACGGCGATGTCTATTGCCTGCCGCCGCGCGACGGGATGCGGCTGAAGATCGGCGATCACGTCTTCTCCCGCCGCGGCAACCCGGACGAGGACCGCATCGCGACCGAGGCCGATCTCGCGCGCCTCTGGACCGCCGCGCGCGCGTGCTACCGCGACCTGGACCGCTACGCGGTGCTGGAGCCGAAGGCATGCTTCTACACGGTCACGAAGGACGAACGCTTCATCGTCCGCCCGCTCGATGCGAAGGGCTGGCTGATCAGCGCGTGCTCAGGCCACGGCTTCAAGTTCGGCGCGCTGATGGGCGAAGGCGTCGCCGCCGCCATCGCCGGCGAGCGCGATCCGGCGGGCGTGGAGGCCTGGGCGGCGGGGCTGGAGTAGGCAGCCGGATTACGTGTTGTGGCCGGGCCAAGCCCAGCCACGACACAAAAAATTGCGTCCGAAGGGCTACATCACTGCCCCAACCAGCCACGGCACGAACTCCGCATCCCCGTACCCCAGCGCCTCGGACTTGCTGCGCTCGCCGCTTGCCACGCGCAGCACCGTCTCGAAGATCTCCCGCCCCTTCGCCTCCACGCTCACGCCGTCCAGGATATCGCCGCAGTTGATGTCCATGTCCTCGGTCATGCGGCCGTAGATGTCGCTGTTCGTCGCGAGCTTGATGGACGGCGTCGGCTTGCACCCGTAGGCCGAGCCGCGGCCGGTGGTGAAGCACAGCACGTTCGCCCCGCCCGCCACCTGCCCGGTGGCGGAGACGGGATCGAAGCCCGGCGTGTCCATGAACACGAAGCCCTTCGCCGTCACCGGCTCGGCATACTCGAACACGCCCGTCAGCGTCGTCGTGCCGCCCTTCGCCGCGGCGCCCAGCGACTTCTCAAGGATCGTCGTCAACCCGCCCGCCTTGTTGCCGGGAGAGGGATTGTTGTTCATCTCGCCATGGTTTCGCGCGGTATAATCCTCCCACCAGCGGATGCGCTGCACGAGTTTCTCGCCGATCTCGCGCGTCGCGGCGCGGCGGGTCAGCAGATGCTCGGCGCCGTAGATCTCCGGCGTCTCCGAAAGGATCGCCGTGCCGCCGTGGCGCACCAGCTGATCGACCGCCGCGCCCAGCGCCGGGTTAGCGGTGATGCCGGAATAGCCGTCCGACCCGCCGCATTGCAGCGCCAGCACGATCTCGGACGCCGGCACGGCCTCGCGCTTGGCCGCGTTGGCCAGCGGCAGCATGGCGCGGATCGCCTCCACCCCACCCTCCACCGCGCGGCGCGTGCCGCCGATGTCCTGGATGGTGAAGCTGCGGAACAGATCGCTTTCCTGAATGCCGTAGGCGCTCTTCCAGGCGGCGATCTGGAACGCCTCGCAGCCCAGCCCCACCATCAGCACGCCCGCCATGTTGGGGTTCGCCGCATAGCCCCAGATCGCGCGCTTCAGCAGGTCATAGCCCTCGCCCTTCGTCGCCATGCCGCAGCCGGTGCCGTGCACCAGCGGGATCACGCCATCGACGTTCGGGTAGTCGGCCAGGATGTCGGACTTCTCGATCTCGCGCGCGATCAGCCGCGCCACGGTCGCCGAGCAGTTCACGCTGGTCAGCACGCCGAGATAGTTGCGCGTGCCGACCTTCCCGTTGGCGCGGCGATAGCCCTGGAACGTCGCCCGCTGCTCCACGGGCAGCACCGGCTCCGCCTTCGCCGCCTCGGCGAAGCGGTAGTCGCGCGCGAAGTCCTTCATCGCCACGTTGTGCTCGTGCACCCATTCGCCCGGCGCGATGGGCTTGGACGCAAAGCCGATGATCTGGCCGAACTTCAGCACCGGCGCGCCCTCGGCGATCGCCGCCGTCGCCATCTTGTGCCCGCGCGCGACCCGCGCCGCCGCCGTCACGCCGCGCACCACGGCCCCCTGCGCGATGGGATCGACGGCCACGATCACGTTGTCGGCCGGATTGAGATGCACCGAGCGCGGCGCGGCGGCGGAGGTTTCGGTTGCAACGGTCATGGTTTTTCTCCTGCGATCACGCCTTTGCGGATCAGAAAGCAGCCATAGGGGCGCGGGTCGCCCACCTGCACCACGGCGAAGGCGGATTTCGCCAGGTCGTAGAACGCGAAGCGGTCCACCCCCGCCATCGCGGGCGCGGCAGGCAGCACGCGGCGGACTTCCGCCTGCACCTCCTGCTGCACCACGGGCAGCGCGGCGGGATCGCCCACCACCTCCATCCGGCGCACCGGATCGGGCACGAAATCATCCAGCGGCAGCAGCGACAGCACCGCCCGCGCGGCGCGCGCCATGCCGATGCCGGGCAGTTCCACCACGCGGCCGAAGGTCGTGTCCTTCGCGATCCGCGCCGCCGGGTGGTTGGCGTCAACCAGCGCCAGGTCGTCGCCGTGCCCCATCGCCGCCAGCACCCACAGCAGGTCGGGCGTCAGCACGGGATCGATCCCCTTCAGCATACCGGACGTCCCCTTCCGCACAGATAGAACCGCGCCGCATTGCCGCCCAGCACGGCGGCCCGCGCCGCCTCGTCCAGCCCGTCCAGCAGCGTCCCGGTCGCGCGCATCCAGGCATCGTAGCCGCCGGCCAGGTCCACCACCGGCCAGTCGCTGCCCCACAGCACGCGCGCCGGGCCGAAGCACGCCAGCACGTGCGCGGCATAGGGGCGCAGATCCTCGGCCGTCCAGCCCGGCGCGGCCTCGGTCGCCATGCCCGACAGCTTGCACCACACGTTGGGGTGCGCCGCCAGCGCCGCCATGTCGTCTGCCCAGGGAAGCCAGTCCCGCGCCGCGATGCCGGGCTTCGCCAGATGGTCGATCACGATGGGCAGGTTCGGATGGCGCGCCACCATCGCCAGCAGGCGCGGCAGGTGACGCGGCAGCACCAGCGCGTCGAACGCCAGACCATGCCGCTCCATCGCCGCGAAGGCGGGGGCGAGCGCCGGCCGCGCGAGCCAGCCGTCGTCGGCGATGTCCTGCACCATCGGCCGCAGCCCCACCAGCAGCGAATCGGCGGCCAGACGCGCGATGGCATCCGGCACGTCCGCCGCCTCGAAATCCGTCCAGCCCACCACGCCGGCCACCTCCGGCGCCCCTGCCGCCAGCGCCAGCAGGAAGCGCGTCTCCGCCTCGGTCGGCGCGGCCTGCACCAGCACCGTCGCGCCGATGCCGTGGCGCGCCAGGATTGGCCGCAGGTCGTCCGGCCCGAAATCCCGGTGGATCAGCCCCAGCGCGGGCGTCAGCCAGCCGTAATCGCCCCGGTCGAGCCGCCAGAAATGCTGGTGCGCGTCGATCCGCATCGTTTCCGCGTCGTGCTCCAACCCAAGCCCGACGCCTCATGCGCCGCGCCGCTATACGGTATCGCGCGCGGACCGGGAGTGCGATTCGGCATGGAGACCGACTGGGGGCCAAGCTGGCTGTGGGGCCTCGCCCTGACCGCCCTGACGATCGTCGTTCACGCGGTGGGAATCGTGATCCTGTCCCGCTGGCTCGAACACGTCCGCGCGGTGGTGATGAGGCGGCGGCGCAGCCGCCTGCGCGATTCGATCAGCGGCACCACCGTGGTCGGCACGGTCGCCCTGCTGCTCGCGGCGCTGCACGGGCTGGAGGCCGCGATGTGGGCGCTCGCGCTGCTATGGCTGGGCGCGATCGCCACGCCGCACGAGGCCATCCTGTTCTCGCTCGATTCGATGGCGACGCGCGGCGCGAGCGGCCTGAAGCTGGCGTCGGAATGGCAGTTGCTCGGTGCGCTGGAAGCCAGCGCCGGGATGCTGGCCTACGGCGTCAGCACCGCCTACATCTTCGCCATCCTGCTGCGCATCATGCCTCTGCTCGGCATGCGCGGATTCATGCAGGACCTGACCGGGACTGACCGCCAGGATTGACCGCCAGAATTGACCGCCAGAATTGACTGCCAGAATTGACTGGGGGCGGGGGCGGGAATCCTAGGCCTCCTCCTCGCCCGCCTCGGCCTCGTCTTCCAGCCCCAGCAGCGCGGCCGACTGGCCGGGCTCCACCTGCTCCACCCCGCGCAGCCGCCGCGACACCGCACGGGTGCGCCGGCGCGCGGCCTCGATCGTGTTGCCCATCGTGCCCGCCTGCTTCAGCAGCCGGTCCAGCACGTCGTCCATCTTCGCCATCTCGGTGCGCGTCGCACCCAGGATGTGGCGGATCTCGTCGGCCTTCTGCTCCAGCGCGAGCGTGACGAACCCCAGATGGATCGTGCGAAGCAGCGCCGGGAACAGCGTCGGGCCCATCACCAGAACGCGGCTCGTGCGTCCGATCTCGTCGATCAGGCCGGGGATACGCGCCACTTCCGCATACAGCGCATCGGTCGGCAGATAGAGCACCGCGAACTCCACCGTGATCGGCGGATAGATGTATTTCGATGCGATCTTCTGCGCCTCGTCGCGGATGCGCCGCTCCAGCCCGCGCCGCGCCGCGCGCTCGGCCTCCGCATCCCCCGCCTCGGACGCCGCCAGCAGCCGCTCGTAATCCTCCACAGGAAACTTCGCGTCGATCGGCAGCAGCGGCCGCACCTCGCCGCGCATCGGCATGAAGACCACGAACTCCACCGCGTCGTTGCTGTCGGGCCGGACCTTGCGGTTGGTTTCGTACGCATCGGCCGGCAGGATGTCGTCCAGCATCGCGCGCACCTGCGCCTCGCCCCAGCCGCCGCGCGTCTTGACGTTGGAGAACAGCCGCTTGATGTCGCCGATCTGCGCCGTCACCGCCTGCACGTCGCCCATCGCCTTCTGCACGGCGGCGAACTGGTCGATGACGCGGGCGAAGCTCGACTGCATCTGCTTCTCGACCGCGGCGTTGAGCTGCTCGTTCACGGTCTTCTGAATGTCGGCGAGCTTCGCCTCGTTGCCCTCGCGCATCTCCTTCAGCTTGGCCTCCAGCAGCGCGCGGGTGCCGTCGAACTGCTG
>JAFEFJ010000117.1 GCA_018240635.1 Pseudomonadota bacterium | reverse complement strand
GACGCGGGCGGCGGTGCAGACGCCGTTCGCATCCAGCGTGACGGAGACGCCGCAGCCGACCACGGCGATGTCCATCTCGGTGCGCGGGATGAAGCGCAGATAGGCGTCGCCCGAGCGCGCGGGGCGCGCGGGCAGGTGGAAGTCGAGGATGAACTCGTCCTTCGCGAGCGAGGTGCGGCCCGGGCCGGTGACGATCTGCTCCACCGGCACGGTGCGCTCGCCCTTGCTGCCGACGATGCGGCAGGTGGCGCCCGCGGCGATCATCGCGGGCACGCTGTCGGCGGCGGG
The DNA here is from genome assembly GCA_018240635.1 of Pseudomonadota bacterium. Lineage (GTDB taxonomy): Bacteria > Pseudomonadota > Alphaproteobacteria > Acetobacterales > Acetobacteraceae > JAFEFJ01. The sequence continues at coordinate 11,350 of JAFEFJ010000117.1, read as the reverse complement.
GGAGGCGTTGCAGAGATTGCCCGCGAGCGTCGCGCGGCCCTGCACCTGGGTCGAGCCGATCAGGTTCGCGGCCTCCACCACGCCGGGCCATGCCTGGCACAGCGCCTTGTGTTCGCCGAGTTCGGCGCCCGAGGTGGCGGCGCCGATGGTGAAGCCGCTCGCGTCCTCGCGGATGCCCTTGATCCCCGGCAGCTTCTTGGTATCGACGATCAGCGCCGGGCTGATCCGGCCGGTGCGCAACTGCACCAGCAGATCGGTGCCGCCCGACATCGGCTTCGCGAGGCCCGCGGCGCCCGCCAGCGCGGCGACGGCTTCGCTCACCGTGGTGGGCGCGAGGTATTCCAGCTTGCTCATGTTCGCTCCTGCTCTCCGCGCTCCCTGCCAGCTTGGTTCCGCGGGCTTTGACGGAACGATAGGGCCGCATGCCGGGCTGGTCGAGAGAGGGGGGTATATTTCCGGTTGATGCCGGCCGACCGCGCGCTCAGCATAATCCCCCATGACGCACGCCGCCCGACGGAAGCGGTCCTGATCGTGGACGCGCAACCGACCCCCACCGACGCCGCCGCCGACCTCGCCCGCCGCGTCGCATCCGATCTCGAATATCTCTGCCTGCCGCCGCCGAACTGGCCCGCCGCAGTGCCCGGACCGGACGGGAAGCCGATGCTCGATGTGCTGGTGATCGGCGCGGGGATGTGCGGTATCGCCGCTGCCGCCGCGCTGATCTTCAAGGGCGTGCGCAACATCGCGGTGATCGACGCCAACCCGGACGGGCGCGAGGGGCCGTGGGTGACCTACGCGCGGATGGAGACGCTGCGCTCGCCCAAGCACCTGCCGGGACCGGCGCTGGGCATCCCGTCGCTGACCTTCCGGTCCTGGTACGAAGCGACGCAGGGCCGCGAAGCCTGGGACGCGCTCTACAAGATTCCGAACGCGATCTGGCAGGACTACCTCACCTGGCTGAAGCGCGCGCTCGCGCTGCCGGTGCGCAACGGCGTGGCGGCAATGCGGCTGGAGCCGGGCGGCGGCCATGTGACGGCGCTGCTGTCCGACGGCACCGCGTTGCGCGCGCGCCGGGTGGTGGTGGCGACCGGGCGGCCGGGCACCGGCGGCAACTCGCTGCCGGAGTGGGTGGCCCCCGAACTGTGGCCGGACCGCGCGGCCCACACCGCGGACGACATCGACTTCGCGGCGCTGCGCGGCAAGCGGATCGCCGTGGTGGGCGGCGGCGCCTCGGCCTGGGACAACGCCGCGACCGCGCTGGAGGCGGGTGCCGCGCAGGTGACGATGTATGTGCGCCGCCCCGTGCTGCCGCAGGTCAACAAGGGACGCGGCTCCGCCACGCCCGGCTATTTCGAGGGCTGGGGCGCGCTCGATCCGGCCCAGCGGTGGGAAATGCTCGCCTACATGAACGACGTGCAGTCCCCGCCGCCGCACGAGACGGTGTTCCGCACGATCCGCCACGACGCCTTCGCGCTGCGCCTGGGCACGCCGGTGCTGGGCGCGTCGCGGGACGGCGCAGGCGTGGCGCTGCGCCTGGCGCATGGGACCGAGACGGCCGATTTCCTGATCCTGGGCACCGGGTTCGCGATCGACCTGGGGCGCGATGCGCTGCTCGGGCCGCTCGGGACGCGGCTGGCGACCTGGGCGGACCGCTACGCGCCGCCGCCCGCGCTGCGCCGCGACGAGTTGGGCCGCTTCCCGTGGCTTGGTCCCGCATTCGAGCTGACCGAGCGCGAGCCGGGCGCCGATCCCGACCTGCCGCGCATCCACCTGTTCAATCACGCGGCCACGCTCAGCCTGGGGGCCATCGCCTCCGACATTCCCGGCGTGAACGCCGGGGCGGAGCGGCTGGCCGGCGGCATCGTGCGGCAGCTTTTCCGCGAGGACTACACCGTGATGCACGAGCGGCTGGTCGCTTTCGCCGAGCCGGAGTTGATCGACACGCCGTTTTTCGCCCTTTGATCGGGCACTATGCGGACGATCGCCCCTTGGTTGGGCAACATTGCATGGCTGTCATTCGTGATGCTTGAAAACCGAGCTTGACCCCCGACTTGCTGCGGTGCAGCAATTTGCTGCACTGCAAAATCGGAGGCCAAAGCCGTGCCTATGACCCATACGATCCCCGCCTACCGTCCGATGACGCCGGCTGGCGCCATCATGGGGCGCCTGCTCGCCCGCCTGGACGGCTGGCTGTACGAGCGCCGTCGTCGCAACGAGGTGCAGAAGATCCTGAGCCAGATGGGCGAACGCGACCTGCGCGACCTCGCGATCAGCCGCGCCGACATCCCGGCCATCCTCGACGGCACCTATCGCCGCTGACGCCCGACACTGTCGCCCACGCGCCGTCCCGGCGCGCGCGGCGCGGTCGGCGCTTTCGTCCCAGTCCGTGCCTAGCCCGCCGTCCCGGTAAACTTTCGTTGCCATCCGGTGGAGTGCGACGCACATTCCGCCGCCTGCGGGCCCCGCCCGCGTAATGAAGGAGACAGGGATGACTGAACGGGGATTCACCCGGTCCGCGCATCGGGCCGTGGGTGCGAAGATCTTCGGCGGGCTGCTCGCTGGCCTGTTGGCGGTCGTCGGCTTCGGCGGCTCGGCCCATGCCCAGGGTTCCGGTTCCGCGACGCTCGACGCCGTGAAGGCGCGCGGCCAGCTGGTCTGCGGCGTCTCGGGCGACGTCGCCGGCTTCTCGCTGCCGGACAGCAAGGGCGTGATGCAGGGCATCGACGCCGAGGTTTGCCGGGCCGTCGCCGCCGCGGTGCTGGGCGATCCCAGCAAGGTGAAGTTCGTGCCGCTGACCACGCAGAACCGTTTCACCGCCCTGCAATCGGGCGAGATCGATCTGCTGTCGCGCGAGACCACCTGGACGCTCGGCCGGCAGGCAAGCCTGGGCTTCCTGTTCGCCCCCACCTACTTCTATGACGGCACCGGCTTCCTGGTGAAGAAGAGCCTGGGCGTCTCGGACGTCAAGCAGCTCGACGGCGCCACCATCTGCGTCCAGCCGGGCACCAGCACAGAGCTGGCCATCGCGGACTACTTCCGCGCCAACAATCTGAAGTTCACGCCGATCGAGATCGAGAACCTGCAGCAGATCCAGCAGGCCTTCCTGTCCGGCCGCTGCGACGCCTACTCGACCGACAGCTCGGCGCTCGCGGGCTTCCGCTACACGCAGGGCGACAAGGCTTCCGACTTCGTTCTGCTGCCGACGATCATCAGCAAGGAGCCGCTTGCCCCAGCCGTCCGCAAGGGCGACGACAAGTGGTTCGACATCGTCCAGTGGGTGCTGTTCGCGATGATGACAGCCGAGGAGCTGGGCGTGAGCCAGAGCAATGTGGACACTTTCGCGACCTCGACCGTGCCGGACGTGCGCCGCTTGCTGGGCGCAGACGGCGACCTCGGCAAGGCGCTCGGGCTCGACAACAAGTGGGCCTACAACGTCGTCAAGCAGGTCGGAAACATGGGCGACGTGTGGAACCGGGCGATCGCCCCGCTGGGCGTGCCGCGCGGCATCAACGCGCCGTGGACCAAGGGCGGCCTGGAATACGCCCCGCCCATGCGGTGATCGCGTCGCGCTGATCCGGCAAGGCCGGTGAACGAGGCTGGGGCCGTCCGAAAGGGCGGCCCTTTGCTTTTGGTTCGGGTGAAGGCGTTGTGCCCCGTGACGTTTGCATGGCACGTTTGCGCCAGGACGCATCCGGCCCCGCCCGGAGCGGTGGTCCGACACATGCATGGAACGAAGAATGACACTGCACCCAAACGCCATGCCGTCCCGCCGCCGCGGCGCCTCCGCGCCACTTGGAGACGACTGACAGCATGTCCGGAGCGACACTCGATCCGCGGTTGAACCCGTCGCGGGCAGCCCCGAAGAAGGGCATGACGCTGTCGTGGTCCGATCCGAGGTTACGCGCCATCGTCTGGCAGGTTGTGATCATCGGCGCGGTGGCGGCGATCGTCTGGTACCTGGTCTCGAACACCAACCGGAACCTGGAGTCGCGTCATATCGCGACCGGATTCGGGTTCCTGTTCCAGTCGGCTTCGATACCGATCGGCGAGAGCCTGCTCGACTATACGCCCTCCGTTTCCACCTACGGGCGCGCGCTGGTGATCGGGCTGCTCAACACGCTGAAAGTGGCGGTGGTGGGCGTGGTGCTGGCGACCATTCTGGGCACCGTGGTGGGCATCGGACGGCTGTCGCCGAACTGGCTGCTGTCCCGCGTGACAGCCGTGTATGTCGAAACGCTGCGCGACATCCCCGTGCTGCTGCAGCTCATCTTCTGGTACGGCCTGATGCAGGCGCTGCCAGGGCCCCGGCAGGCGCTGAACCCGGTGCCGGGCGTGTTCCTGTCGAACCGCGGCCTGAAGGTGCCGATGCTGACCTGGCAGCCGGGATACTGGTGGGTGCTGCTCGCATTCGTCGTCGGGCTCGTCGGCACGCTCGCCTATCGCCGGTCGGCCAGGCGCAAACAGGAGGAGACGGGCCAGCGCCCGAGGGTCTGGCCCGCCGCGGTGCTTCTCCTGATCGCCTTTCCCGGCATCGTGTGGGCCGCGCTCGGCGCGCGGCTCGCGGTGGACGTGCCCGCGCTGCGCGGCTTCAACTTCCAGGGCGGCGTGACGATGACGCCCGAATACACCGCGCTGCTGGTGGGGCTGGTCGCCTACACCGCCACTTACATCGCCGAGATCGTGCGGTCAGGCATCCTGGCGGTGCCGCAGGGCCAGTGGGAGGCCGGCGGGGCGCTCGGGCTGCACCGAGGCAAGGTGATGAGCCAGATCATCCTGCCGCAGGCGCTGCGCGTGATCGTGCCGCCGATGACCAGCCAGTATCTGAACCTGATCAAGAACAGTTCGCTGGCGGTGGCGATCGGCTATCAGGACATCGTCTCGATCGCCAACACCACGCTGAACCAGACCGGCCAGGCGATCGAGGGCATCTTCATCATCATGCTGGTCTATCTGACCTTCAGCCTGTCGATCAGCCTGTTCATGAACTGGTACAACGCGCACATCGCGCTGGTGGAGCGCTGAGCATGGCCGAAGCGAATATCGCCGCCGCCGGCGCGGCCCCGCTGCCGGCACGGGAGCGACCGCCCGCCAACATCGTGGGACCGGTGGCCTGGGCGCGGACGAATCTGTTCAGCACCTGGTGGTCCACCGCGATCACACTAGTACTACTCTATCTGATCCTGCGCGCCGGCTGGGGCTTCATCAGCTGGGGGCTGATCCACGCGGTCTGGACAGTGCCGCAGGGGGCGAATGGGCCGGACACGTCGTCCTGCCGCGCGGCCATCGGCATCGGCGCCTGCTGGGCGGCGATCGGCGAGAAATACCGCTTCATGCTGTTCGGTTTCTATCCGTTCAGCCAGCAATGGCGGCCCGCCATCGTGGTGCTGCTGTTCGTCGGCCTGTTCCTTATCTCCGCCAACCGGCGCTTCTGGCGCAAGGAACTGGCGCTGATCTGGATCGTGACGATGATCGTGATCGGCGTCCTGATGTGGGGCGGCATCCTCGGGCTGCCGCATGTCGCGCAGGACCAGTGGGGCGGCCTGCCGATCACGCTGATCCTGGCGACCTTCGGCCTCGCGCTGGCCTTCCCGCTGTCGGTGTTCGTGGCGCTGGGCCGGCGGTCCACCAAACTGCCTGCGGTGAAGATGCTGTGCGTCGCCTATGTGGAGCTGATCCGCGGCGTGCCGCTGATCAGCCTGCTGTTCATGGCGAGCGTGATGTTCCCCCTTTTCCTGCCGGAAGGCATGGACATCGACAAGCTGCTGCGCGCGCAGGTGGCGATCATCCTGTTCGCCGGCGCCTACCTTGCCGAGGTGGTGCGCGCCGGCCTGCAGGCGCTGCCGAAGGGCCAGGGCGAGGCCGCGGACGCGCTCGGGCTGAGCTACTGGAAGAAGACCTTCCTGATCATCCTGCCGCAGGCGCTGCGCCTGGTGATCCCGCCGCTGGTGAACACCTTCATCGGCTTCTTCAAGGACACCAGCCTGGTGCTGATCATCGGCATCTTCGACCTGCTGAAATCCGGCATCACGGCCATCGCCGACCCGAACTGGCAGGGCTTCGGGAACGAGATGTACGTCACGCTCGCCATCATCTACTTCGTGTTCTGCTTCGCGATGTCGAAATACAGCCGTGGCCTCGAGCGTGAGCTCGATCGCGCACGCCGGCGTTGAAAGGGACTGTACCAATGAGCACCGCGATGGATATGGCCCAAGGCGCCACGCACGCGCCGGATGCCTCGGCGCCGCCGGCGATCGTGCTGGACAAAGTCAACAAGTGGTACGGCTCGATGCACGTGCTGCGCGACGTGTCGATGACAGTGGCGGAAAAGGAGCGTGTGGTCGTCTGCGGGCCGTCCGGCTCCGGCAAGTCCACGATGATCCGCTGCATCAACCGACTGGAAACCCACCAGGAAGGCCGCATCGTCGTTGACGGCACGGAGCTGACCGACGATCTGCGCTCGCTCGACACCATCCGCCGCGAGGTCGGCATGGTGTTCCAGAGCTTCAACCTGTTCCCGCACCTGACCATCCTGGAGAACTGCACGCTGGCGCCGATCTGGGTGCGCAAGATGCCGAAGGCCGAGGCCGAGGAGCTTGCGATGTACTATCTCGGCCGCGTGAAGATCCCCGAGCAGGCGAAGAAGTATCCCGGCCAGTTGTCGGGCGGCCAGCAGCAGCGCGTGGCGATCGCGCGGGCGCTGTGCATGAAGCCGAAGATCATGCTGTTCGACGAGCCGACCTCGGCGCTCGATCCCGAGATGATCAAGGAAGTGCTCGACACCATGGTGACGCTGGCCGAGAGCGGCATGACCATGGTGTGCGTGACGCACGAAATGGGCTTCGCCCGCCAGGTGGCAGACCGCGTGGTGTTCATGGACCGCGGCGAGGTGGTGGAAAGCGGCCCGCCCACCCGCATGTTCGAGGACCCGCAGACCGACCGCCTCAAGCTGTTCCTCAGCCAGATCCTGCGCGGCCACTGACCCTTACCCCCGCCCTCTCCCAAACCGCGGGAGAGGGAAGGCCCCACGGCGCAGCCGTGGGAGGGTGAGGGCGGTCAGGCCGCCTTGGCGATGGCCTGGATGCGCCGCGCCATAGCGGCCACTCCGTTGCCCCGATTCGTCGATAGCGCCTCGATCAGCCCGAGCTCCTTCAGGAAGCCGGGATCGGTCGCGAGGATTTCCTCCGGCGCCCGCCCCGAATAGACGCGCAACATCAGCGCAACCAGGCCGGAAACGATCGCCGCGTCCGACGCCCCCGCGAGGAACAGCATTCCCTGGCGCGGCTCGACGTTCAGCCAGACCTTGCTCTGGCATCCCTGCACGCGATGCACCTCGTCCGCCCAGGCGTCCGGATAGGGCGGCAGCTTGCGGCCCATTTCGATGATGTAGTGGTACCGTTCGGTCCAGTCGTCGAACAACGCCAGCTCGTCGCCGATAGCGGCGATGGCCTCGGCGGCGGTGGCTTCTTCAGGCTGGACGAAGGCGTCGGTCATCGTTTCATGCGCGCGTGAGCGCGGACCCATCACTTCGCCAATTCGCGAAGGACGTTCTGCCACTTGTCCATCAGGCGCCTGGCTTCATTCATTTGTTCCTCGAACGACGGCTCCGGCACGCTCAGGGTGACGCCGTCGGGTCCCTCGACCGCCTGCAGCACGTTGCCTTCCTTCACGCCGAGCCGGGCGCGCAGCTCAGGCGACAGCAGCACCGCAAGCTCCTCGCCGACGCCGATCACCTTGACTGCCGCCATCGCATCCTCCGCACGGCACCATCGCCCGGCATCGTAGCAGGCGCCGGGCCGCCCCTTACAGGATGAACCGGCTCAGGTCGCCCTTCTGCGCGAGTGGCGCGACGCGCTCCTTCACGTAGGCGGCGTCCACCGCAATCGTCTCGCCGGCGCGGTCGGTGGCGGTGAAGCTGATCTCCTCCAGCAGCCGCTCCAGCACCGTGTGCAGGCGGCGCGCGCCGATGTTCTCGATCCGGTCGTTGATGTCCGCCGCCAGTTCCGCGAGCGCGTCAATGGCGTCGTCGGTGAAGCTCAGCGTCACGCCCTCGGTCCCCATCAGCGCGGCGTACTGCTTCACCAGCGAGTGCTCGGGCTCGGTCAGGATGCGGCGCAAGTCGTCGCGCGACAGGCCGGACAGCTCCACGCGGATCGGCAGCCGGCCCTGCAATTCCGGCAGCAGGTCGGACGGCTTCGCCAGATGGAACGCGCCCGAGGCGATGAACAGCACATGGTCGGTCTTCACCGGGCCGTATTTCGTGCTGACCGTGGTGCCCTCGATCAGCGGCAGCAGGTCGCGCTGCACGCCCTCGCGGCTGACATCGCCGCCCCGGAAGCCGCCTTCGCTGGTGCGTGCGCAGATCTTGTCGATCTCGTCGATGAACACGATGCCGTTGTTCTGCGCGTGCAACACGGCGTCCTTCGCGAGCCGCTCGTTGTCGAGCAGGCGGTCGGCCTCCTCGCGCTCCAGCGCGCGGCGCGCGGCCTCGACCGTCATCTTTCGCTTCTGCATCGGGCGCTGGCCCATCATGCCCTTCATCATCTCGCCCAGATTGATCATCTGGCCGGGCGGCACGCCGGGCAGATCAAGCTGCCCGATCGGCATGCCGGCGGGTTCGCTCAGCGCGACCTCGACCTCCTTGCCGTCGAACTCGCCGTTGCGCAGCATCCGACGGAACTTCGAGCGCGTGTCGGCGGCCGCGCCCTCGCCGACCAGGGCGGTGATCAGCCGCTCCTCGGCCGCCTGCTCGGCCTGCGCCTGCACGTCCTTGCGCGACGCCTCGCGCAGCATGTTCAGGCTCGCCTCCACCAGGTCGCGGACGATGCTGTCCACGTCGCGGCCGACATAGCCGACCTCGGTGAACTTCGTCGCCTCCACCTTCAGGAACGGCGCCTGCGCCAACTTGGCCAGGCGGCGCGCGATCTCGGTCTTGCCGCAGCCGGTGGGGCCGATCATCAGGATGTTCTTCGGCACCACTTCCTCGGCCATCGCCTCGGGCAGGTGCTGGCGCCGCCAGCGGTTGCGCAGCGCGATGGCGACGGCGCGCTTGGCGTCGTTCTGGCCGACGATGAAGCGGTCCAGCTCCGAGACGATCTCGCGCGGCGAATAGGTGGGAACGTCCATTCAGATGGTCTCAACGATCACGTTGTGATTGGTGTAGACGCAGATCTCGGCGGCGATCTTCATGGCGCGGCGCGCGATCTCTTCGGCGTCCAACTCGGGGAGCTGGATCAGCGCGCGCGCGGCGGCCAGCGCGTAGTTGCCGCCCGAGCCGATGGCGATGACGCCGTCCTCCGGCTCCAGCACGTCGCCGTTGCCGGTCAGCGTGTAGCTGTGATGGCGGTCGGCAACGGCCATCATCGCTTCCAGCCGGCGCAGATAGCGGTCGGTGCGCCAGTCCTTCGCAAGCTCGACGCAGGCGCGTTCCAGCTGGTTCGGGAAGCGTTCGAGCTTCGCTTCCAGCCGTTCGAGCAGCGTGAAGGCGTCCGCCGTGGCGCCGGCGAAACCGGCGAGCACGTTGCCCGCGCCGATGCGGCGCACCTTGCGGGCGTTGCCCTTGATGACGGTCTGGCCAAGGCTGACCTGGCCATCGCCCGCCATCGCCACCGAGCCGCCGCGGCGGACGCACAGGATGGTGGTGCCATGCCAGCCGACAGGGTCATGAGCGGTTTGCGTGGTGTATGTCATGACGCCGCTAGATGGCGCGGCAAGTCAGGGCAAGCAAGGGCCGGGCCCGGCCGGGATGAGGCGGGACATGGCAGCCTCGCTCGCGGGGCTTGGCGCGACGCCGGATGGCTGTTCACACTCCGACCGCCAGACCGGCGAGGCCAAACGAGGAGGACCCCTACCAGTGAGCAGCAGCGCATCGGCAGCCACGATCACCGCCCGGCTCGACCGCCTGCCGCACACGCGGCACGTATGGATGACGGTGATCCTGCTGTCGCTCGGCGGGATGTTCGAGTTCTACGACCTGTTCTTCACTGGTTACGTGGTGCCGGGGCTGGTGCGCGAGGGGCTGCTGCGGTCGGTCTCGGTCGGCATCTTCACCGGCCCCGCGCTGTTCCCCGCCGCGACTTTCGCGGGTCTGTTCATCGGCACGCTGGTCTTCGGCTCCGTTGCCGACAAGTACGGGCGGCGCTCGATCTTCACCTTCTCGTTGCTGTGGTACTGCATCGCAACCGTGGTGATGGCGTTCCAATCGACCGGCGTGGGCGTGGTGCTGTGGCGGCTGATCGCGAGCATCGGCATCGGCATCGAGCTGGTCACGATCGATACCTACCTGGCGGAGCTGGTGCCGAAGGACATGCGCGGGCGCGCCTTCGCGGTGAACCAGATGATCCAGTTCTCGATCGTTCCCGTGGTGGCGCTGTTCGCCTGGCTGCTTGTGCCGCTCGATCCGTTCGGCTTCGCCGGCTGGCGCTGGGTGACACTGATCGGATCGGTCGGCGCCGTGGTGGTGTGGTTCATCCGCCTGCGCCTGCCGGAAAGCCCGCGCTGGCTGATCCAGCACGGCCGCATCGCGGAAGCGGAGGCGGTGACGGCGAAGATCGAGGCGGCGGTGCAGGCCGACCTGGGCGGTGCTCCGCTGCCGCCCGTGGCGGAGACGGTGGCGCTCTCGTCCGCCAGCGGCGGCGCGGGCACGTTCGCCGAGATCTTCTCGCCGCGCTTCCGCACGCGGACGATCATGCTGATGGTGTTCCAGTTCTTCCAGACGGTGGGCTTCTACGGCTTCGCCAACTGGGTGCCGACGCTGATCGCGGAGCAGGGCATCAACCTCTCGCAGAGCCTGCTCTATTCCTTCATCATCGCCATCGCGAACCCGTTCGGCCCGATGCTGGCGACGACCTTCGCCGACAAGGTGGAGCTGAAATGGGTGCTGATGTCGGCGGCGTTCTGCATCGGGCTGTTCGGCACGCTGTTCGCGCAGCAGCACGCGATGCTGGGGCTGATCTTCTTCGGCGTGATGATCACGCTGGCGAACACGATCCTGTCGTTCTCATTCCACGCCTATCAGACGGAACTGTTCCCGACCCGCATCCGCGCCCGCGCGGTGGGCTTCACCTATGCGTTCAGCCGGATCAGCACGGTGTTCGTCAGCTTCATGATCGGCTTCTTCCTGCAGACCGGCGGCACCACGGCGGTGTTCGGGTTCATCGCCGTCTCCATGCTGATCGTGATCCTGTCGATCGGCCTGTTCGGTCCGCGGACGCGCGGGATGCAGCTGGAGCGGATTTCGCACTGAGGCCCTCACCTTCCCATCAGTGACGCGATGGGCCCCTCCCTCTCCCGCACCGCGGGAGAGGGAGGGGCCCGCGGCGAAGCCGTGGGAGGGTGAGGGGATCAGCGCCCG
>JAFEFJ010000116.1 GCA_018240635.1 Pseudomonadota bacterium | reverse complement strand
CGGTCAGCACGTCGTCGCGGTTGACGTCGGTGGCGTTGGCCAGGACGTTGAAGGTGATGGACTGGTCGGCGTAGGTGCTGCCGGAATTGTTGGTGGCGACAGGGGCCTTGTTGACGCCGGAGACGGTGATCGTCATTACGCCGGTGGACGTGGCGCCGTGATTGTCCGACACCGTGTAATGCAGCGTGTCGGTCGCGGTTTCCCCGGCGCTGAGATAATTGAAGGCTCCGTTCGGAGCATAGTTGAAGCCGTTCGGCGCGCTGGGATTCAGCCAGCCGGTGCCAAGCGTGCCCGTCAGGTCGATGGAGATGATCGAGAGCGTGTCGGCGCGGTTGGTATCGGCGTCGTAGGGCGCCACGTTCAGCCAGACGCAGGAGGAAGCGCCGACGGTTCCGGTCTGGCTGGTTGCGACAGGAGCGACGTTGACCCCCGACACGGCGACGCTGACCCAGCCGGTGCTGACGCCGCCATGATCGTCGGCGACAGTGTACTGGAAGCTGTCGATCGCGGTCTGGCCGGCGCTGAGATAGTTGGACGCGCCGTTCGGATCGTAGTCGATCATTCCCGTCATGGGGTCGATCGTCGCGGTGCCCTTGGCGGTGCCCAGGTTTAGCGCGGTGATCGTGTGCGTGTCGTCGATGTTGAGGTCGCCGACATTGGCGAGCGCATTGATCGCGACGGTGGAATAGGCGCCGACCGATGCGGTGGCGGTGCCGGCGGACGGGGCGGCGTTGACGCCGGTGACGGTGATGGTTTCGGTCGCCGTCGAGAACCCGCCATGTCCGTCCGAGATCGTGTAGGTGAACGTGTCCGTCGCGGTTTCGCCTGCGCTCAGATAGGCGAAAATCTGATGCGGTTCGTAGGTGATCGTGTTGGTCGAAGTGTTGACGATCACCTCTCCCTTCGTGCCGGTCGTGTCGATGGCGACCACGGTCAGCTTGTCGGCCTTGTTGATGTCCGTGTCGTTGCCGAGCGGGACAAGGTTCACGTAGTTGCCGTTGGCCGTCATCGTCGCCATGTCGGCGACGGCGACCGGGGGGGTATTCACGCCCGTCACGCTGATCGCGATGCGCGCCGTGCTGGTGCCGCCATGATTGTCCGCGACCGTGTATTGCAGCGTGTCGGTCGCGGTCTGCCCGGCGCTCAGATAGGCGAAGGCACCGTTCGGATTGTAGTGGATCGTCCCCGTCGCGGGGTCGATCGTCGCGGTGCCCTTCGTGTTGGAAAGTTTGAGGCCGCTGATGGTCAACGTGTCCGCCAGGTTGAGATCGGTCGCCTGCGCGAGCGCGTTGATGGCGATCGTGCCGGTGGCGGTATCCGTGGCGGCGATGGACGCTGCCACGGGCGGCGCGTTGGTTCCAGTCACGGTGATGATGGCGGTCGCGACCGATGTGTGGCCCGCGCCGTCGGAGACCATGTACTGCAACGTATCGGTCGCGGTCTGACCGGCGCTCAGATAGGCAAACGCGCCGTTCGGAGAGTACTGGAACCCGTTCGGCGCCGAGGAATTCAGCTTGGCCGTTCCCTTGGTGCCGGACAGATTGAGGCCGATGATGGACAGGGTGGCGCCGTTGCTTGCGGTGTCGTCGGCTGTGGCGTTCACCCAGACGGCGGAGTTGGCCGCGACGGTCGCTGCGTCGGTGTTGGCGGAGACAGTGACGGTCGATACGGTTCCGTTTGGAGAGAACTTCTTCAACATTCGATTATCCGATCGGCACGAGAGACGAATCGAATAATCGATACTGCTGGTTAAATTTGCCTAAACCGCCGCCCGCGTTGGCGGTCCCCGCTCCGACGCGCCCTGGCGCCACGCTCCGGATCGGTCGCGGGGGACGGGAAACGGCGTGCGGACCCGCGCCACGCGATCATTGACCTGTGGCGATGGTTGCAGGAGTGTCGATCGAAGCGATCGGGCACGACGGAGGCAACTGTGTACGCGCGCGATATCATGACCCGGAACGTCCAGACGATCCGGGCCGATGCGGATCTTCTCGAGGCGATCTCCCTGATGCTGGACCGCGGCATCAGCGGCCTGCCGGTCGTCGATGAGGCGAATGCGCTGGTCGGCATGGTGACCGAGGGCGACCTTCTGCGCCGCGTCGAGACGGGAACCACGAAGACGCGGCCGCGCTGGCTCGATTTCCTGCTCGGACCCGGCCGGCTCGCCGCCGAATACGTTGCCGCCAACAGCCGGCGCGTCGGCGATCTGATGACGTCCGAGGTTGTGAGCGTGGGCGAGGATACGCCGCTCGATCAGATCGTCGCGCTGATCGAGTCGAAGCGCATCAAGCGCGTCCCGGTCGTCGAGGGCAGCGCGGTCGTGGGCATGGTCAGCCGCAAGGACCTGCTGCGCGCGTTGCGGTCCGCGATGACGCGCCGGTCCGACGGCGCGCCGGCCTCCGACGCCGAGATCCACGACCGGATCGTCACGGAATTTGCACGCCAGCCCTGGGCGCCGATGACCGGCGTCACCATCGACGTGGCGAACGGCGTGGTCGTGCTCGAAGGCACCATCGCGGACGAGCAGGACCGCGCGGCGATGCGGGTCCTGGTCGAGAACATCCCCGGCGTGAAGTCGGTGCGGGATGAATTGACATGGATCGAGCCGCTGTCGGGCGCGGCGGTGGGGCCGACGGTCTGATTCAGGCTGCGGCGGCCTCGCGGATGATGCGATGACCCGCCCGGGCGATGGCGGACCGGACCAGGACGCCGAGGATCAGGCGCGCCTTCGGGAGGCGCTGGGCGAGGCGACGCGCCGGCTGGAGGAACTTGCGCACGCCTTCGATCTGGCGCCCGCGATGGTGCGGACGACCGACGGGCGGATCGTGCGGTGGGGACGCGGACTTCAGGCGCTGCTGGGCTGGACCGCCGAGGAGGCGGTGGGGCGCAACGCCGACGCCTTGCTGGCGACCGGGCCCCGCGCGCAGCTGGAGGAGGCGGCGGCGCAGCTTCTCGGCCAGGGCGAATGGCAGGGCGAGCTGACGCGCAGGCACCGCGACGGCCACCAGGTGGTGATGGCGACACGCTGGGCTCTGCATCGCGACACGGACGGAACGCCGCTGTCGGTGCTGGAGATCGGCCAGGACGTGACCGAGCAGCGCTGGGCGGTCGCGATGATGGAGGAGCGCGAGGCCCGCCTGCGCTCGGTGCTGGAAACCGCGCCGGACGCGATCATCACCATCGACGAGAAGGGCATCATCCAGTCCTTCAGCCAAGCCGCGGAGCGGATGTTCGGCTATGCCGCCGGCGAGGTGATCGGGCGCAACGTCAGCGTGCTGATGAATTCCGATCACGCGCGGCGGCACAACGGCTATCTGAACCGCTACGTCCGCACCGGGGAGGCGCGCATCATCGGCATCGGCCGGGAGGTCGAGGCGCGCGACAAGTCGGGCCGGGTGTTTCCGATCGAGCTCGCGGTGGGCGAGGTGCATGTAGGGTCAAACCGGATCTTCACCGGTTTCATCCGCGACATTTCCATCCGCACCCGCATGGAACAGGACCTGCGGCAGGCGCAGAAGATGGAGGCGATCGGCCAGCTGACCGGCGGCATCGCGCACGACTTCAACAATCTTCTCACCGTCATCCAGGGCAACCTGGAACTGCTGGAGGCGCGGCTGAAGACCCGGCCCCAGCAGGAACTCGTCGGCGATGCGCTGGAGGCGACGGAACTCGGCGCGCAGCTGTCGCAGCGCCTGCTCGCCTTCGGGCGCCGCCAGTCGCTCGACCCGAAGCCGGTGGACGTGAACACGCTGGTGGCGGGCCTGACGGACATGCTGCGCCGGACGCTGGGAAAGACTGTCCAGGTGGAGACGCGGCTGACTGAGGGCCTGCCGATCACGCTGGCCGATCCGGGGCAGGTGGAGAACGCGCTGCTCAACCTGGCGATCAACGCGCGAGACGCGATGGCGGACGGCGGCATCCTGCTGGTGGAGACCGGCAGGGCCGACATCAAGCCCGACGACGACGCCTTGGGCCACGACATCGCGCCGGGCAGCTACGTGACGCTGTCGGTGACCGACACCGGCAGCGGCATGTCGCCCGAGGTGATGCAGCGCGCGTTCGAGCCCTATTTCACCACCAAGGCGGGCGGTTCGGGCAGCGGCCTCGGGCTCAGCATGGTGTACGGGTTCGTCAAGCAGACTGGCGGGCATGTCGCGCTCGAAAGCGAACTGGGACGCGGCACCGTCGTCCGGATCTTCCTGAAGGCGGCGAGCCAGCAGGTGCGCCCGACGGCGCCGCAACGCCGCGCCGCGCCGCAGGACCGCCGGCGCAGCCATCGCGTGCTGCTGGTGGAGGACGATCCGCGCGTCCGCCGCACCGCCGTCCGCCGCCTGCGCCAGCTGGGCTACGACGTGACGGAGGCGGACAGCGGCGCGGCGGGGCTCGATGTGCTGCGCGCCCTCGGGCCGGGCGAGCGGATCGACGTGCTGTTCACCGACATCATCATGCCCGGCGGCGTCTCGGGCTTCGACCTCGCGCGCGAGGCGGTCCGGCTCAGGCCCGGGCTGCGGGTGCTGCTGACATCGGGCTACGCCGACCCGGCGGCCATCGAACGGGCGCTGGGCGCGCCGCACACGGACTGGATCGGCAAACCCTATTCGCTGGACGAACTCGGGGCTCGGCTGAGCAGGCTGCTTGCCTGAGCCGGCGGGCCGGGGCTGCCCGGCCTAGGCCCAGCGCACCACCGCGGCGAGAATGTAGCCCGCGCCGCGCACCGTGCGGATCAGTTCCGGCGCGTCGGGCTGGCGCTCGATCTTGCGCCGCAGGCGGACGATCTGCGTGTCGACGGTCCGGTCGAAGGCCGCCCAGCCGGGCCCCTTCACGAGGTCGGTGATCTGGTCGCGGCTGAGGACGCGGTTCGGGTGGCGCACCAGCGCGGCGAGCAGGTCGAACTCGGTCGCCGTCAGCGCCACGGCCGTCCCTTCGGCCGTGCGCAGTTCCCGGCGCAGGAAATCCAGCCGCCACCGGTCGAACGTGGCGGTTTCGTTCGGCTCGGCGGGCCTGGGCTGTGCGGCGGCCGGAGGCGGGGGCACCTGGCGCGGCTGGGCGCGGCGCAGCACGGTGCGGATTCGGGCCAGCACCTCCCGCAGGTGGAACGGCTTGGCGATGTAGTCGTCGGCGCCGATTTCGAGCCCCGCAACGCGGTCGATCACGTCGCCCTTGCCGGTCAGGATGATGACCGGGATGTCGGTGTCGTGGCGGATCTGCCGGGCGAGCGTCAGCCCGTCCTCCCCCGGCATGACCAGGTCGAGCAGCACGAGGTCGGCGCCGCCCGCCGCCAGCGCCGTCCGCATCGCCGGGCCGCCATCGGCCTCGGTGACCTTGAAGCCTTCCTCCGACAGGTAGCGCCGCAGCATCGTCCGGATGCGCGGGTCGTCGTCCACGATCAGGATATGCGGCAAAGCGTCCATCGGGCCGTCTCTGGCGGATCGCCTAGCAGGCGCGGTGCGACGCTACCGGGTGGGCCGCGCATTGTCACACACTGCCACACAGTGCCACCCGGAACGACCGGCCCTGCCATCAAGCATCGACATGAAGACGCGAAGCTGCGCCCCGCACTTTGGAACGCGGCAGGGGCCCAGCAGCATGAACAGTCACGCCGTCCTACTCAGCGATGTCCGCCCGGCTCCCATGATGCTGCGGCCGATGCCGGGCGCAGACCGTCCGGCGGCGGCGCATGTCTCGGCGATCAGTTCCTTGATCCGCAAGGGCGCCGGCGAGGTCCTGTTCGCCGAGGGCGATGCGCAGGACAACGTCTACGAAGTCGTCCGCGGGATGCTCCGGCTCTACAAGCTGATGCCGGATGGACGCCGCCAGGTGATCGGCTTCCTCTCGGCGGGGCAGCTTCTGATGGCCTCGGGCCCCGACGGGCTTTGCGTCAGCACGGCCGAGGCGGTGACCGAGGTGACGGTCTGCCGCTATCCGCGCGCCGCCTTCGAGCGGCTGATCGACGAAATCCCCGGCTTCGCGCGGCGGCTCCTGGCGCTCACCTGGCAGGCGCTGCAGATCGCCCACGACCAGATGCTGCTGCTGGGCCGCAAGGTCGCGATGGAGAAGGTGGCAAGCTTCATCCTTCTGCTGGCCGAACGGCAGCACGCCGACGGCGACCCCGATACGCTGGATGTTCCGATGACCCGCGCCGACATCGCCGATTACCTCGGCCTGACGGTGGAGACCGTGTCGCGCACCTTCACGCGGCTGAAGCGGGACGGGCTGATCGACCTGCCGAACCCGAACCTCGTCCATATCCTGGATCGCGAGCGGCTGGAGGATATTGCGGCGGGCGATGCCGGGTATGAGGTCTGAAGCTGAAGGGGCGGTGCCCGATGACGCTGATTCCAGGATCGCAGACGAGCGAGCGGCCGCGTAGTCCGCTGGGTCCGATCGGCGCGGAGCCGTATGCCTTGCCGTCCAAGCGCCGGCAGCGCGCGCGGCGCAACGCGCAGCGGACGGCGCTTGTGGTCGAAGCCGATCCGGTCGCGCGCCGGATCTGCGAAGCGGCGCTGGCCAGTTCCGGATTCGCGGTTTCCTGCGTCGAATCCGGCATCGCCGCGGTGGCGGCGGCGCGGGAATATCCGCCCGAGATCATCGTGATCGACTTCCAGTTGCCCGATGTGCCGTGGCGGGTGGCGATCTGCTGGCTGCGGTCCAACCCGCTGCTGCGGTCGATTCCGGTCCTGGTCCTGACCGCCCGTGCGCCCGAAGGAATCGACCTGGACGGGGTGCAGCCGCTCGCCTTCGTCCGCAAGCCGCTGTCGGAGGATCGCGTGCGGGAGGGGATGGCCACCATCCTGCGCTAGTAAGCTGATGCCGTCGATCCTCCGGTCTGGAGTGTATGTTGGCATAAGTGCCCGCCGTGGCTGTGCGGCTCGACCTAGCCGGGCCGCATCGGCAGCAGCGGCTGGCCGCCGGGCCTATCCGAAGGCCGGCCGGACCGGAAACGCCGCTTGGCGCCCGCCGCTCTGCGCGCCGCTTGCATCCGCGAAGCAACCGGCATCGGGACGCGCGAGCGCTGCGACGATCATCGCGATTCCCTGGCCGTGCCAGCGCTGCACCGCCTTGTGGTCGGCGCCGAGCGCCGCGCCCAGGCGGCGCCAGGGGAACACGTAGCGGCCGGTCACCGGATTGATCAGCGATCGCGCGCCGACGATGCGCCGCAGCACGTAGTTCTCGACCGGGATCGCGCGGATCCAGGCATAGGCCTCGTCCATCTGCGTGATGCGCGCCGAGGACGGGACCGGCGGGCGCACCCGTGACTCGCTCCATCCGTAATTCTCCAGCGCCGAGCGCACGATATCGAGCGAGGATGTGCGCAGCCGCGTGGACCAGCCTGTCGCGGGCAGCGACAGCAGCGTTTCGCCTGCCTCTTCGAGCCGGGCGATCACGAAGGCCGCGTCGGCGGGGCGCCCGCCCCGATGGCCTGCCGCCGCCTGCGCGGCTTCGGTCGCTGCGCCGGGTATCATCATGCTTGCTCCTTCAGGGATGGACGGGCGGGGATAGGAGGGGGCCGGAGGTCCAGGCAGTCAGTTGAGAAAGACCGGCAGCGGGTATTTCGAGCCTTCCAGAACGGTGCCGCTGGTCAGCAGGTCCCAGGTCAGCGGATGGCCCGCCGGCAGGGGCGGACGGTCGGGGGCCTCGGCCTCAACCACCTCGGGCCGCGGCCGCTCTGCGCCGATGCGCCGTCCGTGCTCCATCACGCGGTAGCGCGAAAGGGAGAGCGCCGAGGCGATCCTGGCCCATGTCGCCCCCTCGCTCCGCAGCTTGCGGATGGTTTCGTCCTCGGCCGCCGTCCAATTCCGTTTGCGCTGAGCCTGGATCACGTTCGGGGATCACTTTCGGGCTGGATGGTTGGAACAAATCAGGAACGCATGCGGACGTTAGTTCTGTTGCAATCGTGTGTCAATATTTCTAACATCGCACGCGTCGGACGGACCGGAGGGGAGGAGCGCCATGGAGCATCTGGCGGAGATCGGCCGGCGCATCGCGGCCGCCCGGCAGGCGCAGGGCTGGACGCAGACCGAGCTTGCGGCGCGTCTCGGCGTCACCCGCAGCGCGGTCGCGCAGTGGGAGACCGGCCGCGCCGGTCAGGTGACGGGAACCGTCTCGCGCATCGCCGAAGTCCTTGGAATCGGGGTGGAACATCTGCTCCACGGCCCCGATCCGCGAGCGCCCCTGCAGGCGTTGAATGCCGAGGAAACCGCGATGCTTCGCCTGTTCAGGTCCTGCGCGCCGGACGACCGCCAGATATTGCTGCGCACCGCGCGCCGATTGTCCGGCGGGAAGTAGAATCGGAAAATCGCGCCGCTAAGCTTGCCTTCGGCGTCTTCCGACAGCATTATTCGCACCATGAACAGGATCAAGAGAACCGCCGCCCTGTCGGGGCGCGCGGATTTCCAGAATTCTGGCGAACGCCGGTCAACAATGACCGGTTGTTTCGGCAAAAACGCCCCGGCTGTATTGCCGCCACCCGACTCTGCCCATGCCGAAATGCGGCGATATTGTGGCGCGGCCCGCACTGCCGCCATTTCGTGTCTGCTGGCCATTGTTTTTGTTGCATTCAGCCACGGCGCCGTGCGGGCGCAATCCGCCTCGGACGAGGCGGGGTGGCATTCCGAACAGGGCGACGCCTCGTATTACGGCAAGGCCCATCAGGGCCGCCGCACCGCGAGCGGCGCGCGCTTCGACCAGAACGAACTGACCGCCGCGCATCCCTGGCTGCCCTTCGGCACGCGCGTCCGGGTCACGCTGGAATCCACCGGGCGGTCCGTGGTCGTCACGGTCACGGACCGGCTCAAATCGGCCCACCGCATCATCGACCTCTCGCGCGCGGCCGCCGCCCAGCTCGGCTTCATCCGCCAGGGTGTCGCCTATGTGAGCCTGAGCCCGGGCTGACCCCGCCCCGCCGCCGGCGGGGGCGCTCAAGGATCGGGAAATCCCGCCATTGCGCGCACTGCCGCCGCGGAGATGCCGCGTGCGCGCATGTCCCGCAGCGTGGCCGCCGCATCGCGCTTCGCCAGCCGCCGCCCCTCGGCATCCAGCAGCAACGCATGATGCGCATATTCCGGCGCGGGCCATCCCATCAGCGCCTGCAGCAGACGGTGCAGATCGGTGGCCGGCTTCAGATCGATACCGCGCGTAACCAATGTCACGCCTTGCACGGCATCGTCATGCGTGACGCAGAGATGATAGCTCGCCGGCACCTCCCGGCGCGCCAGCACCACGTCGCCGAAGCACTCCGGCCTGCACAGGATTTCGCCTTCTCCGCGCTCGATGAATAACAACGGCTGCGCGACGCTCCGCAGCGCCGCCGCCATGTCCAGCCGCAGCGCATGCGCGTCCCCGCGCGCCAGCCGCGCCGCGCGTTCCTCCGCGCCCAGCCGCCGGCACGTGCCCGGATACAGCACACCGCCATCGGGCGCGTGCGGCGCTTCCGCCGATTGCACGATCTCGCGCGCGATCTCCGCGCGGGTGCAGAAGCACGAATAGATCAAGCCGCGCGCCGCGAGCGCGTCGAGCACCGCGCGGTATTCGCCCATGTGCTCCGACTGCACGCGCACCGGCCCGTCCCAGCTCAGGCCGAGCCAGCGCAGATCCTCCGCGATCGCCTCCGCGAAGTGCGGGCGGCAGCGCGTGGCGTCGATGTCCTCCAGCCGCAGGAGGAACCGCCCGCCCGCCGCGCGCGCGGCCCGCTCGGCGGTCAGCGCGGCATGGACATGGCCCAGGTGAAGGTAGCCAGTCGGGCTCGGCGCGAAGCGGGTGACGATGGACATTGGCACAAACGGAGCGTTAAGCCGGCGGCGGGTTTCGGAGGGACGAATGCAACCATTGGATGGACCGCGGGCCGGCCCCGCCACCGGCGGCTCGCCGCGCCAGCTCGTGATCCTGTGCCACGGCTACGGCGCGGACGGCTACGACCTGATCGATCTCGCCTCCGCCTGGGCGCCCGCCCTGCCGCACGCCGCCTTCGCCGCGCCGAGCGCGCCGTTTCCGTGCGAGATGGCGCCGATGGGAAGGCAGTGGTTCGGCCTCGCCGACCGCTCGCCGGAGCGGATGGAAGCCGGCGTGCGCGCCGCCGCGGCGCTGCTCGACGGCTTCATCGACGCCGAGCTTGCGCGGCACGGACTGCCTGCCTCCGCCTACGCGCTGATGGGCTTCAGCCAGGGCGCGATGACGGTGCTGTTCGCGGGCCTCCGCCGCGCGGCAGGCCCGCGCGCCATCCTCGCCTACTCCGGCTCGCTGATCGCCCGCGCCACGCTGCCCTCGGAAATCGCCTGCCGCCCCCCCGTCTTCATCGCGCATGGCGAAGCGGACGAGGTCGTGCCGGCGTCGCGCTCCCGCGATGCCGCCGAAACCCTGCGCGCCTGCGGCGTCGCGGTGGAGGCGATCTTCCCGCCGCATCTCGGGCACGGCATCGACGACCAGGGCATCGCCGGCGGCGGCGCGCTGCTCGCCCGCGCCTTCCCGCCCGAAGGCGGCGGAACGCAGGTATGACAAGCCGGTTAATCCCGCAGCAGCGGTGCTTGCGGCCTGCTTCCGCCTCTGCGATAACCGAAGCGAGTTCTGGGACATACTACCTCTTGCGGACCGAAGCGCTCCGGATAGCCTAAATATCGGGCGCCTCAACGAAGGAGCGGTTTTTGCCCGACGGTGGCCAACACTTTCCGGCGCTTGTTCTGAACGCGGATTTCCGCCCTCTATCATATTTCCCGCTGTCGCTCTGGCCCTGGCAGGACGCCGTCAAGGCCGTCTTCCTGGACCGCGTTTCCGTGCTCAGCGAGTACGAGAACGAGGTCCGCTCGCCGAGCGTGACGATGCGGCTGCCGAGCGTGATCGCGCTGAAGGACTACATCCCCGCCGCGCGCCGCCCCGCCTTCACGCGCTTCAATGTGTTCCTGCGCGACGCCTTCGGCTGCCAGTATTGCGGCGAGCGGCTGCCCGCGCCGGACCTGACATTCGATCACGTCGTCCCGCGCAGCCGGGGCGGGCGCACGACGTGGGAGAACGTCGTCACCGCCTGCGGCGACTGCAACCTGCGCAAGGGATCGCGCCTGCCGCGCGAATGCGCGATGTATCCGCGCATGAGCCCGCGCCAGCCGACGACGTGGGAATTGCAGGACAACGGCCGCGCCTTCCCGCCCAACTACCTGCACCAGAGCTGGCGCGACTATCTGTACTGGGACAGCGAGCTGGAAAGCTGAGCTATATCCGCTCGCTCAGCTTGATCGCCGCCTTGCAGCCCGCCTTGATCGCCGCGGACATCAGCCGGTAGCCGGGCGCCTTCTCCGCCTCGTTCTGCAGCCCGATGTCGCGATGCTCCAGTTCCTCGGCGCGGAACCTCTCAATCGTGTCGATCAGCTCCGGCTCGGCGTCCGCCGTGCGTTCGCGCAGCGCGCTGACCTGCGCGCTGTAATGCTCGTCGATCGCTTCCTCGACCGCGACCGTGCAGGCCATCGCCGCGCGCGAGCCCAGCGCCGCCGTCGCGGCGCCCAGCGCGAAACCCGCCAGGTGCCACAACGGCAGAAGCGCGGTCGGGCGCACGCGGCGCGCGGCGATCAGGCGGCTGAACGTGTCCAGATGCACGGCTTCCTGCGCGCGCATATGCCGCAGCAGATCGCCCTTCTCGCCCTTCCCCAACACCGCGAGCTGGCC
>JAFEFJ010000115.1 GCA_018240635.1 Pseudomonadota bacterium | reverse complement strand
TTCGCGTTGAGCTGGCTGCAGGCAGCGGGGGTCGTTCCGTTCGTCATGCAACCGCCGCCCGAGCGGCACGGGGCGGAGCCGTCCGGCGATTTCGGCCCGGACGGCTTCTGGCGCGCCTCCCGCGCCACGCTGCATCTTCCGTGGCGGCTGACCGGCTGCGACGAGCGGGTGGGGGCGCCGCGCGCCTTTCCGGCGCAACTGACGATCTACGATCTGCTGTTCCACGGCATGACGCCCGCCTTCGTCCGCGCCGCCTCGGAAGGCCTCGCTGAACAAATCCGCAGCGCCTACGGCACGGTCGCCGCGACGCTGTTCCAGATCGGCGCCCTGTCGCCGCTGCGCGATCTGGTGATCGGCGCCAAGCGGAAGGACCCGCAGGATCGCGGGGACTACACCTGGGCCGGTCCCGGGATGGACGTGGGCTACTGGGACAATTCGCGCTTTTCCACCTGGATCCACCGCGTCTGGGCCGAAGGCCCGCGCGATCCGCGCGTGACCCTGGCGCGCGAGGGCCGCTTCATGGGCATCGCGATCGACGCGACCGCCGCGCCCCGCCAGCGGGAGCGCCTGTTCGCCGCGGCCGACGAGATCGCCCGCAAGCGCGCCGCCGCCGGTTCGCTGCCGCCGGCGCTCTCGTGCCAGGAGGTGTTCGACCGCGGCCTTGAGTGACGGGCGACCATCGCCCCAATCCGCAGGTGGAAGACGGAATAGCCGCTTGCTGGGGCCACGACGACGCTGTGGGAGCCGAAGGGCGTCAGGCCAGCCCGAAATACGCCCGGTGCAGCGCGTCGTCGGCGTTGAGTTCCTCGACGGTGCCGGAGAACCCGACGCGCCCGCCCTCCAGCGTGAACACGCGGTCGGCCAGGTCCAGGAACGCGACGTTCTGCTCGGCGATCAGCAGCGACAGGCCGGTGCCGCGGAATTTGCCCAGCACGGCGATCACCTGGGAGACGAACAGCGGCGACAGCCCGGCCGAGGGCTCGTCCATCACCAGCACGCGCGGACCCGCCGCCAGCGCCTTCGCGATGCCCAGCATCTTCCGCTGGCCGCCCGACAGCGCGCCCGCCAGCGTGCTGCGTCTGCCGGCCAGATCGGGGAAGATCTCGAACAGCTCCTCCGTCCGCCGCCGCAGCGTGGCTGAATCGACGAACTGGCCGCCGATGCGGATGTTCTCGGCGATCGAGAGGCCGGTGAACACGCCGATTTCCGACATGTAGGACAGGCCGCGGCGCACGCGGTGATCGGTGCGCAGCGCGGTGATGTCCTCGCCCGCCAGCCGCACCGTGCCGCCCCAGGCCGGCAGCAGGCCGAGCAGCACCTTCAGCAGCGTCGTCTTGCCCGCACCGTTCGCGCCGAGCAGAACCACGCTCTGCCGCTCGGCGACCTCGATGCCCGCGCCCCACAGCACCTGCACCTTGCCGTAGCCGGTCTCGATCCCGCTCGCGGACAGCAGAGGCTCAGCCATGCGCGCCTCCCAGGAAGACGCGGATCACCTCGGGGTCGCGCGTGGCGGTGGCCAGCGTGCCCTCGAAGATTTCCTTGCCCGCGTTCATCACGATCACCCGGTCGGTGACGCGGTCGATGAAACCCATCAGATGCTCCACCACCAGGAGCGCCATGCCGTCCGCCGCCAGCGCGCGCAGGCGCTCGGCCATGCGCAGCAGCTCCGCCGGGTTCAGGCCCGCCGCCAGCTCGTCCACCAGCAGCAGGCGCGGCGCGGTCGCCAAGGCGCGCGCCAGGTCGAGCGTCTTCTGCTGCGCGCTGTTCAGGTCGCCCGCGGCGCGTTCCGCCAGCCCGTCCAGTTCCAGCGACGCCAGCAGGGCGCGCAGGTCCGGCGCGGCGCGGCCCGGACCGTGGCCGTAGGCGGCGGCGATCTCCACGTTCTCCCGCACCGTCAGCGACAGGAAGGGCTTGGGCGACTGGAAGGTGCGGTTGATGCCGCGCCGCGCCAGCATGTGCATCGGCATCCCGCCGATGGGTCGGCCCTCGAACATCACCGCGCCGCCATCGGGCGGATAGAGGCCGGAGATGACGTTGATGCAGGTCGTCTTGCCCGAGCCGTTCGGACCGACGAGGCCGAGCACCTCGCCGGGATCGAGATGGAAGCTGACGCCATCGAGCGCGCGGAAGCCGCCGAAGCGCTTCACCACCTGCTCGACGCGGAGGAGATTGGCGGCGCTATGGGACACGGATGCCTCGGCGCGTCAGCAACGACACCAGGCCGTTGGGCAGGAACATCACCAGCCCCACGATCAGCGTGCCGTAGATCAGCTGGAAATACTGCGGCACCGTGATGCCGATGGCGTTGTAGACGCCGTACAGGATCGCCACACCCAGCAGCGGGCCCGTCAGCGTGGTCGCGCCGCCGAACAGCGTGAACACGGTCGCGAAGATCGAGATGCCCACATCGAACGCGGTGTCCGGATAGAACACCGAGATGTGCCAGGCGAACACGCCGCCCACCAATCCGGCGACGAGCGCCGAGAGCAGCCACGCCACGGTGCGGAAGCGCACGACGGAGACGCCCGCCATGCCGGCGCTGACCGTGTCCTCCCGGATCGCCTGCAACGCGAGGCCGAAGCGCGAATTGCGCAGCCACACCACCAGCGCGAAGGTGCCCGCCATGATGCCGACCGCGACGTAATACGAAAGGCGCGGCGCGAACACGCCGGTCAGCGAGACGCCGTAGGGGCCCTTCGTCACCTGCTCCAGCGCGGGGTTGGAGATCACCTGATAGACGGCCTGCGCGGCGGCGAGGCTGGCGATGGCGAAATAGGCGCCCGACAGGCGCAAGAGCGGCATCAGCACCAGCGCCAGGATCACCGCGGCGGCGGCGGCGATCAGCATCGCGGGCAGCGGTCCCGCGCCGTAGTTCATCACCGCGATGGCGAAGCCGTAGGCGCCCGCGCCGAAGAAGCCCACGTAGCCGAAGGGCAGGTAGCCGGTGAAGCCGTACAGGATGTTCAGCCCCTGCGAGAGCGTCAGGAACATCACGAAGTTGAACAGCAGAAGCTCGTTCGAATAGACGCTGGGCAGCACCGCCATCAGCGCCACCACCGCCGCCGCCAGGACCGCATCGCCCACACGCAGCTTCATGCGCGGCGCACCTTGCGGCCGAGCAGGCCCTCGGGGCGGGTCAGCAGCACGGCGATCAGCAGCAGGTTGGGCAGCAGGTTCGCCCAGGAACTCAGATAGGTCTGCATCAGCATCAGCGACACGCCGTAGACGATGCCGCCCAGCACGGTGCCGAGCGGATTGCCGAGCGTGCCGACCACGATGACCGCGAACGCGGCGACGTTGATCTCCGGCCCGATGGCGGGGGTGACGCTGCCCAGCATGAAGGGCGCGAAGACGCCCGCGATGCCCGCGAGCCCGATGCCGATGCCGAAGGCGATGGCGGAGACGCGGTGGACGTCGATGCCGGTGGCCAGCGCCTCGTCGCGGCTGACCATCACCGCGCGCGTCAGGCGGCCGAGGCGCGTCTGATACAGATACAGATAGACGCCCGCGACCGCGACGGCGCTGACCGCCGCGCCGAACACCCAGGCCGACGGGAGGCGCTGGCCGAGCAGCATCACCGGCCCGGTGCCCAGCACGCGGCCGGGGATCGAGCGTTCGGAGGTGCCGAAGGCGATGGTGGTGGCGGCCTCGATCATCTGCGCGAGGCCGAAGAACAGGATGATCGACAGCATCTCCGCGTCGCGCGCCTGCTGCAGCCGCGGCACCACGAGGTAGTACAGCGGCAGGCCGATCACCACGAACACCACGAGCACGGCGGCGGCGGCGACCAGCGGATGCAGGCCGAACAGGTGGAAGGCCCAGAACGCGGCGAAGGCGCCCAGCATCAGGAAATCGCCATGCGCGAGGTTGACGATGCGCATGACGCCGAAGACGAGGTTCAGCCCGAGCCCGACGAGGGTGAAATACAGGCCGAAGATCAGGCCCGAGAGGACCGCGCCGATCAGCATCGGCCCATGTCCTCCCGCCGCCGGTGCGATCCGTAGGGTGGGCCTGAGCCCACCCTACGCAGGTATCGACGGCTCACTTACCCGACAGGTCCGCCTGCCCGGTCGCAAGCTCGTGCGGGTACACCACCGTCAGCTTCACGTTCTTGCCGTCCTTGTGGATCTGGCCGAGCGGCGTGATCTCGCCGATCTGCGCGCCGTGCTCATCGAGCTCGAACGTGCCGTCCAGCGTCTTGAGCTTGCCGGACAGGCCGAACACCGCCTTCTTGAGCGACTCCTGATCGAGCGCGTCGGCGTGCGCCAGCGTCTCCTGCAGCACCAGCGCAACGGTGTAGCCGGCGATGGCGTTGAAGCCGAACTCCACGCCCGAGGCGGGGCCCACCTTCTCGAACGCCTCGCGGAACTGCTCGAGGTTCATGCCGACCTCGGGCTTGTACTCGTAGGCCGCCGAGGTGACGTAGGTGAACAGCCCGTTCAGCCCGTCCGCGCCGACGTTCTTCAGCAGCGTCGCGGTCTCGATCCCCGGATAGATCGAGAACAGGAAACGGAACTTCTGGCCCGAGTCCTGCAGGTTGCGCAGGAAGGCGATGTCGTTGCCGGTGTAGCCCAGCGTGATCACGGCATCGGGGTTGGCGGCGGCGATGTTGTTGATCAGCACCGTGTAGTTGGAGGTGTTGGTGGGCACGCCCTGGTCGTAGACGATATCGAGCTTGCCGGCGTTCTTGATGAAGCCGCGCACCGCGTTGGCCTGCGTGCCGGTGAAGTCGTTGGTGCTGTACAGGATCGCGACGCGCTTGATGCCCGCCTTCACGCCGTCGTCGTTCAGGAAGTCGGCGATGTATTTCGGCCAGATCGTCGAAACCGGATCGGCGATCAGCGCGATGTAGGGGTTGTCCACGAAGAACGGCGCGCCGGTGCCGGTGGGATCGAAGAGGAACATCTTGTGTTCCTTGGCAATCGGCACCGCGACGGAGGTGAGCACCGAGCCGCTGTCGGAGACCAGCATGTCCACCTTGTCCTGGGTGATGAGCTGGTTGTAGAGCGTCGCCGCCGTGGCGGTGCTGCTCTGGTCGTCGTAGCTGATCAGCTTGAGCGGGATCTTCTTGTTGTAGGCCTTCACGAAGGCGCCGCCCGATGCGTTGGTCTGATCGACCCACATCTTCAGCGCCGTGTAGACCGGCATCGAGATGCTGGCATAGGCGCCCGAGCTGGCGTGCAGGTGGCCGATCTTGATCTCGGCCGGCGCCGGGCCGGAATCGGCCCGGGCCGCCGCGAACGGCAGCAATGCAAACAGGCAAATCAGCGCCCTGCGCAACATGGCGTCTCTCCCCTCGTGGCCCTGGCGTCACAATCCGGGCCGCTAAATGCCGGACGCGGGCGCGGTTCGCAAGGTAAGGGGGGCGGATGCCCCTCTCCGCCCCGCGGGCGGAGAGGGCTGATCGGCTAGATCGGCAGGGCGGGGCCGGAGGCGAAGTCCTGGCGGATGACGGCATGCGGGTCGCCGGACAGCACCTCGTAATCCGTGCCCTCGCCGTTGCGGCGGAAGCGGAGCGAGAAGTGGTGCCCGCCGAGGCGCAGGTCGTGCACCTCCAGGTCCGGCAGCCACGCGGGCAGCTGCGGGTCGATATAGAGCCGCCCGTTCGGCGCGTCCGGACGCACTCCCAGGATGGATTGCAGCAGCGCGAAGGCAGAGCCGGCGGCCCAGGCCTGCGGCACGTTCGCGCCGATATACTGCACCGGGAAATTGTAGGTGTTGTGCTCGATGCCTGCGTAGAGCTCCGGCATCTGGTTCGACAGGAAGTAGCTCGCCGCGCCCGAGATAGCGCGCGCGATGCGGTTGGCCTCGTTCACGAAGCCGTAGCGGCGGAAGCCGAGCGCGATGATCGCGTTGTCGTGCGGCCAGACCGAGCCGTTCTGGTAGGAATACGGATTGTACCGCTTGTGCTTCGCCGACAGCGTGCGGATGCCCCAGCCGCTCTCCATGTCCGGCGCGAGCAGGCGGGACACCACCGCGCCCGCGCGTTCCGTCGGCACGATGCCGGAGAACAGCAGGTGGCCGGGGTTGGAGGCGACCGACATCACCTTCCGCTTCTCGCCGTCCAGCGTGTAGGCGTAGAAGCCCGCTTCCTCGTCCCAGAACGTGTCGTTGAACTTCTTGAACAGCGCGCCGGCCTTGGCGCGCAGTTCGGCGGCGCGTTGCGTCTTGCCGAGCGCGTCGAACACGCTCGCCATGCGCTGCCACGCATCGTAGACGTAGCCCTGCAGCTCGCACAGCGCCTTCGGCCCCTTGACCAGCGTGCCGTCCTCGTAGCTGACGGAATCGCCGGAATCCTTCCACGCCATGTTCTCGTAGCCGGCGGTTGAGCGGGTCTGGTACTCCTGGAAGCCGTCGCCGTCGCGGTCGCCGTAGTTGTCGATCCAGTGCAGGCACGCCTCGGCGTTCGGCAGGTGCTTCTCCACCAGCGACAGGTCGCCGGTGGCGCGCCACGCGGCGTGCAGCACGATCAGGTAGAGCATCGTCGCGTCCGCGGTGCCGTAGTACGGCGTGTGCGGGATCAGCTTGAAATGCGCAAGCTCGCCGTAGCGGATCTCGTGCAGGATCTTGCCCGGCTCGGCATCGCGCCAGTCGTCGCGCTCGGTCGCCTGATAGCGCCCCAGGACGTCGAGCGCGCCGCGCGCGAAGTCCGGATAGATCAGCATGTTCTGCAACGAAACGATCAGGCTGTCGCGGCCGAACGGGGCGACGAACCATGGCAGCCCCGCGGCGGGGATGAACACCATGTGGTCGGTGCCCTCGATGGGCAGGCGCAGCGCCGCCATGTCCTCGATCGCCTGGTGGTAGAAGCGGTAGAACTCCTCGTTGCTGGTGCGGATCTTCAGCACGCGGTCCTGCCACTCGCGGGCGGAGCGCCGATGGTTCGACGTATCCGCCTCGTGCATGCAGACCGAGGGGGCGGTCATGTGGTGCTGGCCGTCGGTGAGGTCGTAGAGCAGGCAGGTGTGCCAGCTCTCGCCCGGCGCAAGTGCGATGTCGAAGGTGAGGCGGCCGTTGGCGTAGATGATGGACGGACCGCCGAGCTGCGTGCGGATGGCGACGGCGCGCCTGAAGTCGCCGTTCTCGTAGGTGGTGCGCCATCGCTGCGCGTGGTCGGACCATTCGGTGGTGATGCGGCCGCGGCGGACGATGCGGTTCGACTTCACCTCGAAGATGTCCGCGAAATCCGAGCGGACGGCGATTTCGAGGTTGAACCGGATCGGCTCCTGGCCGTGGTTGGCGATGTCGATGTCCTCGTGCAGGCCGCGGTCCACGGCGCGCGAGAGCACCATGGCGAGTGTGCGCGGCTCGATCTCGCGATCCTCGGTGAGGAACTTGCGGTTGGTCAGGAAGATTCGGGCGGTGTCGTAATTGACCGCGCCGCCGTTCAGCAATTCCCACGGCTCGCCGTTGGCGTAGATCGCCCAGGCGCTGATGACGCGGGTGTCGCGGAAATACAGCCCCTTGTCGGACGGCCAGCCGATCTGGCCATCGGGTTCGGTGATCAGGACCGTCTGGGCCTGATGGATGGAAATCTGCGGCGGCCCGACTTCGACCTTGAACGGCATAACGTTTCTCCCCTGCACGGGGAGTATGCCGGGCTTCGCGGCGGTTGTTCAGGGGGGACGGCGCGGTATCATCACGCCGCCGGCGACGAAGGGGATGCGCGTGGACTGGACGCTGGAGCGGATCGCCGCGCACATCGCCGACGGGCTGAAGCTCACCGGGCTGTTCGGCTTCGACGTGATGGCGGCCGGGCCGGAACGCGCGCGGCTGCGGATCAATGCGGGCCCGCAGGTGCTGCGGCCCGGCGGGGTGGTCGCGGGGCCGATCCTGTTCGCCGCCGCCGATGTCGCGACCTATGCGCTGATCCTGGCGCGCACGGGCGACGCGGACGCGGTGACGGTCGATCTGACGATCAACTTCCTCCGCGGCGGCCGCAACCTGCCCCTGGTCGCCGAGGCGACGCCGCTGCGCGCCGGCCGCCGCCTGTTCTCCGCCGCCATCGCCATCACCGAGGAAACCGGCGACGGCCGCCTGATCGCGCAGGCGACGACCAACTGGGCGCTGTCCTGACGGCGGCTACGCCTCGGTTCCCGCCAGCAGCTCGCGGATCGCCTCGACCACCTTTTCCGGCGTCTCGCGCGGCAGGAAGTGGCCCGCCACGGGCACCACCTCGCGCCGGTAGGGGCCGGTGAAGTGTCGCGAGTCGCCGGCGCTGTTCTCCGGCACGTCCACGCCATCGGCCTCGCCGTGCAGGACGATGGTGGGCACGCTGATCGGCGGCTGGCCCGCGAGCCGCGCCTCGATCGGCTCCAGCGCCGGGTCGCCGGGGGCGGCGCGGTGGCGGTGTCGGTAGGAGTGGATCACCACGTCCACGAAATCCGGGTTGTCGAAGCTGTCGGCGGTGATGTCGAAGGTTTCGTCGCCGAACCGCCAGTTGGGCGACCACAGCCGCCACAGCAGCCGGCAGATGTCGCGGCGGTTCTGCTCCAGCCCGACCCGGCCGCGTTCGGTGTGGAAATACCATTGGTACCAGTAGCGGTATTCGTCGGCCGCGCCGGCCGGGCGGAGCGAGGCCGGGATGTTCTGGATGTTGTAGCCGGTGATCGTCAGCAGGCCGCGCACCCGTTCCGGGCGCAGCGCTGCCAGGATGCAGGCCGCGCGCCCGCCCCAGTCGTAGCCGCCGAGCGTCGCGCGCTCGATCCCAAGTGCCGCCATGAAGGCGCGCAGGTCCGCGCCCAGCGCCGCCTGCTGGCCGGAGCGCGGCGCCATCGCGTCGGTGAAGCGCGTCGGGCCGTAGCCGCGCAGCCAGGGCACGATGACGCGGCAGCCATCGGCGGCGAGCGGGCCCACCGCCCCGTCCCAGGTGCGCACGTCGTCGGGGAAGCCGTGCAGCAGGATGACGGGCGGCCCGTCGGCAGGGCCACTTTCCTCGTAGCCGATCTCCAGCGTGGGCGTGGCGACGCTCAGGGTGCGGGTGTCGGGGGCGGGTGTCGGCATGGTCCTACCAGTCGGATTCCGTGGGTCGGCTGTCCCTACTCGCCGGTAGCACGGCGATCGGGTAAGCTCGAACCGCAATTTGCCACATCGGGTGGAAGGACGAGAGAGATGCAGCGCGACGTGGTCGTGGTCAGCGGCGTGCGTACCGCCATCGGGGATTTCGGCGGCGGGTTGAAGGACATGCCTCCCACCGCGCTGGGCGCGGCCGTGGTGCGCGAGGCGATGGCGCGGGCGAAGGTGGACGGCAAGGAGGTCGGGCATGTGGTGTTCGGCAACGTCATCCACACCGAGCCGCGCGACATGTACCTCTCGCGCGTCGCGGCGCTGGACGCGGGCGTGGCCGATCACGTGCCCTGCCTGACGCTGAACCGGCTGTGCGGATCGGGCCTGCAGGCGGTGCTGACCGCGGCGCAGGCGATCCTGCTGGGCGACGCCGACATTGCGGTGGGCGGCGGCGCGGAGAGCATGAGTCGTTCGGCCTACCTATCGCCGTCAACGCGCTGGGGCGCGCGCATGGGCGACGTGGCACTGGTCGATATGATGACCGCCGCGCTGCACGACCCGTTCCACAACATCCACATGGGTGTGACGGCCGAGAACGTGGCGGCGCAGCACAACATCACCCGCGCCGACCAGGACGCGCTGGCGCTTGAGTCGCATCGCCGTGCCTCGGCCGCGATCAAGGAAGGCCGCTTCAAGGCGCAGATCCTGCCGATCGTGCAGAAGACCCGGAAGGGCGAGGTGACGTTCGACACCGACGAGCATGTGCGCCACGAGGCCGCGCTGTCGGACTTCGAGAAGCTGAAGCCCGTCTTCCAGAAGGACGGCACCGTCACGGCCGGCAACGCCTCGGGCATCAACGACGGCGCGGCGGCGGTGGTGCTGATGGAGCGGAGCGTCGCCGAGAAGCGCGGGCTGAAGCCGATGGCGCGCCTCGTGTCCTACGGCCATGCGGGCGTCGATCCGAAGATCATGGGCATCGGCCCGGTGCCGGCGACGAAAATCGCGCTTGAGCGGGCGCGGCTGACGGTGCGCGACCTGGATGTGATCGAGGCGAACGAGGCCTTCGCCGCGCAGGCCTGCGCGGTGACGCGTGGGCTCGACCTCGATCCGGCGAAGGTGAACCCGAACGGCTCGGGCATCTCGCTCGGCCATCCCGTGGGCGCCACCGGCACGATCATCACCGTGAAGGCGCTCTATGAGCTGGAGCGCATCGGCGGCCGCTACGCGCTGGTGACGATGTGCATCGGCGGCGGCCAGGGCATCGCGGCGGTGTTCGAGCGGATTTGACGACCGGCACGCCCGCCACCTTCCTCCTGCGTCCGATCGGCGTGCTGCGCACGCCGTTCGCGACGCGGGCGGATTGTCCGCGCAACGGGCGGCAGCTCGATCCCGCGCCCGTGTGCGAGGCGGTGATGGACGCGGAATTCGTGCCGGGGCTGAAGGACCTGGACGGGTTCTCGCACCTGATCCTGCTCTACTGGCTCGATCAGGCGGGCGCGCCCGCGCTGCGGTTCTCCCCGCCCTTCGACGGGGAGGAGCGCGGGGTGTTCGCCACGCGCGCGCCGTGGCGGCCCAATCCGATCGGGCTTTCGGTCGTTGCCTTCGACGGCTTCGCCGCGCCGGACCGGCTACGTGTGCGCTACCTGGACTGCATCGACGGCACGGCGCTGCTGGACATAAAGCCGTACCTGCCGAGCGTGGACGCCGAGCCGGACGCGACGATGGGCTGGCTCGCGCGGCATCGGACGGAGCGGCCCGCCGGATAGGGCTCTACGCCCCCAGTTGCGCCGCCAGATCCTCGATGTCGCGGACGACGTAGTCCCAGGGGCCGTCGGCGGCGTAGTCGCGGTTCTGCAAGGGGCCGTATTCGACGATGCGGGGGAAGAAGGCGGTCATCAGCCCGCAGTTGCGCGCCGCCGCCAGGTCGTCGTTGTGGGCGGCGGCCATCATCACGCGGCCGGGCGGCAGGTCGAGCAGCTTGGCGACGCCCAGATAGGTCTCCGGATCGGGCTTGTAGTGGCCGAACAGGTCGGAGCCGAAGATCATGTCCCAGGGCAGCCCGCTGTGCTTGGCCATGTTGGTCAGCAGCGAGACGTTGCCGTTCGACAGCGGGCCGATGATGAAGCGGGCCTTGAGCCGCGTGAGTCCCGGCACGGAATCGGGCCAGGGCCGCAGCCGGTGCCAGCCCAGGTTGATGTGGACCAGGTCTTCCTCGGTGAGCCCGGTGATGCCGTGCTCGGCCACCAGCCGGTCGAGCGAGCCGCGGTGCAGGTCGTCGAGCCGGGTCCAGGGCAGTTCGCCCTTGCGCACCCGGTCCATCGAGGGCCGGTAGGCCGCGCGCCACGCATCCACCAGCGCCGGCCAGTCGGCGGAAATGCCGCGCTGCGCGCCATAGGCCGAGAGATCGTCGATCAGGCTGGTCCGCCAATCGACGACGGTGCCGAACGTGTCGAACACGATGGCGGCGGGAAGGGTGCTTGCCATGGGCGCCTCCTGCTGATGGTTCCCAATGCAGCCGAGGCGAGGGTGGTGGTCAACGGTGGCGGCGGCCGGAGAGAACGCGGGACAGGCTGGCGGTCAGGACATCGGCAACGGCGTGCCTTTCGGCATCCGGCAATGCGCCGAGCCGCTCTGCGACCTCGCCGTCGATCGTCGCGATCTTCGCCGTGCGGACGACGGACGGCGCAGGCAGTCCGGCC
>JAFEFJ010000114.1 GCA_018240635.1 Pseudomonadota bacterium | reverse complement strand
GCCACACCGAAGCGCCGTTTGCCGCGATGGCGCCGGTCTGGCTGGTCGCCACGGGGGCCACGTTCACGCCGGAGACGACGACGCTGACCTTGCCTGTACTGGTCCCGCCATGCCCGTCGGAGACCGTGTACTGGAAGGTATCGGTCGCGGTCTTGCCGACGCTCAGGTAATCGAACGCATCGTTCGGCGCGTAGGCGATCAGTCCAGTCGCCGAATTGAACGTGACGGACCCTTTGGTCCCTGTGGTGACCACCCCGGTCAGGGTCTCGATGTCGTCGAGATTGGTGTCCGTCACCATAGCGAGCGGATTGATGGACACCGCGGTGTAGGCAGCGGTCGAGGCGGTGACGGTGCCCGCCTTCGGCGCCACGTTGACGCCTGTGATGGTGACCGTCTCGGTCGCGGTCGAGGTGCCGCCCTGGCCGTCAGAAACCGTGTACTGGAACGTGTCGGTCGCCGTCTCGCCCACGCTCAGATAGGCATAGACCTGATGCGGCTCGTAGGTGATCGTGTTGTAGGTTGAATTGATGATCACCTGTCCCCTGGTCCCGGTCGTGTTGACCGAAACCAAGGTGAGCTTGTCCGCCTTGTTGACGTCGGTGTCGTTGGCGAGCGGCGCGATGTTCACGTAGCTGGTGGCCGCCGTCATCGTCGCGCTGTCGGCATTCGCGACGGGCGGCGTGTTCACGCCGGTCACGGTGATCGTCACGGTGGCGGTCGAGGTATCGCCGACGCCGTCCGAGACGGTGTATTTCAGGGTGTCGGTGGCGGTCTGCCCCGCGCTCAGATAGGCGAAGGCGCCGTTCGGACTGTAATCGATCATCCCCGTCGCCGGGTCGATCGTGGCGAGGCCCTTGGTGCCCGTCGTGTTCAGGGACACTACCGACAGGGTCTTGCCGTTGGTATCGGTGTCGTTCGAGGTGGCGTTGATCGCAATCGTGGACGTGGCGGCGACTGTGGCGGTGTCGTTGGCTGCCGTGACGATGCCGGTGGTCATGACGCGTCATCCGTCCGGCGGACACCGGTGGCGGACGGTACCCGGCCGCCCGGCGCAAGTCGTTCGTCGTTCATTTCTTCGCGCCCCGTCCAAATTCCGTTTACTTGCAAATTCAGTGGGTGAGAGGCACCGTGCCAACGCTTTTGTTGCGAAAATCAACGTTTTGTAACAGAGAGTTGGCGCAGATCGGCAGGGAGGTGGCGCCCGCGAGCGCCCCTTCCCGCGAGACGCCACAACCCATGGATGAAATTCCCCGAACTTGCCCTGAAAATCGTCTATTTATTGGAAGTTTCCAGCTGAAAGCGTCCTGATCGGAAGACCATTTTCGTCAAATGCGTCGAGCTGATATGAGTCGCCGCTCTCGAATGCGTTATCAGAAGCAATGCGCTTGTAGATCGCAAAAGCGCGAGCAGGCAACCGGAAAGTAATGTCGATCACGTATCGATACGCGATCCGCAGTGCGTCAATGCATGGAAATACTATGCAATTCAGGACAAGCTTCCTTTTTCTATTTCTCACGCCGCGAGATGGCGTGCACAATTTGGTCAATGCGCGC
Source organism: Pseudomonadota bacterium (assembly GCA_018240635.1). Lineage (GTDB taxonomy): Bacteria > Pseudomonadota > Alphaproteobacteria > Acetobacterales > Acetobacteraceae > JAFEFJ01. The sequence continues at coordinate 10,319 of JAFEFJ010000114.1, read as the reverse complement.
GCGGGGGAACCGTTGTTGGACATAACGATGCGCCGCACGCCTCAGTCCCCCACGGCGAAAATTTTTTTTCGGCGGGCTCCGTGACGTCCCTGTCCGTCCCCCGTCCGGCCCCCCACCGGCGTCTGTTGCGGGCAAGTATCCGTCGCTGGTCCCGGCTGCTCGCGACCGGAAGCGACCCGTTCGATGCGCTCGCGCGCGAACTCGCCCGGTGGCGGGCCGCTCCCGCCCGTTTCTGGTGGCGCGACGACGATGCGGTGGCGCCGTCGGCGGCGCTCGACCGCCTGCTGGCGCTGCGCGAACGGCTGCGGATCCCGCTCGCCCTCGCCGTCATTCCGGCGGAGGCCGATCCCGCGCTCGCCGCCCGCATCGCGCCGGAGGAGGCGGTGCGCGTGCTCGTGCATGGCTGGACGCACCGCAACCATGCGCAGCCCGGCGCGCCGCCATCGGAATATCCGGCCTCACGCGATGCCGCCTCGGTGCAGGCCGAGCTGGCCGGCGCCGCCGCGCGGCTCGGCACGCTTTTCGGCAGCCGGGCGCTCAAGGTTCTCGTTCCACCGTTCAACGCGCTGGCCCCCGCCCTGGCGCCCGCCGCCGCCGCGGCCGGGCTCCGCGTGGTCTCCGTGGACCGCGACTTCGCGGACATCCCGATGCCGGCGCACAACATCCATGCCGATGTCATCGACTGGGACCGCCATACCGCCGTGCCCGAGGCCGAAGCCGTGCGGCCGCTGCTCGCCGCACTCCGCCTGCGCCGCTACGGCCTCGTGCCGCGCAGCGAGCCGGTCGGCGTCATGACACACCATCTCGCGCACGACGAAGCGGTGTGGTCCCTCGCGGAACGGCTCCTGGATCTGCTCGCCCGCCACGAAGGCGCGGCGTTCCCCGCCGTGGAAGCGATCTTTCCCGAAAGCGCGCGCGCTCCGTGAACGCCCGCCGCGCCCCTCCGCTTGCCCCGCCGCCTCCCCCGCAGCTTCCCCTGCCGCCCGTCCTGTTCGCCGACAATCGCTTCGTCGTGCTGGACAAGCCGGCGGGCCTGCCGGCGCATCCCGGCCCGCGCGGCGGCCCAAGCGTCGAGTCGTTCTTTCCGCGACTTTCGCGCCGCCGCGACGGGCCCTGGCTCGCCCATCGGCTGGACGCCGACACCGCCGGCTGCCTGCTGATCGCGCTGCGCCGCGCCGCGCTGATCGAGGCGCAGCGGCACTTCGCCGAAGGCCGCGCGCACAAGATCTACTGGGCGGTCGTCGCCGGCGTGCCCGACGGCGACACGGGCACCATCGACGCGCCGCTCGTCCGGCGCAGCGGTCCCGGCGGATGGCGCATGGAAATCGCCCCCGGCGGCCAGCCCGCGGTCACCCTGTGGCGGCTGCGCGGCGCGGCGGGCGGCCTGGCTTGGCTCGAATTGTCGCCGCGCACCGGGCGCACCCACCAGGTCCGCGTCCACTGCGCGTCCCTCGGCTGCCCGGTCCTGGGCGACCCGCTCTACGGCGGCGGGCAGGGGCGCCTGCATCTGCTCGCCCGCGCGCTCCGCCTCGATCTCGATCCGCCCGTCGCCGCCGTCGCCCCGGTGCCGCCCCACATGCGCGACGCGATGGCGCGCTGCGGGTGGGACGGGACGGAGTGACCGGGGCAGCCGACGCGGCTTGCAAATATGCAGATATCTTTATATAGCCCCGCCGACCAATTCAGGAGCCCCTCATGGCCGACCATGCCGCCGCCGCCGACTACAAGGTGAAGGACTTCAGCCTCGCCGAGTGGGGCCGCAAGGAAATCGCCATGGCCGAGGACGAGATGCCCGGCCTGATGGCGCTGCGCTCGGAATACGGCGCCAGCAAGCCGCTCGCCGGCGCGCGCATCGCGGGCTGCCTGCACATGACCATCCAGACCGCCGTGCTGATCGAGACGCTGACCGCGCTCGGCGCCACCGTCCGCTGGTCGTCCTGCAACATCTTCTCCACCCAGGACCACGCCGCCGCCGGCGTCGCTGCCGCGGGCGTGCCCGTGTTCGCCTGGAAGGGCATGAACGAGGAGGAGTTCTGGTGGTGCATCGAGCAGACGGTGCGCGGCCCGGACGGCTGGACGCCGAACATGATCCTCGATGACGGCGGCGACCTCACGCTGCTGATGCACCAGAAATATCCTGAGATGCTCGCCGACGTGCGCGGCCTGTCGGAGGAGACCACCACCGGCGTCCACCGCCTGTGGGACATGGCCAAGGCCGGCACGCTCCTGGTGCCCGCCATCAACGTCAACGACAGCGTGACCAAGTCGAAGTTCGACAACCTTTATGGCTGCCGCGAGTCGCTGGTGGACGGCATCCGCCGCGGCACCGACGTGATGATGGCGGGCAAGGTCGCCGTCGTCGCCGGATTCGGCGATGTCGGCAAGGGTTCCGCCGCCTCGCTCCGCAACGCCGGCTGCCGCGTCATGGTCACCGAAATCGACCCGATCTGCGCCCTGCAGGCGGCGATGGAGGGCTACGAGGTGGTCACGATGGACGACGCCGCCCCGCGCGGCGACATCTTCGTCACCGCCACCGGCAACGTGGACGTCATCACGATCGACCACATGCGCGCCATGAAGCACCGCGCGATCGTGTGCAACATCGGGCACTTCGACAGCGAGATCCAGATCGACGCGCTGCGGAACTACCGCTGGGAGAACGTCAAGCCGCAGGTGGACGAGGTCGTGTTCCCCGACGGCAAGCGCCTGATCGTGCTGAGCGAGGGGCGGCTGGTGAACCTCGGCAACGCCACCGGCCACCCCAGCTTCGTCATGAGCGCCTCATTCACCAATCAGGTGCTCGCGCAGATCGAACTGTGGACCGCGCCCGCCGGCACATACGAGCGCAAGGTCTACACCCTGCCCAAGCACCTCGACGAGAAGGTGGCCGCACTGCACCTGGCCAAGGTCGGCGCGACGCTGACCAAGCTCACCCCGAAGCAGGCCGAGTATATCGGCACCTCGGTCGCGGGGCCCTTCAAGCACGAGCTCTACCGCTACTGATCGGACCGATCACGTTGGCGGCATCTGAACGGTGCCGCACAACCTATTGAAGTCCGTGGCGAAATGTCACAACGCGGTCACGGGCTTGTGCTGGCGGACGGACGCGGTCGCCCTTAAATGAGCGTCAATCCGGATGGCGTATCGCTTCGGCGCGCGCCGTCCGGATGTGCGGACCCCGCAAGGATGCCTGCCCATGACGTCACCCGGCCCTGCGTTCCCCCTTACGAACGCCGTTCGCCGCGCCCTGCGCTCGTTCAGCGACGAACGCGCGGCGATGGATCTGCTGTTCCTCGAAGCGTGGGAGCGCCAGCCGCTGCCCGGCGCCGCCGCGGCGCTCCGGGTCGGCCAGATCCGGCGCGCCAACCCCGAACTCGCCGCCGAAGTCCGCGCCGAGATCGCGAGCGCCCGGGGCGCCGCCGCCCCCGCCCGCTGATCGGCGCCGCCGTCCGGGCGCCGCGCGCGCCATCCGGCGCCGGGGATGCCCGGCGCCGGCCAAGGGCGCCCGCCGCTTGTCTCCGGCGCGCTTGAAGCGTATGCGGCGGAACGGTCCAGCGGAGCAGTCGCCCGCCGGTCAGGCTTCCGCCGGGCAGTCCTGCGGGGCAATCAGGGACGGGCTACGCATGAGTTGGCGGCGATGACCGCGGCCGTGACGGCCGACGCGGCGAAGCGTACCGCGCCGGGCTTCGGGGCGATCCTGGCCGTTCTGGGCGTGGTCTACGGCGATATCGGGACCAGCCCGCTCTACGCCTTCAAGGCCAGCATCCAGATGTTCGACAGCACCAGCGTCACGCCGCTGGAGATCATGGGCATCCTGTCCCTGATCTTCTGGTCGCTGATCCTGGTCGTCACCATCAAGTACGTCTCGCTCGTGATGCGCGCCGACAACCGGGGGGAGGGCGGCATCCTCGCCCTCATGGCGCTCGCGCAGCGCGTCTCGGTGGGCGAAACCACCCGGCACGCCCTCGCCCTCATCGGCATCGCCGGCGCCTGCCTCTTCTTCGGCGACGGCGTCATCACCCCCGCCATCTCCGTCCTCTCGGCGGTCGAGGGTCTGGAGGTCTCGGCCCCCGCCCTGCAGACCTACGTGCTGCCGATCTCCGCCGTCATCATCATCGCGCTGTTCGCCATGCAGTGGCGCGGCACCGGCAGCGTGGGCCGGATCTTCGGCCCAGTCATGGTGGTTTGGTTCATCGTCATCGGCGCGCTGGGCCTGCTCGCCATCGTCGATCATCCGCACGTCCTGCTGGCGCTCTCGCCCTCCTACGGCGTGCAACTGGCGATCGAGCACAAGAGCCACGCCTTCATCGTGCTCGGCGCGGTCGTGCTGTGCGTCACCGGGGCCGAGGCGCTGTACGCCGACATGGGCCATTTCGGCGCCCAGCCGATCCGCGTCTCCTGGACCTTCTTCGTGCTGCCGGCTCTGGTCCTGAACTATTTCGGCCAGGGCGCGCTGATGTTGGAAGACCGCGCGGCGCTGCAGAACCCGTTCTTCCTGCTCGCCCCCGATTGGATGCGGCTGCCGATGGTGGGGCTCGCCACCATCGCCACCGTGATCGCCAGCCAGGCGGTGATTTCCGGCGCCTACTCGGTCACACGCCAGTGCATGCAGCTTGGCTTCCTGCCGCGCATGACGGTGCGGCATACCTCCACGACCGAGGAAGGGCAGATCTACGTCCCGCAGGTCAACAACGCGCTGCTGGTGGGCGTGCTGGTTCTGGTCGCAGTGTTCCGCACCAGCGACAATCTGGCCGCCGCCTACGGCATCGCGGTCACGGGCACCTTCCTCTGCACCTGCGTGCTGGCCGCCGTCGTGTACCGCCGGCAATACCGCTGGTCGCGCGCCGCGGCGATCGGCGTGTTCGGCGGCTTCTTCGCCATCGACTTCGCCTTCTTCGCGTCCAACGCCCTGAAGATCCCCGAAGGCGGCTGGGTGCCGCTGGTGATGGGCGTCGCGCTCACCGCGCTGATGACGTCCTGGCATCGCGGCCGCGACCTGCTGCTCGCGCGCTGGCGGCAGGACAGCCTGCCGCTCTCCTCCTTCCTCGCGCGCCTGCCGCAGTCGCGCACAGTGCGCGTGCCGGGATTGGCGGTGTTCCTCACCGGCAACCCGGACTACGTGCCCGCGGCGCTGCTGCACAACCTGAAGCATAACAAGGTGCTGCACGAGCGCGTGCTGTTCGTCACGGTGCAGAACGTGGACGAACCGGAAGTTGGACCGGAAGGCCGCACCGAAACCGCCGAGCTTGCGCCGGGCATCCACCGCGTCGTGCTGCGCTACGGCTTCATGGAAAGCCCCAACATTCCGCGCGCGCTGGAAGACCTGAATGCGCGCGGCATCGCCTTCGACCCAATGCAGGCGAGCTATTTCCTGGGCCGCGAGGTGCTGGTGCCCGCGATGGTGCCGAAGCTGCCGATCTGGCGGCTGTGGCTGTTCCTGGTGATGGCGCGCAACGCCGTCTCCGCGACCGAGTTCTTCCGTATTCCCAGCGACCGCGTGGTGGAACTCGGCGTCCGCGTCGCCATTTGAGGAGGGATGTTTCGCATCATCGCTCTTCTCGCCAGCGGTCCCGGTCAGCCGGAAGGCGACGTCGCACAGGGAATTGAACTGGCGGTTCCCCTCTCGCCGCAGGGTCAGGTCGATCCCGCGGCTGCGGGCGCATTGGTCCGCCGTTTTTGGCCGGACCGGGACGAATGGACGGGCGCGCTCGAACAGATCGACGGCGGCTGGGCGCTGCGCAGCACGCGCGGCGCCGACGAGCCGCTGTGGGAGCTCGACCTCCGGATCGTCCGTCCCGGCGAATACGTGTCGCTCCGCCGTCCCGACGGGGATGACGCGATTTTCAGGATCGTGAGCGTCGAACCGGCCTGAAATCGCGCGCATGTCCGTGCAGGTCTGCAATGCAGTCCGCGCGATGTTCCCGCCCGACACGTTCGCGGCCTCTGGCTAAGTCGTTACCAGAAAAAAGTTTCGCGCCGGGTTTCGCGACGGCTCTGCAAAAATCACCCACAGGAAACGGCTGCGTTGCAGATTCTAACGATCCGGTAATCTTTCCGCATAGGAAGGGTTATGCGGCGGGGACTACCTCTCGCAGTCGCAGCACGAATCGGGCGACCAATGGACCCGGCTCGCGATGCGCCGGGAACCGGTGGCAGCGAAACCAATGTCGGCGAAACCAAATACGGTCTGCGGAGTTGGGGGAGGGTTGCCTGTCCGAACAGGCTCACCTGCGCCGAACCGTATGTGCGGTGAGTCCGGCGTGTGACGCGTGCCTGCCAATCGTCCACGAAGGCGTGCGCCGACGCTCCGTATTCATACATATGGCGAAATGACACGAGTTCGGACATGATTCGCGTCGAACCATGACGAACGAGCCGTGACACACAAACGATCGCTCGGCGCGGGGTCGGGCGAAGAAACGAAAGGTTCAGAGACATGAGCACCAACGAGCAGTCCGAAGCGCTTGCGGCGATCCTTCGCACGACGATCGTGGAACTGGTGCGCCGTGATGGGCCCGATCTGTCCGCGCGGCAGCTTGGCGTTCTCCTGCACTGCTACCTGGAGACGGAAGCGCAGACCGTGCGCGGCCTCGCCGCGCGCCTCGCCGTCTCGAAGCCCGCGATTACCCGTGCGCTCGACCGGCTTGCGGAATTCGACCTGATCCGCCGCAAGGTCGATCCGCTGGACCGCCGCAGCGTCCTCGTGCAGCGCACCGCCGCCGGCCAGACCTTCATGCGCGATCTGCGCACCATCCTGCGCAACGCCGCGCAGGCGAAGCCCGAACCCGTGGTCACCAACGGCCGCAACCGTCCCGCCGAGATTCGCGCCGCGCACTGACCTGCCCGCCAACCCCGCGGCGGCCGTCGGCCGTCGCGGGGCTGCGCCGCTTGGACGTGCCGCCTTCCGCGCCTCTCTTCCCGGCGCGCCCCCTCGCCTTGCGACCCGCCGGGCCGGGGTGTAGCGTTTCTCCGCAACGACGATAGTTCCGAACGCATAAGAAGCAGCCGGCCTCGCCGCACGCGCAATGCGTGCGCAGCCCGGCGACCGCACTTCCAGGACAGTAGCGGACGAAACCACTGTCCCGCGCGGGGAGACTTTCGCTGCGCGCGGGATGGGGGGAAGCCGCGATGAACTGGCAGCCGGAGCTTGACGAACTCAGGACGCGCGAGGAGCTCGCCCGGCGCATGGGCGGGCCGGAGAAGGTGGCGCGCCAGCACGCCGGCGGCCGGCTCACTGTGCGCGAACGCATCGGCCGGCTGCTCGATCCCGACAGCTTCCACGAACTCGGCCTGATCGCCGGCCGCGCCGAATACGACGACAACGGCCAGTTGCGCGACCTCACGCCGTCCAACAGCGTGTTCGGCCGCGGGCGTATCGACGGCCGCACGGTCGTGGTGGTGGCCGACGATTTCACCGTGCGCGGCGGCTCGGCGGACGCGACGATCAAGGAAAAGGTGCTGATGGCCGAGCAGATGGCCAATCAGTTCCACCTGCCCATCGTCCGCGTGATCGAAGGCTCAGGCGGCGGCGGCTCGGTCAAGACCATCGAAACCCGCGGCCGCGCCAACCTGCCGGGCGGCGTCGGCGGCACCATCGCCTATCACTTCACCACCGCCAATCTCGGCGTCGTGCCGGTGGTCGGGCTCGGCCTCGGCTCGGTCGCGGGCCTCGGCGCCGCGCGCCTTGCGGCTTCCCACTACTCGGTGATGACGAAATCCTCGGCGATGTTCGTCGCGGGGCCGCCCGTCGTCGCGCGGCTTGGCCAGAGCCTCGGCAAGCAGGAACTCGGCGGCTGGCAGATCCAGACGCGCAGCGGCGCCGTCGATCACGCCACGGATACGGAGGAGGAAGCCTTCGCCGCCGCGCGGCGCTTCCTGTCCTACCTGCCCAATTCCGTCCACGAATTGCCGCCGGTTACGGAAGCAACCGACGATCCGGCGCGGCGCGACGAAATGCTGATGCACGTCATCCCGCGCGACCGGCGCAAAGTGTACAAGGTGCGCCCGATCGTCGAGAGCGTGGTCGATCGCGGCAGCTTCTTCGAAATGGGCAGCCAGTTCGGCCGCTCCATCGTCACCGGCCTCGCGCGGCTGGAAGGCCGCCCCGTCGCGGTGATGGCGAGCGATCCCTACCATTACGGCGGCGCCTGGACGGCGGATGCCTGCGCCAAGATCGTCCGCTTCGTCGATCTGGCGGAAACCTTCCACCTGCCCGTCGTCTACCTGATGGACTGCCCCGGCTTCCTGATCGGGCTGGAGGCCGAGAAAGCCGCCACGATCCGCCTCGGCGTGCGCGCCATGACGGCGATCAACCAGACCAGCGTGCCGTGGTGCACGATCATCATGCGCAACTCCTTCGGCGTGGCGGGCGCGGCGCACCAGCCCGCCGGGCGGCTGTCGCTGCGCTATGCGTGGCTGTCCGCCTACTGGGGCTCGCTGCCGCTCGAAGGCGGGATCGAGGCCGCCTACCGCGCCGAGATCGACGCCGCCCCCGATCCGGCCGCGAAGCTGCGCGAGATCGAGGACCGGCTGAACAAGCTGCGCTCGCCCTTCCGCACGGCCGAAACCTTCTGGGTCGAGGAGATCATCGACCCGCGCCAGACGCGCCCGCTGCTGTGCGACTTCGCCCGCCTCGCGGCGCCCCTGCTCAAGCCCGGCCTGTCGTCGTTCGCGATGCGGCCGTGAAACATTCCCAAGCGGACGGGCAGGCGAGTCTCGCCCTCTCCGCCCGCTTGCGGGGGGGAGAGAGAGGGGCCCGTCGCGCAGCGATGGGAGGGTGAGGTGGGCCCTACGAACCCCTCTGGAATCCCCCACCTCACCCGGCCTCTCCGCCCCCGGGGGCGGAGAGGGGAACCCTGACAATCATCCTGATCAGCAAAAGGCCGCTGCATGACCGAAACCGCCATCCCCTCCGAACTCAACGGCACCGTCTGGAAGATCGAGGTCGCGGTCGGCGACCGGGTGGCGGCGGGCGACACGCTGATCCTGCTCGAGTCGATGAAGATGGAAATCCCCGTCGATGCGCCCTGCGACGGCGTCGTCGCGGCCATCCTGGTGAAGGAGGAACAGGCGGTCGAGGAAGGCGATACGCTCGCCGTTATCGCTCAGAAGTAGTGCCAGACATTCGCCGCGCGCGCCTCGTCCGGCGTGCCGTCGAACACGATCCGCCCGTTGTTCATGATCACCACGCGGTCGGCGATGCGCAGCGCCGCCGCCACGTTCTGCTCCACCAGGATCGCCGTCACCCCATGCGCGCGGCACACCTCGTTCACCTGGTCGAACAGCCGCTCCACCAGGTTGGGCGCGAGCCCAATCGAGGGCTCGTCCAGAAGCAGGCAGCGCGGCGTGCCCAGGATCGACAGGCCGAAGGCCAGCATCTGCTGCTGCCCGCCGCTCATGCTGCCCGCGCGCGCCGCGCGCCGCTCGTCCAGCGCCGGGAACAGTCGGTAGATCGCCTCGGGCGTGAACATCGCGCCCGCGCGCGCGTGCCGCGCCGCCACCACCTCGATGTTCTCCGCCACCGACAGGTCGGGGAAGATGCCGCGCCCCTCGGGCAGCAGGCGCAGGCCTGCGGCCACCCGCTCGGCGGTGCCCATCCGGTCCATCGGCTTGCCGTCGAAGGCGATGCGTCCCGCGCGCGCCGGCAGCAGCCCCATCAGCGTCTTGAGCGTGGTGGTCTTGCCCGCGCCGTTGTGGCCCAGGAACGCCATGATCCCGCCGGGATCGAGCGCGAAGGACACGTCCTCGATCACCGTCTTGGGCCCGTATCCTGCGCTGACGCCGGACACTTCCAGCAGGCTCACAGCGCGCCCCCGAAATAGATCTCCGCCAGCGCCGGGTCGGCGATGATCTCCGACGGCGTGCCGCGCGCCATCAGGTGGCCCTGGTGCAGGAACAGAACGTCGTCGGCGATCTGCTGCACCACGCGCGTGTTGTGCTCCACCACCAGCAGCGTCTTGCCCTCGTCCTGCAACCGGCGGAGCAGCGCCATGATCGCGTCCAGCGCGCCCGCCGCCAGGCCCGATGCCGGCTCGTCCAGCAGCAGCAACTCCGCCCCCGTCGCCAGCACCCGCGCGATGGTCAGCAGCTTCTGCTCGCCGTAGGACAGGTTGCGCACGTAATCGTCCGCCCGCGCGCCCAGCCCGATGTGATCCAGCGTCGCCCGCGCCGCCTCCCGCGCGCGGCGCTGCGCCCGGGCCACGTGCAGCGGGCGCAGGATCGCGGTCAGCGCGTCCTCGCCCGGCTGGCCGGGGATTGCCGCCAATACGTTGTCGAGCGCCGTCAGGTCCTGGAACAGCCGCAGGTTCTGGAAGGTGCGC
>JAFEFJ010000113.1 GCA_018240635.1 Pseudomonadota bacterium | reverse complement strand
AGAAGAAGGCCGCTCCCAAGAAGGCCGCCGCCAAGAAGGCTGCGCCGAAGAAGGCCGCCGCCAAGAAGAAGGCTGCTCCCAAGAAGGCCGGAATGCGCAAGCGGAAGGCGATGCCGGCGATGGGCGACATGCCCTCGGGCGACATGTCGTCCTGAACGGCGCGACGCGGCCGTACGAAGGAAAGGGCGCCTCGCGGCGCCCTTTTTCTTGCCGGGACGGAAGCGCGCCGCGCTACGCGGCGAACGCCTTGATAAAGAAATCGGCCGCGCCGAAGTTGCCGGACTTAAGTGCCAGCTTGAGACCGGCGCCTTCCGTGCGCTCGGCATAGGTCCAGGGCACGCCGGGATCGATCTCCGCGCCGATGCGCAGGCTGCGCACGCCAAGGCGGGAGACCACCGCGCCCGAGGTTTCGCCGCCCGCCACCACCAGCCGCCGCACCCCGCGCGCCACCAGCGCATCGGCGATGCCGGCGAGCGCGGTCTCCACCAGCTCGCCCGCCGCCGCGCGTCCCATGCGTTCCTGCAACGCCGCCACGCGCTCGGGCGTTGCGGATGCGGCGATCACCACCGGCGTCTCGCCCAGCCGCGGCGCCGCCCATGCCAGCGCCTGCGCGATCAGCGCATCGGCATCGGGTGTCGCGAGCGGATCGAGGTCGCACACCTCCAGCTCGGCGCGCGCGCGGCCGATCTGCGACAGCGTCGCGCGCGAGCACGATCCCGCCAGCACCGCCGCGAGCCCGCCCACCTCGGGCAGCGCCGCGCCGCCGGCCGATGCGTCCGGCAGCAAGCCCGCGCGGCGGAAATTCGCGGGCAGCCCCATCGCGACCCCCGATCCGCCGGTGATCAGCGCATGGCTCTCCGCGGCCTCGCCGATCGCGACAAGGTCGGCATCCGTCACCGCATCCACGATCGCGTAGCGCCGCCCCTGTTCCTTCAGCCCCGTCATCGCACGGCGGATCGCCTGCGCGCCCTGCGCGACGGTTGCGAACGGCACGAGCCCCACGGTCCCGGTCGTCTGGCGCGACAGCACGCGCACCAGGTTGGCGTCGCGCATCGGCGTCAGCGGATGGTTCTCCATGCCGCTCTCGTTCAGCAGCATGCTGCCCACGAACAGGTGGCCCTGATAGACGCTGCGCGCATTCGCCGGAAAGGCCGGGCAGGCGAGCGCGAAGCCGCAGCCCAGCGCCTCGGTCAGCGCATCCGCGACGGGGCCGATATTGCCCTCGTCCGTGCTGTCGAAGGTCGAGCAGTACTTGAAGAAGAACTGCCGCGCGCCCGCCGCGCGCAGCCAGTGGAAGGCGGCCAGGCTGTCGGCCACCGCCTCGCCCACCGGCGCGGTGCGCGACTTCAGCGCGACGATCAGCGCATCCGCATCCGGCACCGGATCGTCCGCGCCCGGCACGCCGATGAGCTGCACTGCGCGCATTCCCCCGCGCACCAGCATGGAGGCAAGATCGGTTGCGCCGGTGAAATCGTCGGCGATGCATCCAAGCAGCATGGCGTGGCTCCCGTGTCAGGGGGCCAGAATGTCACCCTAGGGCGTCGGCGCGAAGGCCAGCGCGCCCGCGAAGGCGCGCACCTGGGTGGGCCAGTCGGGCAGCGTCTGTCCGACATGCCACGCGGCGTCGGCGAAATCGGCGCGCAGCGCGGCGTTGAACACCAGCCGGCGCAGCGCCTTGGAGAACTGATCCGCATCGCCCACCGGGCACACCACGCCGCATTGCTCCGTCACCAGCGCCGCCGCCGCGCCGCCGTTGGTGACGGCGACGGGCACGCCGCGCTTCAGCGCCTCGGCCACCGCCATGCCGTAGCCTTCCCAATGCGTCGCCAGCGCGAACAGATCCGCGCCGTGCCACAGCGCCGCCAGCGCCGCATCGTCCACCTCGCCCGCCAGCGTGACGCGCTGCGCGATGCCGAGTTCCTCCGCAAGCGCCGCGATGCCCTCGGCATGCACCGGATCGCGCGCGGTGGAGCCCACGATGGTCAGCGTCCATTCCAGGTCGAACAGCCGCGCCAGCGCGCGCAGCAGCATGTCGTGCCCCTTGCGCGGCACCACCGCGCCCACCGACAGGATCGCGCAGCTCTCGCCGCCCGAGCCGTGCGCGCGCGGCGCATCGTCGGTGCCCGGCATCACCACCGCGATGCGCCCGGCGGGCACGCCGAATTCCTCCGCCAGGCCGCGCGCCGTCGCCTCGCTGGTCGCGATCACGCGCGGCAGGCGCGGCAGCAGGTCGCGCTCGATGGCGCGCAGCGTGGCGCTGTCGGCTTCGCGCAGCCCGGTCTCCAGCGCCGTCGGATGATGGATCAGCGCGACCGCGCCGCGTTCGGCGAGCATCATCGCCCGTCCCGCGAAGGCGGGCAGCGCGAGCCCATCGATCACCGGGATCGTGCCGGGCGGCAGCGCCGCGAACAGCGCCGTTGCGGCGGCGGACGCTTCGGCATCGGCGGGCGCGTGGCGGCCCGGCAGTTCCAGCACGTCCACCGCATGGCCCGCCGCGCGCAGTCCTTCGACGATCCGCCGGTCATAGGCGTAGCCGCCGGACACCGTATCGAACGGAACCGGCACCACCAGCGCCGCGCGCATCAGCCGATCGGCCCTTCGAACGCCGCCCACGCCACCGGGCTTTCGCGCAGCAGCACCTTCAGCCCGCTGAGCCGCTGGCCCGCCTCGCCCAGCTTGCCCTCCCGGCACGCGGCGGCGAGCAGCGTGTGGATATGGAACGCCATGTATTCGGTCGTGGTGTTGCGCCCCGCCAGCGCCGGGTGGTCGTCCAGGTTCGAGTAATCGAGCGTGTCCAGCACGCGGCGCAGCTCGGCCTTCGCGATGCCGATGTCGATGAGAAGCTGGATGCGGTCCAGCGCGGGCGCGCGGAACTCCGCCTCCACCGCGTAGGTCGCGCCATGCAGGCGCTGCGCGGGGCCGAAGGCGGGGTCGTTGAAGCTGTGCGCGATCATGATGTGATCGCAGACCGTCAGGCTGAACATTCAGTCGCTTCCATAGGTGATGACGTGGCACAGGCCGCCTTGCGACAGGATGCGCGGCATCGCCTCCGGCATGTCCTCGAAGCGCGTCGGCCCGTCCAGCAGCAGATCGAAGGCCGGATCATCCAGCAGATCGAGCGCGAGCGCGAGACGTTCGGCATGCGTGCGCCGCCCGCGCATCGCGGGCGCGACGCTGCCCACCTGGCTCGCGACGATGCGCAGGCGGCGCGCATGGAACGCCTCGCCCAGCGGGATCGCGGGCGCGGCATCGCCGAACCAGCTTGCCTCGACGATGCGCGCCTCGAACGCGGCGGAGGCGAGTGCGAGGCGCAAACCCGCCTCGGTTCCTGATGCGTGGACAATCAATTCCTGCTCGGCGGGCGCGGCCTCGGGCGTCGCGAAGGCGCAGCCGAACGCGCGCGCGACCGGTCCGCGGGCCGCGAGCGGATCGACCACGGTGACGCGCGTGGCGGGAATGCGGGCCAGCAGCGCGGCGGTCAGCAGCCCCACCGCGCCCGCGCCGATCACCGCGACCCGCTCGCCCGGCAGCGCGGCGGCGTCCCAGGCGATGTTGAGCGCGGTCTCCATGTTCGCGGCCAGCACCGCGCGCGGCGTCGGCACCCGATCCGGCACCGCAATGCAGGCGGCGCGCGGCGCGACGATGCGGTCCTGATGCGGATGCAGCACGAAGAAGCGCCGCCCGTCCGCATCGGCGCCCACGGCGCTGTAGCCGTATTTCACCGGGAACGGGAACGCGCCCGCCATCATCGGCGCGCGCATCGCCGCGTGCTGGCTTGCCGGCACGCGGCCCGCGAACACCAGCGCCTCCGTCCCGCGCGAGACGCCGCTCGCCAGCGTGCGCAGCACGATCTGATCGGGCGCGGGATCGGCCAGCGTCTCGCCGCGCAATTCGCCGCGCCCGGGCGCGACGGTCCAGAACGCGCGCGCTTCGATCATTCAGCGGCGAGGCAGGTGCGCGAAAGCGGCACGTCCAGCAGCAGGTCGGCGCCGACGCGGTGCGCGGTCCAGTCGAAGCGCAGCGCCTCCGACAGGCAATCGGCCGCCGGCAGCGTGAAGGCCGGCACGCCGCAGCCCAGCAGCAGCGGCGCGATCGTCACGTGCAGCCGGTCGAACGCGCCGGCGGCGAGGAAGCGGGAGATCGTCACGCCGCCGCCCTCCACGAACAGCCGCCGCAGCCCGCGCGCCCGCAGCGCGCCGAGCAGCGCGGACAGATCGAGCCCGTTCGCGCCGGCGGGCACCGCCAGCACCTCCGCCCCGCCGTGCCGCGCGGGCAGGCCCGCCGCCTCGGCGCAGGCCAGCAGCGTCGCGCCGCCGTCCCGGAACACGCGATGGGTTTCGCCCAGCGCCCGGCGCGGATCGAGCACGACCCGCACCGGGCTCTCGCCCGCCACCAGCCGGGTCGTGAGCTGCGGATCGTCCGCCCGCACCGTGCCGCTTCCCACCACCACGGCGTCGCACAGCGCGCGCAGCCGGTGGGTGTGCAGGATGTCCTCGGGCCCGCTGATCCATTGCGAGCGCCCGTCCGGCAGCGCGATCCGCCCGTCGAGCGACTGCGCGATGCGGCCCAGCACGAAGCACCCGTCATCGGCCTGCGGCGGCGCGACGACCGGGTCGTACAGCGGGCTGGGGTCGAACGCATCGCGCAGGCGGCGCGTCAGCCTGCGCCAAGTGGCGTCGTCCGGCGCATGGTCCGGAATCGCTTGGTCATCGCGCATGGCGCAGCATAAACGCGGGGGGCAGGGATTTTCTTCCACGGCTGGCCGGAAAGTGTACCCGTTCCGGGGAAGCGCCAGTGTTGCCGTTTCGCGGTCACTTGCTCCGGCGCAGCCATGTCACCGAAACGAAGGCGCCGAGCCAGGAGCCCAGCGCGGCGAACAGCACATAGGCGATGTTCTGCGTGTAGCTGATCACCGCGAAGGCCGAGAGCAGGTACCACGCCGCGCTCCAGTTCGCCGCCCAGACGCGGCGGCGGGCGACGACGGCGGCGTTGAAGAACACATAGACGGCGTCGGTCAGCGCGGTGCAGGCGATCACCCCCAGGGCGATCAGTGGATCGACGTCCAACGGCATGGGGGCATCCTTACCTCTTGCCCCCGCATCATAGCCGCCGGATGCCGGCTCAGGCGCGGGCGGACAGCGCCACCGGGTTCGCGCGGTCGCCGGCGGGGGCGCCGCTGGCGCGGTAGCGCTGCGGCCCGGCGGGCTTGGCGGTGCGCAGGATGCAGCCCAGCACGCCGCCCTGCACGGCGATGCCGCGCTCCAGCAGCCGCCGGTTCTCCTCCGCCAGGCTCACCAGCCGCGCCGCCACCTGCCGTGCGAGGTCGGCGGGCGCACCGGTCCCCGCCGCCCGCTCGGCCCCGCTGCGCGCCGCGGCGAAGGCCTCGGCGGCGCGGGACTTCTCGTCCAGCATCGACGCGGCGCCCGCCAGGTCCATCGCGGCCAGCGCCGCGTTCTCCCGCGCCAGCACGTCGGCAAGGCGCACGGCGGTGTCGATCATCTGCGGCGTCATCGCGGGGTTCCCTGTCCGGAGGTGCGCGCTTCCTGCGCGCGCAGCATGGCCTCGAAGATCGGGCGGGCGAGGCCGAGCCCGCCATGCGCCGCCAGACCGCGCGCCATCTCGGTCACCAGCATCGGGCGGAACGCGGCCTCCCCGTCGCCGCCGCCGAACGGGCCGTGCGCGGTATCGACGGTGTCGAACATCGGCTTCAGCAGCTCGCCCAGCGTCATCGCCTCGAAGTCCCGCGCGGCCTTCCACAGCTTCGCCGCCTGCCCCGGCGCCAGGCCGGGCGCGTCGGGCACGCTCTGCGCGGGCAGGATCGTGGCCGCCATCAGCGCACCTGCAGATCGGCTTGCAGCGCGCCCGCCGCCTTGATGGCCTGAAGGATGGTGATGAGGTCGCGCGGCCCGACGCCGAGCGCGTTCAGGCTGGCCACCAGATCGCGCAGCGTCACGCTGCCCTGCACGATGCCGAGCTTGCGGTCGTGCTGGTCGTCGATCTGGATGTTGGTGCGCGGCACCACCGCGGTCCTGCCGTTGGACAGCGGGCCGGGCTGGCTGACCTCGGGCGTTTCGGTGACGCGGACCGTCAGGTTGCCCTGCGCGATCGCCACCGTGCTGACGCGGACATTTGCGCCCATCACGATCGTGCCGCTCGCCTCGTCGATCACCACCACGGCGGGGCTGTCGGGCTCGACGCGCAGATCCTCGACGCGGGCGAGCACGTCGATCGGGTCGCGGCCCGAAAGATCGAGCACCACGGTGCGCGGATCGGTGGCGCGCGCGATCGGGCCGACGGCGGCGTTCACCGCCGCGGCGATGCGCCGCGCGGTGGTGAGGTCGGGGTTGCGCAGCCCGAGGCGCAGGCCCTTGTCGAGTTCCAGGTGGAACGGCACCTCGCGCTCCACCGTCGCGCCGTTGCTGATGCTGCCCGACGTGGGCACGCCGCGCGTGACGGAACTGGCCGAGCCCTTGGCGACGATCGCGCCGGTGGCGACCGCGCCCTGCGCGACGCCGTACACCTGGCCGTCGGCGCCGAGCAGCGGGGTGACGAGCAGCGTGCCGCCGGTCAGGTTGGTGGCGTCGCCGAGCGAGGACACGGCGACATCGATCCGGTTGCCGGTGCGCGCGAAGGCGGGGAGATTGGCGGTGACCATCACCGCCGCGACGTTCTTGGTGGCGAGCAGCGCCTGCTGGTCGCGCGTGTTCACGCCCAGGCGTTCCAGCATCGCGACGAGTGATTCGCGGGTGAAGACCGAGTCGTTCAGCTTGTCGCCGGTGTTGTTCAGCCCGACCACGAGCCCGTAGCCGACGAGCTGGTTGTCGCGCACGCCCTCCACGTCGGCGATGTCCTTGATGCGCACCTGCGCGGCGGCGCGCGGTGCGGAAAGGAACGCGAGCGCCGCGGCAAGCGCCGCCGCCAGGGCGGCGCCGCGCAGCGCCGGGCGGGGCAGGGTCGGGCGGGGCAGGAGAGATCGGGGCAGGAGAGATCGGGGGCGTTGCATCGGTGGGCGGTTTCCCGATGGGCGGTTTCCGGTAGGCGGGCCGAAAGGAATTGCGGTCAGTCTCCGCGGACCGGAGCGCAAGCCGCGTGCCAGCGCAGGGGCCGCGGAATCCTGTGGTTTTCCGGGGCCGGACCCCCTGCCGTTCGTGCCGCCCGGCAAAGCCTGCCGGGCACCGAGGAGAGGAAGGAGAGCGCCATGACCCGCATCGACGGCCTGCCCGGCCCGCCATCCGCCGCCGGCGCGCGCCGGGTTGCCGTGCGCGCGCCCGATGGCGGCGTGCGCTTCGTGGTGACGGAACGGCCCGACGGCGCGGAGCCGCCGGGGATGCCGGACGCGGCGGGCGAGGCGGCGCCCATGCAGGGCCTCGCCGCGCTGCTCGCGATCCAGGAAACCACGCTGGAGCCCGGGGTGGACGCCGTCGCGCGCCGCCGCGATCAGGCGGCCCGCCAGCGCGGCCAGGATCTCCTGGGCGCGCTCGGCCGCCTGCAACGCGCCATGCTGGGCGCGGACGGCGCGGGCCTCGGCGACTCGCGCGCGGTGATGCGGAACCTGCTGGACGGATTGCCCGACGCCGCCGACCCGGTGCTGGCCGGCATCGTCCACGCCATCGCGCTCCGCGCCCGCGTGGAACTGGCGCGGGCGGAGTGAGCATTGCCCTCTCCGCCTCCGGGGGCGGAGAGGGTGCGCCCCGCCTTCCACGCGCTCTTGGCGCGGCTGCCATGCACGGCTATAAGCCCGCGCGTCCAAGGCCGGTTTCCCGCCGCCAATCGGCGGGAAGCGATGCGAAGGAGCAGGAATCCGCGCGCATGATGGTGACTCTGCCCCCCGACTACCGCCCGTCCGACGATGAACCCTTCATGAATCCCGTGCAGGTGGAATATTTCCGCCAGAAGCTCCTTCGTTGGCGCGCCGACCTGTTGCGGGAGGCGGACGGAACCCTCGCCAGCCTCTCCGAAGGCGGCATCCACGAAGCCGACATCACCGACCGCGCCAGCGTGGAAACCGACCGGGCGCTGGAACTCCGCACCCGCGACCGCGCGCGCAAATTGATCGCCAAGATCGACCAGGCGCTGAACCGGATCGAACTCGGCACCTACGGCTACTGCGAGGAAACCGACGAGCCGATCGGCCTGCGTCGGCTGGAGGCCCGGCCCATCGCAACGCTGTCGATCGAAGCGCAGGAGCGGCATGAGCGGATGGAGCGGGTCCACCGCGACGACTGAGGCCGCCGCCGAGAAGCCGGCCGCCGCGCCCGTCCCGCGCGCAGGCGAGCCGCCTCCTGGCCTGACGCGCCCTGGCCTGACGCGGGGGGCGCGCGTCGCCATCGTGCTGGCCTGTCTCGCCGGCGCGTTCATCGCCTACGAGGTCGTCACCTCCTTCGTCGCCTACACGAGCGATGCCTATGTCCGCTCCGACCTCGTGGCCGTCGCGCCCGAAGTGACCGGGCGGATCGTCGCCATGCATGTCGCGGACAACCAGGTGGTCAAGCGCGGCGATCCGCTCTTCACCATCGATCCGGTGCCGTTCCAGCTCGACGTCGCGCAGCGCGAGGCGGAGATCAACGCCGCGAAGGCGCGCGTCGCCGCCGACACGGACGAGACGCGGGCGGCGCAGGACCGGCTCGACTCCGCCAATTCCGCGCTGCAATACGCGAAGGCGACGCGCGACCGCATCGCCGCGCTGGCCGGCACGCCCGCCGTCTCGCGCCAGCAGGTGGACCAGGCGAACGACGACGCGCGGCGCGCGCTCGCCGCGCAGGCCGCCGCCGCCTCGGCGCTGGCGGAAACCAACCTGACGCGCGCGATGCACGTCGCGCAGCTCGCGGGCGCGGAGGCGGCGATGGCGCTGTCGCGCTGGAAGCTGTCGCGCACCGACGTGACCTCGCCGGTCGATGGCACCATCAACAACCTGACCGTCCATGTCGGCGACACCGCCAAGGTGGACGAAGCGGTGATCGGCATCGTCGATGCCCATGCGTGGCGCATCATTGCCAACTACAAGCAGGACTACCTGCGCGACTTCCGCATCGGCGGCACCGCCTGGGTATGGCTCGATTCCGCGCCATGGCATTTCCGCCGCGCGCACATCGCCGGCATCGGCCGCGGCATCAGCCGCGAGGAGGGCGCGGTGAAGCTGCTGCCCTACGTCGCGCCGACGACGGACTGGATCCGCCTGCAACGTCGTTTCCCGGTGACCATCGTGCTGGACGAGCCGCCGCCCGGCGGGCTGCTGTTCATGGGCGCGGACGCGCGGGTCGTGATCTTCCCATGACGGGCGTGCTCGGCACCGCGGGCGCGACTTTCGCCGCGATCGGCCGGGAAATCATCGAGATCGATCCGGCCGGGCGGCGCGCGCGCCTTGCGATGCGCGTCGCGCTGTCGGTGGTGGCGGCGGTTACGCTCGCGCAGATGCTGCGGCTGAACGACGTGTGGTGGGCGGGCATCAGCGGCTTCCTGGCGTCGCAGGCGACGCGGCCGGACTCCTTGCAGCGCAGCCTGCTGCGCGTGATCGGCACGCTGGTGGGCGCGGCGCTGGGGTGCGCCGCGATGGCGCTGTTCGCCTACGACCGCGGGGCGTTGCTGCTGGTGCTGCTCGTCTGCGGCACGGTCGGCGTGACTGGCATGAGCGTCGCGAACCACGGCTACGCCTGGCTGCTGGGCGGGCTGACGGCGAACATGATCGTCATGATGTCGATGAACGATCCGGCGCTGACGCCGTTCGTCGCCTTCGACCGCATCGCGGGCGTCACGGTCGGCTGTGTGGCGGCGGTGACGATGGCCCTGACGCTCGCGCCGCGCGCCGACGATCTGCCGCCCGCCCCGCCCACGCCGGGCTGGCGCGATCTGCTGGGCGCGCAGTGGCCCGCGGTGGAGCATGGGCTGCGGGCCGGCCTGACGGTGATGGCGATGCCGCTGGTGTGGGACCTGCTGGGGCTTCCCACGCTCAGCCAGATGGCGATCACCGCCATCGCGGTGATGGGGGTCCCGGTGACCGGGCAGGCCGCCGATGCCGTGGGCGCAGCGGTGCTTGCGCGCGGCGTGCAGCGCATCATCGGCTGCCTGACCGGCGGCCTGTTCGGACTGCTGCTGCTGTCGATGCCGGTGTTCGCGGACTATCCGGTGTGGCTCGTTGCGCTGTTCGGCGGCGTGTGGCTCGCCGCCTGGCTGCAGACCAGCACGCGCGGCACCGCCTACGCCGCGGTGCAGGCGGCGATGGTGTTCATCATGACGGTGGTGCAGGGCGACGGCCCGGCGCAGAGCATCATGCCTGGCATCGAGCGTTTCGTCGGCATCCTGGGTGGCCTGATGGTGCTGCTGGTCATCGGGCTGATGCTGTGGCCCGTGCACCGCGCCGCCCCGCCCGGCGCGCCGACCTCCCCGCCCGGATAGGCTCTGGTCGCCGCGCGGGCAGCCGCTATCATGCGCCTCCCGATTTGGTATCGGTCCCAGGGAGGAAAAACCATGATCCGTCGCCGCCGCCTGTTGCAGGCATCCGCGAGCCTGCTGGCAGCGCCCGCGCTGGTCGAGAAGGTGGGCGCGCAGAGCGCGTTCGACTGGAAGCAGTTCAAAGGCCAGAAGATCGAGGTGAACCTGCAGAAGAATCCGCGCTCGGACGTGCTGCAGGCGCACCAGAAGGAGTTCGAGGAACTGACCGGCATCTCGGTCGGCTCGGAGCAGATCCCCGAGCAGCAGCAGCGGCCGAAGGTCGCGATGGAGATGTCCACCGGCCATCCGAGCTTCGATGTCGTGAACGTCGCGATGCACGTGCAGAAGCGGCTGATCGAGCGCGCGAAGTGGATGGAGGACCTGCGCCCCTACCTGAACGACCCGAAGATGACGGCCGCCGATTTCGACTTCGGCGACTTCAGCAAGGCGGGCCTGCAGGTGGCGACCGGGCCGGACGGCAAGCTCAACGTGCTGCCGCTCAATCAGGACCTGTTCATCCTGATGTACAACAAGGCCCTGCTCGACGCGAAGGGCGTCAAGCCGCCCACCACGCTCGACGAACTGTTCGCCGCCGCGCAGAAGCTCAACGATCCGTCGAAGGGCGTCTACGGCTTCGTCGGGCGCGGGCTGAAGAACGCCAACGTCGTGCTGTACGACAACATGCTGCTCGGCTGGGACCAGGAGACGGTCACGCCCGACGGCAAGAAGCTGCTGACCGACACGCCGCAGGCGATCGAGGCGGCGAAGTTCTACCAGAAGATCATGCGCGAATGCGCGCCTCCCGGCGTCGTGGGTTTCAACTGGAACGAAAGCCAGACAACGTTCAGCCAGGGCCGCGCGGCGATGTGGTGGGACGCGATCGGCTTCACCGCGCCGCTGATCGACAAGAGCAAGTCCAAGATCTACGACACGGTCGGCTTCATGCCGCCGCCGGGCGGGCCGAAGGGCCGCTGGTCCTGCACCTTCATGGACGCGGTCGGCATCCCCGCCGGCAGCAAGAACAAGGGCCCCGCCTGGCTCTATGTGCAGTGGGCGGTCGGCAAGACGATGATGAACGCCTACCTCAGCACCGGCGCGGGCACACCGGCGCGCTCCAGCCCCTACACCAACGAGGCGGTGATCAAGGGCAGCCCGTTCCGGCCCGACTGGTTCCAGACCGCGCTCGAATGCCTGAAGATCGCGCGCAGCGGCCTGCCGGAAATCGTTCCGGTGACGGAGTTCCGCGACATCATCGGCGTGGGGCTGACCAACATCATCTCGGGCGCCGATCCGGCCGAGGAGATGAAGAAGGCGACCGCCGCCGCGCAGCTCGTGCTCGACAAGTCGAACGCAAGCTGAGGCTGACCTCTGGCCCTCTCCGCCCCCGGGGGCGGAGAGGGTTGGGTGAGGTGGAGGATTCCAGAGGCGGCGCCATGCTCCGAGCAACTTCGGGCGGCGTCACCTACCTCCCCCCGGC
>JAFEFJ010000112.1 GCA_018240635.1 Pseudomonadota bacterium | reverse complement strand
GGTTGTTGACCGGCTTGTCGTTCATCGCGGGGCTCCCTCGACGATGACGTCGTCGCGGTAGACGAGGATGCGGGCGGGATCGAGCGCGAGGGAGGCGACCGCGCCGACCGATTCCATTTCGTCGGGGACGGTTGCGATCATCGCCAGCCCGCCGAGGCTGACATGGGCGAGCCGCTTGCGGCCGAGATCGTCCACGCGGCGGACCTGCACCCTGGCGCCGCCCGACGGCGCGAGCATGGCGAAATCGGGCCGGATGCCGATCTGCGTGCGCCGGTCGGACGGCAGATCGGGATAAGCGGCGCCGAGTTCGAGCACGGCGTCGCCCACCCGCGCCTGCGTGCCGGACACCTCGGCCGGCAGCAGGTTCATCCCCGGCGAGCCGATGAAGTAGCCGACGAAGGTGTGCTCCGGCCGCTCGAACAACTGCTCGGGCGTGCCGATCTGCACGGCGCGGCCTTCGTTCATCACCACGACGCGGTCGGCGAAGGTGAGCGCCTCCACCTGGTCGTGGGTGACGTAGATCATCAGCATGTCGAGCGCGCGGTGGACTGCCTTCAGCTTCGACCGCAGCTCCCATTTCAGCGCGGGGTCGATGACGGTGAGCGGCTCGTCGAACAGCACGGCGGAGACATCCGCGCGGACGAGGCCGCGGCCGAGCGAGATCTTTTGCTTGGCATCCGCCGTCAGGCCGCGGGCGCGGCGGTTGAGGTAGGGCGTGAGGTCCAGCATCGCGGCGATTTCCGCCACACGGGCGGCAACCGTCTCGCGCGGGACCTTCCGGTTGCGCAGCGGAAACGCCAGGTTCTCCGCCACCGTCATGGTGTCGTAGATGACGGGGAACTGGAACACCTGCGCGATGTTGCGCTGCTCGGTGGGCAGGCGCGTCACGTCGCGGTCGTCGAACAGCAGGCGGCCTTCCGACGGCGTGATCAGGCCCGAGATGATGTTGAGCAGCGTCGTCTTGCCGCAGCCCGACGGCCCGAGCAGCGCGTAGGCGAGGCCGTGCTCCCACACATGGTGCAGCGGCTGCAGCGCGTAGTCCTTCGGCCCGTGCGGGCCGGGGCCGTAGGCGTGGGCGATGCCGTCGAGGGTGATGCGCGCCATCGCCGGTCCTCAGGCCGTTGCCGCGAGATCGGGGGCGGCGGCGAGATCGCCCGCCGCGTCGAAGGCGAAGGCGCGGCGCAGATCGACCTGCGCCTCCACCGCCGCGCCGGGCTGCCAGTCGTGCACGCCGCGGATCAGGCAGACCCAGGTGCCCGCGCCGA
Source organism: Pseudomonadota bacterium (assembly GCA_018240635.1). Lineage (GTDB taxonomy): Bacteria > Pseudomonadota > Alphaproteobacteria > Acetobacterales > Acetobacteraceae > JAFEFJ01. Next base: position 10,708 of record JAFEFJ010000112.1, on the reverse strand, counting down.
CATCGACATGGACGAAACTTTCCGAGCCGCTGAGTTCGGTGACGGAGACGGTGCCGGGGAAGGCCGCGCCGTTGGCCGCGCCGGCGGCGGCGAGTGCGACGTCCTCGCAGCGGAAGCCGATCCGGTAGGCGCCATCGGGAAGATTGGCGAGCACGCCGGAGGCGGGCAACTGCCGCCCTGCCCCGGTGGTGACGAGCGCGCCGCGCTTTTCGACCGCAAGCTCGTTCAGCGGCGGATCGGAGAACACGCGCGCCGCCGCGAGATTGGCGGGGCGGCGGTAGAGCGCGGCGGTGGGGCCGAACTGCGTGACGCGGCCTTCCCACACGGTCGCGGTGTTGCCGCCAAGCAGCAGCGCCTCGGACGGCTCGGTGGTGGCATAGACGATGATCGCGTTGGTCTCGGCGAAGATCGGCGGCAACTGCTCGCGCAATTCCTCGCGCAGCTTGTAGTCGAGATTGGCGAGCGGCTCGTCGAGCAGCACGAGATCGGCGCGCTTGACCAGCGCGCGGGCGATGGCGGTCCGCTGCTGCTGGCCGCCCGAAAGCTGCGCGGGCGAGCGTTTCAGCAGGTTATCCAGCCGCAGCAGCCGCGCCGCCTGCTGCACGCGCTGTTCGATCTCCTGCTTCGGCACGCGCGCGACGCGCAGCGGCGAGGCGATGTTCTCGTAGACCGTCAGGCTCGGATAGTTGACGAACTGCTGGTAGACCATCGCGACCGACCGCTTTCGCACGGGCGTGCCGGTCACGTCCTTGCCGTCCATCACGAGTCGGCCGGCGCTTGGCCGGTCGAGCCCGGCCATCAGCCGCATCAGCGAGGTCTTGCCCGCGAGCGTGGGGCCGAGCAGCACGTTCAGCGAGCCACGTTCCAGCGTGAGCGACACGTCGTGGATCAGCGTGTCCGCGCCGAGGCGCAGTCCGATGCGGTCCATCACAAGGCTCACGACAGGCTCCTCATGCGGATGCCATCTGTTCGTGCCGGATGGCGTCGATCGCGCCTTCCACGGCATCGCGCTCGGCGGGGCCGAGGCGCAGGCCGAGCTTGCTCCGCCGCCACAGCGCATCGTCGGCGGACTGCACCCATTCGTAGCGAACGAGGTAGCGCAGCTCGGCCTCCGTCAGGTCGGCGCCGAAGCCGCGGCCGAGATCGGATTCGCGCCGCGCGCCGCCCAGGATGTCGCGCGCCCGCGTGCCGTAGGCGCGCAGCAGCCGGCGCAGCATCGTGGGCGGAAGGAACGGATAGTCGGCGAGCAAGGCGTCGAGCTGGGCGGCGAACCCGTCCACCGGAAAATCGCCGCCGGGAAGCGGATGCTGCCCGGTCCAGCCCGCCTGCCAGCCGGTCGCGGCGGGCAGCAGCGGCGCGAGCGAGGCGAGCGCGGTTTCGGCGAGGCGGCGATAGGTGGTGATCTTGCCGCCATAGACGGAAAGCAACGGCGGCGCGCCGTTCTCGGCATCCAGTTTCAGCACGTAGTCCCGCGTGGCTTCCTGGGGCGCGGCCGAGCCGTCGTCATACAGCGGGCGGACGCCGGAATAGGACCACACGACCATCGCGGGCGTGATCGGCGTGCGCAGATATTCGCTGGCCGAGCGGCAGAGATAGTCGATCTCCGCCGCGCTGGCGTGGACGCCCGCGGGGTCGCCCTGGAAGTCCTGGTCGGTGGTGCCGATCAGCGTGAAATCGGTTTCGTAGGGAATGACGAAGAAGATGCGCCCGTCGGCGTTCTGGAAGATGTAGCAGGCGCCGTGATCGTAGAGCTTGCGCACCACGATGTGGCTGCCCTGGACCAGCCGCACCGCGGCGGGCGCGTTGGCGCGGATCACCGAATTCGCGACATCGGCGACCCAGGGGCCGGCGGCATTCACCAGCGCGCCGGCGCGGACGGAATGGCGCCGGCCGGTGGTTTCGTCGCGCAGCGCGACGGTCCAGGCGCCGTCCTCCCGCTCGGCGGAGATGCAGGCGGTGCGGGGCAGCACGGCCGCGCCGCGATCGGCGGCGTCCCGCGCATTCAGCACGACGAGGCGCGAATCCTCGACCCAGCAATCGGAATACTCGAAGGCCAGCGAGAACTCGGGCTTCAGCGCCGCGCCCACCGGATCGGCGTGCAGGCGCACGGTGCGGGTGGCGGGCAGCCGCTTGCGGCCGCCGAGATGGTCGTAGATGAAAAGACCGAGGCGCAGCAGCCACGCCGCGCGCAACTGGCGGTGATGCGGCAGCACGAAGCGCAGCGGCCAGATGATGTGCGGCGCGATGCCCCACAGCACCTCGCGCTCCATCAGCGCCTCCCGCACCAGGCGGAACTCGTAGTGCTCCAGGTAGCGCAGGCCGCCGTGAATCAGCTTGGTGGAGGCGCTGGAGGTGGCGGCGCCCAGATCGGCGCGCTCGCAGAGCAGGACGCGCCAGCCGCGCCCCGCGGCGTCGCGGGCGATGCCGCACCCGTTCACGCCCCCGCCGATGACGGCGAGATCATAGATGTCGGGCGCCTTCGCCGGAGCCAAGCGGACCAATCCCCCTGAGCGCGCATTCGCGCGTTCGTTCGTTTGAGCGTTTTGTTCGTATAGGGGGCGAAAACGCGCCGTGCAAGCGCTAAAACGAAAGAGACGAACGCCAAAACGCTCATTCGGGCGGGAAAGCGTCGCCCTCCTCCGGCCCTCCGGCCTCGATCACCTGCACGTCGTGGGCGGCGCACAATTCGGCGATGGCGCGGTTCGGCAGCCGGTCGGTCACCAGCACGTCGATATCGGCCAAGGTGGCGATGCGGACGGGGGCAGAGCGGCTGAACTTGCTGCTGTCGGTGACCAGCACCACGCGGCGGGCGTTCTCGACGATGGCGCGCGCCACCTGGGCCTCGCGCAGATCGAAGTCGAGCAGCGAGCCTTCCTCGTCGATGGCGGAGATGCCAATCACCGCGGTATCGACGCGGAACTGGCGGATCATCGCGACCGTCGTCGCGCCAACGATGCCGCCATCGGCGGGGCGGACGGTTCCGCCGGTGACGATCACCTCGAAGGACCCGCCGCGGTACAGTTCCGCCGCGACGTTGAGGTTGTTGGTGATCACCATCAGCCCGGTGCGGCCCGCGAGCGCGCGCGCGACCTCTTCCGTCGTCGTGCCGATATTGATGAACAGCGAGGATTTGTCGGGGATCAGCCGCGCCGCCGCCTGGCCGATCAGCCGCTTGTGCGCCTGCGCGACCAGCTTGCGGGCGTCGTAGGCGAGGTTCTCGGTGCCGGAGGCGACGATGGCGCCGCCATGCACGCGGGTGATCGCGCGCGCCTCGCTGAGTTCGTTGAGGTCGCGGCGGATGGTTTGCGGCGAAACGTCGAAGCGCGCGGCAAGCTCGTCCACCGAGACGCGGCCGGAGGTGCGCAGCAGGTTGACGATCTCGGTCTGCCGGCGCGAGAGCCCGGTGGGTGCGTCCATCGCGCTCAGGCCTGCGCGCCGGCGAGGCCGAGATTGAAAGCGATGGAGATGCGCAGCCCCGCGCCGCGATAGGGACGCACCTGATGGAACAGCCAGGAGGGGAACAGCAGCATCAGGCCGGAACGCGGCCGGATCGTCTCGGCGCTGCCGGCGGAGGTGCCGTCCTCGCCTGCGAATTTCAGCGCGGGGGCGTACATGCCGGGACCGGGGCCGCGCGGATCGAGCATCTCGAACTCGCCGCCCAGGCTCGGGTCGTCGGCGCAGCCGCCATCGGCGACGTAGTAGGTGCCCGACCAGAAGGCGCCGGGGTGGTAGTGGCAGATATTGCCGTCGCCCGTGGCGTTGACGTTCGCCCAGGCCTGCACAGTCCAGGCGGGGCGGACGGGGCGGCCCTGCCGGTCGGCTGTGAGCTGGGTCGCCGCCCCCTTCGCGAGATCGAGGATGGCGGCCATCGGCGCGCCGCCCCAGTCCGCGATGTCGCGGTCGGAATGCCAGCCGCCGGCGTTGGAGGCCTGCACCGAGGGCATCTGCGAGCGCCGTGCGAGGATGATTTCCTCCAGTTGCCGGTTCAGCTCCGCCGCACCGGGCACCTGGATGGCGGCGACCGGCGTTGCGAACAGGCCTTTGACCTGGATATCCACCCGCGCCACGTCCGCTTCTCCCCGCCGCTGGCTGGTGGATGCGAGACGCGCGCGCGCCGCGAAGTCAAGGGGGCGCGGCGGCCCCCGCGTCAGGCCGCGCCGGCGACGATGCCCTGGTCGTGCAACTGGCCGATCTGCTGGCCGGACAGGCCGAGGACGGTCGCGAGCACCTCGTCGGTATGCTGGCCGAGGCGCGGCGCGGGCATGGCCGCGTGGCGCGGCAGCGCGGCGAAGGACGCGGCGCTGCCGGGCGTGGGATAGGTGCGGCCGCTGGGATGCGCGACGGGCGACAGGATGGGATTTTCCGTCCAGCGCGGATCGGTGGTGACGGCCGTGCGGACGGTCTGATAGCGGTCCCAGCACACGCCGTTGGCGTTGAAGGCCGGCGCGAGATCGTCGAGCGAGCGGCGCGCGATCGCGGCCTCCACGATCGGGAACAGAACGTCGCGATGGCGGAAGCGGGCGATCTCGTCGTTCTCGAACGTCACATCCAGCGAGCGCTCCAGTTCCGCGATCACCGGGGCGATCTCGAGCGACTTCAAGAGACCGGTCCACTGGCGCGGCGTGATCGCGGCAATCATAACGCGCCTGCCGTCGGCGGTGCGGAAATCGCGCCCGAAGGCGCCGAAGAGATCGTTGCCCAGGCGCTGGCGGTCGGCGCCGGTGTCCAGCACCTCGGCGATCTGGCCGAGATTGCCCATCGTCGCGACCGCCATGTCCGACAGCGGCAGGCGCACTTCCTGGCCTTCGCCGGTGCGCGCGCGATGGCGCTCGGCCGCCAGCAGCGCGAAGGCGCCGTAGGCGCCGGTGACGAGATCCCAGGCGGGAAGCACGTGGTTGACCGGCGCATCGGAGGCGACGGGGCCGGTCATCAGCGGATAGCCCGCCGCCGCGTTCACCGTGTAATCCACGGCCGTCGCGCCGTCCGGCCAGCCCATCACGCGCAGCGTCACCAGATCGGCCCGCTTGGCCGAAAGGCGCTGGTGCGACAGGAAGCCCTCGGCCGGAAAGTTGGTGACGAAAAGACCGCCCTGCGGGCCGGGCGCGGTGATCAGGTCGGTCGCGAGCGCGCGGCCTTCGGGGCGGGAGAGGTCGATGGCGACCGACTTCTTCCCCTTGTTCAGCCCTTCCCAGTAGAAGCTCGCGCCCTCGGGCGTGGCGGGCCAGCGGTTGCGGTCCGGCCCGCCACCGATCATGTCGAAGCGGATCACCTCGGCGCCGAGCTGCGCGAGATACAGCGCGCAACTGGGCGCGGCGATGAAGGACGCGCCTTCGATCACGCGCAGGCCGGTGAGAACGGAGAACATGCGCGTCAGTTCCTCGCCGACAGCAGGCCGCGGCCGATGACCTGGGCCTGGATTTCCGCGGCACCCTCGAAGATGTTGAGGATGCGCGCGTCGCACAGCACGCGGCTGATCTCGTATTCCAGCGCGTAGCCGTTGCCTCCGTGGATCTGCAGCCCGGCATCGGCGTTGGTCCAGGCGACTTTCGCGGCGAGCAGCTTGGCCATGCCCGCCTCCACGTCGCTGCGGCGGCCTTTGTCCTTCTCGCGCGCGGCGAAATAGGTCACTTCGCGCGCCATCACGATATCGACCAGCATCATCACGAGCTTGTCGGAGATGCGCGGGAATTCGGCGATGTGCTTGCCGAACTGCTTGCGTTCGCTGGCGTAGCGCAGGCCGAGATCGTAGGCGCGGCGGGCGACGCCGATGGCGCGCGCGGCGGTCTGGATGCGCGCGCCCTCGAAGGTCTGCATCAGTTGCTTGAAGCCCTGCCCCGGAACGCCGCCCAGCACGCCGTCGGCGGGGACCGCTAAGCCGTCGAATCCGATGTCGTATTCGCGCATGCCGCGATAGCCGAGCACCTCGATCTCGCCGCCGGTCATGCCCTCCGCGGGGAACGGATCGGCTTCCGTGCCGCGCGGCTTTGGCGCGAGCAGCATGCTGAGCCCGTCATAGCCGGGCTTCGCCGGATCGGTGCGCACCAGCAGCGTCATCAGGTCGCTGCGCGAGGCGTGGGTGATCCACGTCTTGTTGCCGAACACGCGCCATGTCCCGTCCGGCTCCTGCACGGCGCGGGTGCGCAGATGGCCGAGATCCGATCCGGTGTCGGGCTCGGTGAACACCGCCGTTGGCAGCACGGTGCCGGCGGCGATGCCGGGCAGCCATTGCGCCTTCTGCTCCGGCGTGCCGCTGCGCAGGATCAATTCGCCTGCGATCTCCGACCGCGTGCCGAGCGAGCCCGCGGCGATCCAGCCCCGGCTCAGTTCCTCGCTGACGATGCACATCGCCAGCTTGCCGAGGCCGAGGCCGCCGTACTCACCGGGGATGCAGAGGCCGAACACGCCAAGCTCCGCCATCGCGGCGATGCATTCGTCCGGGATCAGATCGTTCTTCAGGTGCCACGCATGGGCGTGGGGGATGATCTCCTCCTCCACGAAGCGGTGCATCTGCTCGCGGATCAGGTCGAGGTCGGGGTCGCCCACCTCGTTGAACACCTCGCGCCCGGCGGCGATCTCCTCCATCAGCAGGCGGCGGTTGGCGGCGGTGTTGCCGGTGAGCATGAAGCGGGCAACCGATGCGTCCGCCGCGAGCGCCGCGGCCGCCTGCATCGTTCCGAGATCGGAGGCGCGCAGGATCTCGTTCGGGCCGATGGCGAGGCCGCCGCAGAGCTGGCCAAGATACTCGCCGAAGCCGATTTCGAGCACGAGGCGTTCCCCGGCGGCGAAGCGTCCGGCTCGGGCGGCTCCGGCGGCCCAGGCGTGGGTCTGTTTCAGCGCCTCCACCACGGTCGCGATCCAGGCAAGGCCGTGCAGCATCCGCTGTTCGCGTTCCAGCGCGGCGGGATCGACCTTGTCGCCGACGGTGACGGCGGCGCGCACGGCGGCGGCGGAAGCGGCGGCGTAGCGTTGCCCGGCCTCCACGGCGGCGCGCGCATCCGCCAGGATCGCGGCGTCGGTGTCGGAATTCTGGGGCATGTCGGGCATCGCTCGGCTCCGGTCGGCGGCAACGTCAGGCGGGGACCGGACAGCAATTGGGCCCATACTTCAAGGGAGGCAACTTCAAGGGCGGCAACTGGCCCAGGGTTCAGCCGCCGAGGAAGGCGGCATGCAGGTCGCGGCTGGCGGCCAGCTCGGCGGCGGTGCCGGCGGCGGCGACGCGCCCGCGCGCGAACAGGATGCCGCGCCCGGCGACGGCGAGCGCCTTCGTGGCGTTCTGCTCGGCGAGCAGCACGGCGGTGCCGCCTGCGAGGATGGTGGGGATGCGGTCCAGCACCTCGTCGGTCAGACGGGGCGAAAGGCCGAGCGAGGGCTCGTCCAGCAGCAGCAGCCGTGGCGCGTCCATCAGCGAGCGGGCGATGGCGAGCATCTGCTGCTGGCCGCCCGAAAGCTGCCAGGCAAGGCTGCCGCGGAACTCGGCCAGCGCCGGGAACAGCGCATAGGCGCTTTCCAGCCGATGGCGGCGCAGCGCGGCATTGCCCCAGCAGGCGACGAGCAGGTTTTCGCGCACCGTGAGGCCCGGGAACACGCGCCGCCCCTCTGGGCAGTAGCCGATGCCAAGCCGCGCGCGCCGGTCGGCCGGAAGGGTCTGGATCGGCCGGCCGTCCAGCAGGATGCGGCCGGCGGCGGCCGGCATCAGGCCGATCAGCGCCTTCATCAGCGTGGACTTGCCCGCGCCGTTGGCGCCGAGCAGGGCCACCGCCTCCCCCGCGCCGACATGCAGGCAGACGCCATGCAGCGCGGTGACGGCGCCGTAGCGCACCACCAGATCCTCGACCGAGAGAAGCGGCGGCGCGGTCACGACGCAACAGCCCGCGGCGTTCCCAGGTAGGCCTCGATCACCCGCGGATCGGAGGTGACGGCATCGGGCAGCCCGGCTGCGATGACGCGGCCGCGGTCGAGGCAGATCAGCCGGTCGGCGAGCGGGGCGAGGAACGGCATGTTGTGCTCGATCACGACGATCGCCACGCCCTCGGCCGCGATGGTGCGCAGGCGGCGGGCGAGATCGGCCTGCTCCTCCTCGTTCAGGCCCGCGGCGGGCTCGTCCAGCAGAAGCACGCGCGGGCGCACCGCCAGCGCGCGGGCGATCTCCACGCGCCGCGCGATGCCCGGCGGCAGCGTGCCGGCAGGCGCGAGCGCGTGGGCGGCGGCATCCATGCGGACCAGCAGGCCCATCGCCTCGGCCTCGGCCGCCGCCTTCTCCGTTCCGCGGGCGCGCAGGGCGCGCCAGAAGCCGAGCCGCGCGGCGTCGCGCGCGATGGCGACGTTGTCGAGCGCGGAGAGATCGGGCGCCAGCGCCGCGGTCTGGAAGGTCCGCGCGATGCAAAGGCGCGCGATGCGGTGGGGGGCGAGACCGGCGATGTCGCGGCCCGCGAAGCGCACCGTGCCGGCATCGGGGGGGAAGATGCCGGTGACGACGTTCACGAGCGTCGTCTTGCCCGAGCCGTTCGGGCCGATCAGGCCCAGCACCTCGCCGCCGTGCAGGTCGAGCGAGACGCCGTCCAGCGCCCGCACGCCGCCGAAGCGGCGCACCAGGCCGGACACCTCCAGCAGCGTTTCGCCACGCGGGGACACGTGCGCCGTGGGCAGCGGGGCGGGCGCGGGCAGCGGGCGCGGCGGGGGCGGCAGAAGGCGGGCGAGCCAGCGGTCCGCCGTCTCGGTCAGGCCCTCGGGGATCGCGACGATCACCAGCAGCAGGATGCATCCGTAGGCCAGCAGGTAGTCGTCGCGCAGGAAGCGCGCCCATTCCGGCAGCTCGACGATCAGCACCGCGCCCAGGATGGCGCCCGCGACGCGGCGGCGGCTGCCGACGACGGCGATGGTCAGGCACGTGACCATCACCGGAAAGCCGAGGATGTCGGGCGAAAGCACGCCGATCGCGCGGACATAAAGCGAGCCCGCGAGGCCCGCGTAGCCGGCGCTGAGCAGGAAGGCGAGAAGGCGCAGCGTGCCGGTGTCGATCCCGATGGCGCGCGCGGCGACGGGCTGGCCGCGCAGCACCGCGTAGGCGATGCCGAGCCGCCCGCGCCCGAGATGCCAGGCGAGCAGCCCGCCCGCCGCGACGAAGGCCCAGACGAGCAGCAAGGCGGCGAGGCGCGAATGCAGGGGCCAGCCGAACAGCGACAGGCCCGGGATACCGCCGATGCCGTTGGCGCCGCCGGTGAGGCTTTCCCATTGCACGGCGATCAGCAGCACGACCTGGCCGATCAGCAGCGTGGCGAGCGCGAAGTAGTGCGTCTGCAGCCGCAGCACCGGCACGCCCGCGATCAGCGCGAGCAGCACCGGCAGGCCGATGCTGGCCGGCAGCGCCGCATCGAACGGCACGCCCCAGCGCACCGCGAGGATGCCCGAGACATAGGCGCCCACGCCCATGAACGTGCCCTGCGCGAGCGAGAGCGCACCCGCCTGGCCGAACACGAAGCCGAACCCCAGCGCGAGCAGCGCATAGGTTCCGGCGACGGTCAGAACGCGCACCACGTAGTCGGAGGCGTGCGGCAGGACGAACACCGCCCACAGCAGCGCCGCGAGCGCGAGCGGGGCCGCGATGCCGCCGCGCGCGAGCAGGCGCGCAATGCCCTGTTTCGGCGCGGCGCTCATGGGCGCTGGCGCACCCGCTCGCCGAACAGTCCCTGCGGGCGCAGCATCAGGATCAGCAGCACCGCCGCGTCGAGCATGATGGTCGACGTGGTCTGCGAGAACGCGGTGTCCGACCAGGGGAGCAGCGCCGGGACCAGCAGCGGGATGCTGGGATAGATCACCTCGAACGCCGCGATCAGCAGCGCGCCCGCGACGGCGCCGGCGATGCTGCCCCAGCCGCCGATCACCACGGCGATGTAGGCCTTGACCATGTATTCGCCGCCCGATGTGGGCGTGACGAAGAACACGTTCGACAGCAGCAGCCCCGCGCCGCCCGCGAGTGCCGCGGCGACGGCGAAGGTGCCGACCACCATGCGATCGACGGGAATGCCCATCGCCAGCGCCACGTCGCGGTCCTGCGCCATCGCGCGCAGCCGCCTGCCCGTCTGCGTGTGGGTGAACATCACATGCAGGGCCACGATCAGCAGCGCGGCGACGCCGATGGTGGCGAGCGATTGCAGGCTCGCGTTCACGCCGGCGAAGCGCACCCGCCCCGCGCCCAGCAGCGAGGGTGCGGCCAGCGGCTCGGCGCCGAACAGGCGGTTGGCGAGGTTCTGCAGGATGATGCCGAAGGCGATGGTGCTGATGAACACCGCCTCCGGCGGCCGTCGCCGCAGCGGCAGATAGGTCAGCACCGCGAGCACGACGCCGAGGGCCGCCATGCCGACGAGCAGCGCGGGCAGCAGCGCGAGCCCGGTCCAGTGCAGCGCCTGGCCCAGCGCGACGGCGCCGAAGCCGCCCGCCATCACCAGGTCGCCCTGGCTGAAATTGACCGCGCCGGTCGCGTTCAGGATCAGCACGAACCCGAGCGCGATCAGCGCATAGGCCGCGCCCAGGGCGAGCACGCCCAGCAGAAGTTGGGAGATCGGCATCGGCGCGGCGGCGCGTGCCTAGGCGCTCACGCTCCCGCCACGCCGCGGGAACGGCAGGCCGTCACGGCGCGGTCGCCGGAAAATCGTAGTGCTTTGCAACCACCGGCACGCGCGAGGCGCCGTCATAGCAGATGATGACCGCC
>JAFEFJ010000111.1 GCA_018240635.1 Pseudomonadota bacterium | reverse complement strand
CGGGGCCCCATACATAGACCCCGTGGCCGCGTATCAGATAGCCCAGCGGCGCGCCCGCGCGCAGCAGCGGCGCGAGCCGGGCGGCGAGCCGCTCCATGTCCTGGTCGTTGTCCACCACCGGCAGGTCGAGCGCCGCGTCGTGCGTCGCCTGCCCCTCGAACGCCTTCAGCAGCTCGTAGCCCGCGAAGCGCAGCGCCGGCGCCGGATCGGCCATCGACAGCACGGTGCCCGCGACCGAGTGGCCGTGCAGCACCGCCCCCGCCGCGGGGAACAGGTCGTAGATCTGGCAATGCAGCAGCGTCTCGGCGCTCGGCCGCATGCCCGGGGTCAACGCGGCGCCGCGCGCATCCACCTGCATGACGTGCGTCGCGTCCAGGAAGCCCTTGTGGCCGCCGCTGCGGGTGATCGCGATGCGCCCGCCGGGCAGGCGCACGCTGATGTTCCCTGCCGTTGCCGGCACCCAGCCGCGCGCGTCCATCCGCCGCCCGGCGGCGACGATGGCGGCCACCGCCCAATCGGGCGTCTCGCCGGCCATCCTCGTGCCGTGGGTCGCCGCGCGCGGCGGAGGGCGTCAGCCGCTCTTGGCGGCGGTCGTCTGGCCGGTGCTGGTGGTGGTCGGGCCGGGGCCGGAAATGTTGCCGGCCGGCTTGTCCACGCTCGCTTCCATCGAAGCGTCGCTGTCCTCGGCCATGTTCTTCTTGAACGACTTGATGCCCTTGGCGAAGTCGCCCATCAGGTTGCTGACCTTGCCGCTGCCGAACAGCAGCAGCACGACCAGCAGCACGACCATCCAGTGCCAGATGCTGAAGCTACCCATCGATTCCTCCATTGCCTCCGGCAATGCGCCGGTCGTCCCCCAGGGGGTTTGCGCCCCGGTCTGCGTCGGTGCGCTGCGCGGCCATATGCCGGGGGCTGGCGCGGGCGCAATCTAGCGGGCGGCCCCCCTCTTGCCAACGCTGCTCGCTCAGGTTCCGAGATGGCGCGGCGCGGGCGCCGTTGCAACCGGATCGGGGCGCGGGTCGGGCGGCTCAGAACTGCTTCAGCAGCCGGTCGATGTAGTCCAGCTCCTGCTGCGGCCTGTCGCGTTCCGCGCCGCGGCGGCGAAGCTCCTCCTGGATCGCCTCCGTGCGCTGCCGCTCGCGCTTGTCCGGCACCGTCACGTCGGACGCCTCGTCGGCGCCCGCGCTGCCGTTGCCGTAGGCGCGGCCGAGCGGGTCGCGGCCCTCGTGGCGGTCGGCCGAGCCGCGGCGCGGCAGCCCGCCCCGGCCGTCGCCCGGGTCGTTGCCCAGCGCCATGCCGTTCTGGCCCATGCCGTCCTCGCCGGTGTCGCCTTCCTCGCCGGGCTGCGGCGGGCCGAACTGGCGGGCCATGCTCTCGCCCATTTCGCGCCCGCCCTTCTGCAGCGCCGCGATCGCCGCCTGCTGCGCGGCGGAGGCCTCGGAATCCTTGCCTTCGGCCAGCGCGCGGGCGGCGGCGCGCATCGCCTTGTCGGCGTCGCTCAGCGACGAGGGGATCTCGCCCGCCAGGTCGCCGAACTGCTGCATCAGCTCGCCCAGCGCCCGGCGCAGCGCCTGCTGCACGCGCCGGTCGGCCTCCTGGCCGGCGCGGTCCTGGTCGCTCGGCGCGGCGGTCTGCGGCTGCATCGGGATGGCGCGCTGCGGATCGGGCGGCGGTCCGCCGCGCTGCTGCGCGCGGTCCAGCAGCCCGCCCTGGCGGCCGATCATGTCCTGCACCGCGCCCATTTCCTGCCGGCCGCGGGCGCGCTTCTCGGCGTTCCGCTGATCGCTCTCGCCACGCGCGACGCGGGCGTTCTTCAACTGCTCAAGCAAGCGGTCCAGCTCGGCCATCTCGCGCTTGGCGTCGTTCATCCGCCCCTCGCGCGCCGCCTCGCGGGCGGCGTCGGCCATGCGCTGCATCCGCTGGCCATCCAGCCGCTGCGCGTTCGGGTCGAACGGCATCTCGTCGTTGCTGCGCTTCAGCTCGTCCAGCAGCGCCTGCATGTGCTGCTGGATCGCGTCCTGCAACTCCTTCAGCCGCCGCTCAAGCTCGGCCCGGTTCTCCTCCGTCGGCTCCTTCATCGCGCGGTCCAGCGCCTCCCGCGCCGCGTCGCGCGCCGTCTCCAGCGCGCGCAGCGTGCGGTCGGTCAGCCCTTCCTCCATGTGCAGCGCGAGCTGCCACAGCCCGGCCTGCGCCTCGGCCACCGCCTTCTCCGAGCGGTCGAAGGCCAGCAGGAAGGCGGTCGTCGCCAGATTGAGGAAGGCGCCGTAATCGCCGCCCAGCGCCTCCGGCACGCCCATGATCTGATCGAGCCGCGCCACCGCCTGCGCGCGGTCCTCGGGATGCACGCTGAGTTCCTTGCGGACCGCGATCAGCGCGCGCGCGACGGGGTTCTGGAAGTCGCGCTCGGGCAGGACGAACCCGGCCTCGGCGCTGAAGCCGGTCAGCCCCGGCGCGTCGCGCGCCATCAGCCGCGCCGTCACCGGCAGGCCCGCCCAGGGATGCGCCGTCAGCTCCTGCAACGCGACGCCGCGCGCGCTGGCCGGGTTGCCGCCCGGCAGCGGGATGGCGATGACCAGCGGCGGCGCGCCCGGCCGCGCGGCCAGCCGCAGCTCGGCCTGCAACGAGACCACGCCGTATTCGTGCGACACCTCCCACGGCAGCCGGAGCTGCAGCGAGCGGGGCGACTTGCCCGGCGGTTCCGGCCAGGACACCAGCGGCGCGCGGTCGGCGATCAGCGTCAGGTCCCACGACACCAGGTCCGACCCGTCGCGCCGCACTGTCAGGCGGCCGCCGTTGGTCAGGTCGCGGTCGATCTGGAAGCTCGCCGCGTCCAGCGCGCGGAACGGCTCGCTGCGCCCGTCCGCGAGCAGCGCGGGCGCCGCGCTGCCGCCGGTCACGCTGACGGTCAGATGGCCGCCCGCGGGCACCGTCACCGGGCCGCCGGCGGGGCGCAGGAACATCGGCGGCAGCCTTGTGTAGGCGGGGGGCGTGATCCAGGCCTGCACCTCGGTCGCCTGCGCGCTTCCGGCGCCGGGCAGGGCGGGCTGGAAGGCCTGCGCGAGCCGGGCAGGGGCGTCGGGGCCGGCGATCACCAGGGCGGCGACCAGCGCCACCACCAGCCCGCCGCGCAGCGCCCGCCGGTCGCGCCGCGCGAGCCCGGGCGACGGGCGGCCGACGCGCAGCGCGCCCACCTGCGCGACCGCCCGTCGCAGATGCGCCGCCCACAGCGCGTTGCCGTCGGGATCGTCGTGCGCGGGGCGGTCGGCCAGCACCGACAGCGGCCGGTGGCGCAGCCCGGAGGCCGCCTCCAGCCGCCGGTCGGCCGCCGCGTCGTCCGGCCGCGCGATGCCCGCCAGACCGCGCGCCAGCAGCCCCAGCACCCCCGCCGCGGTGATGGCCAGCAGCACGATATGCGCCCAGGCGGGCAGCATTCGCGGCACATCCAGCAGCGCCAGGATCAGGAACAGCCCGGCGACGCCCAGCGCGGGCCAGATGGCGGGCCAGACCCGCTCGAACAGGATCGCCGCGCGCGCCCGGGCCCGCCGGCCGGCGAGGCGCTGACGCAGCCGCTCGACGTCCTCCGGGCCCGCTTCGCTCACGCGCCGCGCCTCATCCGGTCGCGGCCGGGACGCGCTCCCCGGCCCATAGCGCGGCGTGGTCCTGCCGCTCGCGGATCACCGCGAAGCGGCCGCCGTCGATCATCACCTGCGCGGCCAGCGGCCTTGCGTTGTAGGTGGAACTCATCACCGCACCATACGCGCCCGCATCCAGGATCGCCACGCGCGCGTTCCGGGCGAGCGGCGGAAGCAGCCGGCCGCGCGCGAACGTGTCCCCGGTCTCGCAGACCGGCCCCACCACGTCGGCGGGCCCAGGCTCGGCCGCCAGCGCGGCGGCGGAAACCGGCACGATGCCGTGCCAGGCCTCGTACATGGCCGGGCGCACCAGGTCGTTCATCGCCGCGTCGAGTACGACGAAACTCGTGTTGCCCGCCGCCTTCACCAGCACCACGGAAGCCAGCAGCACGCCCGCGGGCGCCACCAGCCAGCGCCCCGGCTCGACGGCAATCCGCGTCCGGAGGCTCCCCAGCGCCCCCGCGATGGCGCCCGCCAGCGCCGCCGGGCTGCCCTCCGCCTCGTCGCGGTAGGCGACGCCCAGCCCGCCGCCGCAATCCACCACCTCCACCGTCTCGCCCGCCTCGCGCAGCGCGGCGACCAGCGCGGCGAGCCGGGCGAAGGCGGCGCGGTAGGGCGCCATGGTCAGGATCTGGCTGCCGATATGCGTCGCCAGCCCCACGGGGCGGATGCCCGGCAGCCCGGCGGCGTGCCGGTACAGCGCCACCGCCTGATCGTGCGGGATGCCGAACTTGTCGCCCGCGCGGCCGGTGGTGATCTTCGCGTGCGTCGCCGCGTCCACGTCCGGATTGACGCGCAGCGCGACGCGCGCCGTCCGCCCCTCGGCGGCGGCGGCCGCCGACAGCATCGCCAGCTCCTCGGCGCTCTCGACGTTGATCTGGCCGACGCCCTCGGCGAGCGCGAGCCGCATCTCGCGCGCCGACTTGCCGACGCCCGAGAAGACGATGCGCGCCGCCGGGATGCCGGCGTGCAGCGCGCGGCGCAGCTCGCCCTCGCTGACCACGTCGGCGCCCGCGCCCTCCCGCGCGAACAGGTCGAGCACCGCCAGGTGGTCGTTCGCCTTCACCGCGTAGTGGATCGAGGCATCGAGCCCGGCGGCGGCCAGCGCCGCGGCAAGCTGGCGGAAGCGCGCGCGCATGATGGGCGCGGCATAGACCCAGGTGGGCGTGCCCACCGCGTCCGCGATGGCGTTCAGCGGCACGTCGGCGAAGGTCAGGCCGTCCATCGCGTGCATGGCAAGGCCGGGCCGCGCCGCGATCAGCTCGGCGGGCGTCGGATCGGACGCGGCCGGCGGGCGGCCGGCCAAAGGGGAATGTTGAGCGTTCATCGCGCGAATATACGGAGATATGGCCAAACCGGAACGGCGCCAGTCCTGCCGCGTTGACGCACGCCCCACCCCCGCCTAGCGTTCCGCCTCCAGCGGAAGGGAGCGCTAACATGGCTACGCGGCTGAAACAGCGTCTGATGGCGGGCAAGGCCTGCGTGAATGGGTGGCTTGCGATCCCATCGGGCTTCTCGGCCGAGGTCATGGCCCAGTGCGGCTGGGACAGCGTGACCGTCGATATGCAGCACGGCGTGCAGGACTACCTTTCGATGGTCGAGTGCTTCCAGGCGATGGGGCCGCACCCGGTCACGCCGATGGTGCGCGTGCCGTGGAACGAGCCCGGCATCGTCGGCAAGGTGCTCGACGGCGGCGCGATGGGCGTGATCTGCCCGATGGTGAACACCAAGGCGGAAGCCGAGGCGCTGGTGTCGTATTCGCTGTATCCGCCGAAGGGTAAGCGCAGCAACGGCCCGATCCGCGCGGCGATGTACGGCGAGGCGAGCAACTACCAGGCGACCGCCAACGACGAGATCCTGGTCATCCCGATGATCGAGACGCAGGAAGCGGTGGACAACATCGAGGCGATCCTCGACGTCCCCGGCGTCAGCGGCATCTATGTCGGCCCGAGCGATCTCGGCCTGTCGATGGGCATGATCCCGATCCTCGACCGCGAGGAGCCGAAGATCCTCGCGATCTACGAGAAGCTGATCGCCGAGACGAAGAAGCGCGGCCAGTTCGCGGGCCTGCACAACGGCAGCGGCGCCTACGCGGCGAAGATGATCAACATGGGCTTCCGGCTCGTCACGATCACCAACGACAGCAGCCTGATGGCGAAGGCCGCGAAGGAGCAGATCGGCGTCGTCCGCTCGGGCGCGGGCGCCATCGCCGAGTACTGAGCCGCCGCGATACGCCTGGCTTCGACCCTCTCCCGCCCGGCGGGAGAGGGTTTTGCTTTTCCGGAAGGAGGGATCATGCCGAAGAAGACGCTGCGGCCCGCGAACCTGTCGTTCCAGCCGCGCCCGTCCTACCCGTACTCGCCCGGCGCGACGGCCGAGGGCTGGGTGTTCACCGCGGGCCAGGTGGCCTGGAACAGCCGCGCCGAGGTCGTGGGCATGGGCGACGTGGCCGCGCAGACCCGGCAGGTGCTGAGCAACATCGAATCGGTCCTGCGCGAAGCCGGCGGCACCATGGCCGATGTTCTCAAATGCAACGTCTACCTGAAGGACATCGCCGACTTCCAGGCGATGAACGCCGTCTTCGCCGAGGTCTTCCCCACCGAACCCCCCGCCCGCACCACCGTCCAGGCCCTGCTCGCCGACCCCGAGATGCTGGTGGAGATCGAGGCCATCGCGTTCATCGGGAAGTAGCTGCTCCGGGAGGAGGCTGGCTACCCCCGGTCAGCCGGACCAAGCCCCCTCCCCCAACCCGTCCCCCAAGGGGAGGGGAGCCCCGCCTCTTCACCCCCTCCCCTCGCGGGAGGGGACCGGGGGGAGGGGCACCGCGCGACGTGGCAACCCCTAAGCCACCACCACCAGCTCCCGGTCCCCGCTCTCCCAGATCATCCGCCGCACCTCGATCGGCAGCACGATGCAGCCGGTGGAGGCGGTGCGGTTGCGCGCCGTGCTGTCGCCGTGGATCAGGAAGTCGTCGCGCCCGAAGGTTTCACCCGAAACCGGCTCCAGCGGCATCGCGAGCGGGCCGAGCTGCCGCACCGGCTCCTGCGGCGGCAGGATGCGCCACGTGCCCTGCGGCAGCGGCCCGGTGTCGCGCACATGTTGCATCTCCGGATTGTTCTGCCCCACGCCGAACCCCGCATAGCCGACGGCGACGATTTCGCCCTCTCGCGTCAGCCGCCCCGTCGATTGCTCGTACACCCACGCCATCGCGCTACGCCGTCCGTCCGGCCTCGCGGAGGAAGTCCAGCAGCAGCGCCACCGTCCGCTCCGGCTGCTCCTGCTGCACCCAATGCCCGGCGCCCTCCACCAGGTGGCAGCCCAGCATCCGCGAGCATCCGGTGCCCTGCATCCGCTCGATGGCGCCAGGGCGCTGATGGATGCCCCAGTCGCTCGCGCCCGCGATGAACACCGAAGGCACGTCGATCGCGCGGCCCGCGAACAGCTCCAGGTCGCTCTCGAACACCCGCCCGGTGCCCACGCGGTAGTTCTGCAATCCGCCCTGGAATCCGTTGCGCCCGTACTCCGCCGCATAGACCGCAAGCGCGCTGTCGGGCAGCCACGCATTGGCTGCGATCTGCGCGGCGGAGGGCATTTCCTTCGCCACCGTCTCCGCCATCGTCTCGTGCAGGTCCATGATGTAGTAGGTCGGCATCTTCGCCAGTTCCGCGGCGCTCCAGCCGCCCAGCCGATGCGGCCTGTTGTCCGCCCAGTCCGCGCTCTTGTGGTGGTAGTAGGCGCGCAGGAAATCGTGCACGCCCTGCGGCGCGCGCCACATGTCCTCGTTCGCGGGGCGCGTGGAATAATACCACTGATAATGCTTGCGCGGGCGCGGCAGCTTCGCGAGTTCCTCGTGCACGTCGGGCGCAGGCGGCGGCATGGGATCGCCCGCGAAGCGGATGCCGGGCGGCCCTGCGAAAGGCGCGCTCATCAGCGCGACGGCGCGGAAGATGTCGGGCCGGATCATCGCGCACCACGCGGCGACGGGCGATCCGAAATCGTGCCCCACCACGGCGGCGACCGACCGGCGGCCGAGCGCGTACAGCAGGCCGATCTGGTCGCGCACGAGGTTGGTCATGCGGTGCGGCGCCAGATCGTCGTCGTAGGTTGCGTCCGTCCCGGACGTGCGCCCGTAGCCGCGCAGGTCGGGCGCGACGACGTAATAGCCCGCATCGGCCAGCGCCGGCATCACGCGCCGCCAGGAATACGCAAGCTCCGGGAACCCGTGCAGCAGCAGCAGGCAGGGACGCTCCGGCGCGTCTTCGCCCGCTTCCAGCACATGCACGGTCATGCCGTTGATGCCGGGGACGAGACGCGCGCGGATGCCTGCGGGCAGCACCTCCGGGCTTAGCGGGGTCATCGCGGCAACCTCCCTTGAACGCGCGGAAGGTTAGCGGGCGGGCGGCGGCCAGGCCAACAGGCGCTCGCCGCGCGCGACGGAAACCTCCGCGATGGGCCGCCCCGCCAGCAGCACCGGCGCGGAGGGCAGAACGTGCAGCGCCGCGAAGGCGTGCCCGTATTCTGCCGCCACGCGGTCGGGCGGATCGAGCGTCAGGATCAGCAGGTCGCGCCCGGTCACATCCCGCGGCGTCAGCCCGAAGCCGAACTGCCGCGCATCTTCATTGAGCACCACCACCCGCGCATCCGGCCCGAGCGCGTAGGCCAGCTTGCCGCCGTCGCGCCAGTTGGCGACGCCGACGATGGTTTCAGGCGTCAGCAACCCGCGCGCCGCGAGGTCCGCGCGCACCGATGTCCAGTTCACGCCCTCGATGTCCGGATCACGGCCATGCAGGAACGCGCCCAGCACCGGCCGCAGCGCATCCGTCCGCAACTGCACCGTCAACGCCAGCGGCACCAGCACCAGCAGCGCGGCGGTGACGATGACGGTGCGGCGCACGTGCACGTTGCCGGCATGCCGCGCGAGCCAGTCGCCCAGCAGCGGAAACAGCATCAGGTAGCCCGGCGCGGCCCAGTGATACAGCACCCGCTGGCTCGACCAGGCGGAGACCGCGGCGAACGCCACGATGGGCGGCAGCGCGAGCCAGGCCAGCAGCCAGGTGCGCCATGCGCCCAATGGCTCCCCAGGGCCGCGCCGGAACGCCGCGATCAGCAGCGCCATCATCGGCAGCCAGATCCAGGGCAGCACGAACAGCGCCTCGCCCCCCAGCGTCGCCAGCGGCTCCAGCGGGCGGAAATGCGCTGCCCCCGCGCGCGCGCCCTGGAAGGCGAAGCTCGCCCAGCCGTTCGCCGCGTTCCACAGCACCACGGGCGAGAACACCAGCGCCGCCACCGCCGCCGCCGCGTAGGGCTGCGGCCGCTTCAGCCACGCCCGGTGCGCCGGCTGCGTCAGCAGGTACAGCCCCGCGCCGCCGATGGTCAGCACGGCGGAGTATTTCGAGAACAGCGCAAGCCCCGCGCACGCGCCCGCGCCCGCCCACCAGCTCCAGGCGTTCCGCTCTGCCGGAAGCGCGCGCATCAGACACAGCGCCGCGCCCAGCAGCGCCGCGTTCAGCGGCCCGTCCGGCAGCACCCAGGCGCCCGAGGTGACCGAGAACACCGGCGAGAGGTTGATCGCCACCGCCGCCCACAGCCCCGCGCGCGGGCCGCCCACATCGCGCCCCAGCAGATAGGTCAGCCATGTGGACAGCGCGAACAGCAGCACGAAGGGCAGCCGCACCGCGGCTGGCGCCTCGGTCCCGAACAGATGCGCCGCCCCCCAGGACAGCCACCACGACGCCGGCGGATGATCGAAATACCCGAGCCGCAGCGTCCGCCCCGCGGCCACCATGTAGCTCTCATCGACGCCGAGCCCGATGCCCCAGGCCCAGAAGATCCGAAGCACGAAGGTGCCGAGGACCAGCAGCAGGACGGCGCGTCTGGCGTCGTCCGACGTCTCCACAGGGCGCGCGGTGGCGGCTGACGACGGCAACCGGGCGGCGCGTTCGTTCAGTCGGCAGTGCGGGCTGCGTTGGTGAGCGCCTGAAGCACCGCCTCCGGCGCGCCTGCGATCGCCCGGAGATAGGCGCGCGCCGGCTGGTCCGGCTCCGCCCGTCCCTGTTCCCAATCGCGCAGCGTGCCGAGCGGGATCTGATAGCGCGCCGCGAACTCTTCCTGGGTGAGCCCCAGGGCGCGGCGCAGGGTGCGGATGCGCGGCACGCGGCGCATCCCCGCCAACCGGTCGTCGGTCAGCGGTTGCGCGTCCGGATCGGCCAGCGCGGCCGACAGCACCTCCGCATCGCTCATCGCGTCGGCGCCTTCCCAACCGTGTCCGGCACCTTCAGCCGCCGCGGTTCTCTTCGTGGTATCGGCGCTGCTCATGCGGTACCGCTTTCCGGGCTGAAATGATCCTGATCCGCTCTCCGCGCAAAGCGTAGGCAACGAACAACACGCGCCCCTCGCAAACTGCCAACATCGCGAAGCGCTGCTCCGCCGTATCCTGGCCCAAGTCCGCCCATTCCACCGCGAAGGCATCGCGGAACGCCTCGCGGGCCATCTCGAAGGACACGCCGTGCCGCCGCCAATTGGCGGCGGCTTTGGCGTCGTCCCATTCGAACGCATCGTCCTGCACTCAGATGCGGGCTGCCAGTAGTTTCTTCAAGGCCTCGGCAACGCCCGCCCGATGCCGCGGTCGCTCAGCCCGCCGCGACCACGCGCTGGGTCTGCTCGCCAAGTCCCTCGACGCCCAGGCGCATCGTCTGCCCCGCCTTCAGGAACACCGGCTCCGGCTTGATGCCGAGGCCCACGCCCGGCGGCGTGCCGGTCGAGATGATGTCGCCCGGATGCAGCGTGATGAAGTGGCTCACGTAGCTCACCAGATGCCGCACGCCGAAGATCATCGTCTTCGTGGTGCCGTCCTGCATCCGCTTGCCGTCCACATCCAGCCACAGCTTCAGGTTCTGCGGATCGGGCACCTCGTCCTTCGTCACCATCCACGGACCCGTCGGCCCGAACGTGTCGCAGCCCTTGCCCTTGTCCCAGGTCCCGCCGCGCTCGGCCTGGAATTCGCGCTCGCTCACGTCGTTGCAGACGCAATAACCGGCCACGTGATCCATCGCCGCGTCCTCGGACACGTAGCGGGCGGTGCTGCCGATCACCACGCCCAGCTCCACCTCCCAGTCGGTCTTCTTCGACCCGCGCGGGATGATCACGTCGTCGTTCGGGCCGCAATAGGCGCCGAGCGACTTCAGGAACACGATCGGCTCCTTCGGGATCGCGGCCCCCGTCTCGGCGGCGTGGTCGGCGTAGTTCAGCCCGATGCAGACGAAGTTCACCGGACGCGCCACGCAGGGCCCGATGCGGGGCGAGCCGCCCACCTTCGGCAGCGCCTTCCAATCGAGTGCCGCCAGCATCTTCAGCGCGGCCGGCGATAGCGCGAAGCCGTCGATGTCGCGCAGCACGCCCGACAGGCAGCGGATGCCGCCCTCGGGGTCCAGCATCGCGGGCTTTTCCTGGCCGGCCGGGCCGTAGCGAAGAAGTTTCATCCGTACGTTTCCTTGTCCTAAAGGGTCCAGCCGCCGTCGATCACGATGGCCTGGCCGGTCACGAAGGCCGAATCGTCGCTCGCCAGATAGACCGCCAGTGCCGCGATCTCCTCGGGCGAGCCCAGGCGTCCCATCGCCTGCCGCGCGATGAAGGCATCGCGCGCCGCCTGCACCGATCCGGCGGCGGCGGCCTGGGCGGCGATGCGGTCGTCCAGGCTCGGCGTCTGCACGGTGCCCGGGCAGATCGCGTTGCAGCGCACGCCCTTGGTCACGTAGTCCGCGGCGATCGAGCGCGTCAGCCCGATGATCGCCGCCTTCGTTGCGCCGTAGATGCAGCGGTTCGGCGCGCCCTTGATGCTGCTCGCCGCCGAGGCGACGCTGATGATCGACCCGCCGCCCTTCGCCAGCATCCCCGGCAGGAAGGCGCGCACCATGCGGAACACCGACCGCGTGTTCAGCGTGAAGGCGAAATCCCACTCCTCCTCGGTCGCGTCCAGGATCGAGCCGTGGTGCACGAAGCCCGCGCAGTTGAACAGGATATCGACCGGCCCCGCCTTCGCCCCGGCGGCCTTGATCGCCTCGGGATCGGTTGCGTCCAGCCGGAAGGTTTCGATGCGGTCGCTTGCGATCTTCGCGAGCAGCCCTTCGTTCAGGTCGGTCGCGATCACGCGCGCGCCCTCGGCCGCGAACGCAAGCGCGGTCGCGCGCCCGATCCCCTGGCCCGCGGCGGTGACGAACGCGGTCTTGTCGGCAAGTCTTCCGGTCATGGATGCGGTCCCCGCGCGGCGTGTGGGCGTTCAGGTTTGGGCAATTCGGGGCGGCAAAGTGGGCGTGGCCGCGCCAGGGTGTCAACCGGCGGCGGGACCGCTACCATCGGCGCATGACACATC
>JAFEFJ010000110.1 GCA_018240635.1 Pseudomonadota bacterium | reverse complement strand
GCCGTTCATCTTCCTGCTCGCGATTTTCCTGATGGCCTGCTTCGTCGGCTACTACGTGGTGTGGAACGTCACCCCCGCGCTGCACAGCCCGCTGATGGCGGTCACCAACGCGATCAGTTCCGTCATCATCGTGGGCGCGATGCTGGCGACAGGGCTCGCGGACAACGGCTGGGCGATGGCGTTCGGCTTCATCGCCGTGACGCTGGCTTCGGTGAACATCTTCGGCGGGTTCCTGGTCACGCAGCGCATGCTGTCGATGTTCCGGGCGAAGAAGTAGCGGCGAGAGACGCACGATGTCCGCAAGCCTGACCTCGCTCGCCTACCTCGTCGCCGCCGTCCTGTTCATCCTGGCGCTGCGCGGGCTTTCGAGCCCCGTGACGTCGCGGCAGGGCAACCGCTACGGCATGATCGGCATGGCGGTCGCCGTCGTGGCGACGCTGCTGCATCACGGCATGGCCGGCGGCGGCTATGTGCTGATCATCCTGGGCATCGTCATCGGCGGCGCGATCGGCGCGGTGGTGGCGCGGCGCATCCAGATGACGGCCCTGCCGCAGCTTGTCGCGGCGTTCCACTCGCTGGTGGGTTTGGCCGCCGTGTTCGTCGCCGCCGGCGCGCTGAACGCGCCGGATGCGTTCGGCATCGGCACGCACGGCCACATCCACACGCAGAGCCTGATCGAGATGTCGGTGGGGCTTGCCATCGGCGCGATCACCTTCTCGGGCTCCCTGATCGCCTTCGCCAAGCTGCAGGCGATCATGAAGGGCGCGCCGATCATCTTCCCGGGCCAGCACAAGCTGAACCTGGGGCTCGGCATCCTGCTGGTGCTGCTGGTGATCTGCTTCGTGTGGTCGGGCGGCGACCAGATCATCTTCTGGCTGATCGCGCTGCTGGCGCTGGGGCTCGGGTTCCTGATCATCATCCCGATCGGCGGCGCCGACATGCCCGTGGTCGTGTCGATGCTGAACAGCTACTCCGGCTGGGCGGCGGCGGGCATCGGCTTCACCATCCAGAACCTGGCGCTGATCATCACAGGCTCGCTGGTGGGCGCCTCGGGCGCGATCCTGTCCTACATCATGTGCAAGGGCATGAACCGCAGCATCATCAATGTGCTGCTGGGCGGGTTCGGCACCGACACGAGCGGCGCGGGCGCGGCGGCGGCCGGCGGCGGCGACCGCACGGTGAAGAGCGGCAACGCCGACGACGCGGCCTTCATCATGAAGAACGCATCGAAGGTGATCATCGTGCCCGGCTACGGCATGGCGGTTGCGCAGGCGCAGCACGCGCTGCGCGAGATGGCCGACACGCTGAAGAAGGAAGGCGTGGAGGTGAAATACGCCATCCACCCGGTGGCAGGGCGCATGCCCGGCCACATGAACGTGCTGCTGGCCGAAGCCAACGTGCCGTACGACGAGGTGTTCGAGCTTGAGCAGATCAACAACGAGTTCAGCACCGCCGACGTGGTGTACGTGATCGGCGCGAACGACGTGACCAACCCGGCGGCGAAGACCGACCCGGCCTCGCCGATCTACGGCATGCCGATCCTGGAAGTGGACAAGGCGGGCACGGTGCTGTTCGTCAAGCGGTCCATGGCGTCGGGCTACGCGGGCGTGGACAACGAGCTGTTCTTCCGCCCGAACACGATGATGCTGTTCGGCGACGCGAAGAAGATGACCGAGGAGATCGTGCAGGCGCTGGGACATTAGGCCCGGCGCGGCTGCTTCGGCTGGTGCGTGAAGGGGTGGGCTTCGGCCCGCCCCTTCTGTTTTTGCGCGGCAACTTGGCGGATGGCGCTTCGCATATCCGCCCTAAGCGGGGTAAGGCAGATACGCCAGGGGCACGATGCGCCGGTCAAGTGCCGGTCCACTCGGGCGCGCGCTTGTTCAGGAAGGCGTCCATGCCTTCCCTGAAGTCGCGGCTCATGTAGCAGGACAGGATCAGGTCCTCGTCGTCCGGCAGGGGGGCCGCTTCGCGCAGGCGGCGCAGCGCCTCCTTCGTCGCGCGCAGCGTCAGTGGCGCGTGGGTGGCGAGCAGGGCGGCCAATTCCTCGGCGCGGGCCATCAGCGCGGCGTGGTCGGGCAGCACCTCGCTGACCAGGCCGATGCGCTGCGCTTCCTCGGCTTCCACCAGCCTTGCGGTGAAGATCACTTCCTTCGTGCGGGCGGCCCCGATCAGCGCGGCGAGGCGGGCGTAGTTGCTCATCGACAGGCAGTTGCCGAGCGTGCGCGCGATGGGGAAGCCGAAGCGCGCATTGGCCTGCGCGATGCGGATGTCGCAGGCGGCGGCGATGGCGGCCCCGCCCCCCGTGCAGGCGCCCGCGATGGCGGCGACGACGGGGACGCGGCACTTCTCCAAGGCGCCGAGCACGCGGTCGATCCGCGCCTCGTAGGCGATCGCCTCGTCGGGGGTGGCGAAGGTGCGGAACTGGTTGATGTCGGTGCCGGCGGCGAAGGCCTTCTCCCCGGCGCCGGTGATGACCAGGGCGCGCATCGCCGGATCGGCGCCGATCTGGGCGCACAGATCCGCGAGACGCTCGTACATCGCGAATGTCAGCGCGTTGCGCGCCGCCGGGCGGTTCAGCGTGATGCGGCCGATGCCGTCGCGGCTTTCGTAGAGCAGGTCATCGGTCATTCGGCGTATCTCCCCGCGTCGGTCGGCTCCGACGATAGCGGGCGGACGGCGCCACGGCCACCGGATGCGACGGAGCGCCATGCGCCGGGCGCGGGGCCGCTCGGTTGCCGGGGGGCCGGTTTCTGCGTAGCTTTGCCGGGAATCCGGACGCCCCAGAGGCGTCCCTGCACTCGTACCGGCACCAGTGGATCGCATGGTCCGGAGTGCCAGTACTGGGGGGAGTCCATAATTGCTGCCGACCGATATTCGGAATCCCGACTACTTCCATAAGGTCGTGGATTGCCAATGGGCCTGTCCGGCGCATACGCCGGTTCCCGAATACATCCGTCTGATCGCCGCCGAACGATACGCCGATGCGTATATGATCAACTGGCGATCCAACGTGTTCCCTGGAATCCTCGGCCGCACCTGCGACCGCCCCTGCGAGCCGGCCTGCCGGCGCGGGCGGGTCGAGGAAGAACCGGTCGCGATCTGCCGGCTGAAGCGCGTCGCCGCCGACTACAAGGGCGACATCACCCCGCTCCTGCCCATCGCGCCGGAAATGCGCAACGGCAAGCGGATCGCGCTGGTGGGCGCGGGTCCCGCATCGCTGACCGTGGCGCGCGACCTTGCCGCGATCGGCTATCACTGCGTGGTCTACGACCGCGAGCGGCGCGGCGGCGGCATGATCCGCAGCCAGATCCCGAAATTCCGCCTGCCCGAGGAAGTGATCGACGAGGAAGTCGGCTACGTAGAGCGCCTGGGCGTGGAAACCCGCTACAACACGCCGGTCGACAGCCTGAAGGCGCTGCTCGACGAAGGCTACGACGCGGTGTTCGTGGGATCGGGCGCGCCGCGCGGGCGCGACCTGCATATCCCAGGCCGCAAGGAAGCGGCGGACAACATCCATATCGGCATCGACTGGCTTTCCTCGGTTTCGTTCGGCCATATCACCAGCGTCGGCAAGCGCGTGATCGTGCTGGGCGGCGGCAACACGGCGATGGATTGCTGCCGCTCCGCCCGCCGCCTGGGCGGCGCGGACGTGAAGGTGGTGGTGCGCAGCGGCTTCGAGGAGATGAAGGCCTCGCCTTGGGAAAAGGAAGACGCGATGCGGGAGGACATCCCCATCCTGAACTTCCTGGTGCCCAAGGAATTCACCCACGCCGACGGCAAGCTGACCGGCGTGGTGTTCGAGAAGGTGCGCGCCGAATACGACGCCAAGGGCCGCCGCAACCTGGTGCCCGCGGGCGAGCCCGACATCCATATCGAATGCGACGACGTGCTGGTGGCGGTCGGGCAGGAGAACGCCTTCCCCTGGATCGAGGCCGAGACCGGCATCGAGTTCGACCGCTGGGGCCTGCCGCTGGTCGATAAGGTCACGTTCTGCTCGACCAATCCGAAGGTCTTCTTCGGCGGCGACTCGGCGTTCGGGCCGAAGAACATCATCTGGGCGGTGGCGCACGGCCATCAGGCGGCGATTTCCATCGACCTGTTCTGCAACGGCGAGCCGCTGCACGAGCGCCCGCCGCCGGACGTGGCGCTGAACAGCCAGAAGATGGGCATCCACGAGTGGAGCTACGACAACGCCGTCTCCAACGACCACCGCTTCGCGGTGCCGCATCAGGAGAAGGCGCTGGCGCTGGCCGACATCAAGGTCGAGGTCGAGCTGGGCTTCGACGACCGGCTTGCCTTCAACGAGGCGCAGCGCTGCCTGAACTGCGACGTGCAGACCGTGTTCACCGACAGCGCCTGCATCGAATGCGATGCCTGCGTGGACATCTGCCCGGTGGACTGCATCACCTTCACGCGCAACGGCGATGAAGAAGACCTGCGCACGCGGCTCAATGCGCCGTCGCAGAACCTGGAGCAGGAGCTTTACGTCTCCGGCCCGCTGAAGACGGGCCGGGTGATGGTGAAGGACGAGGATGTCTGCCTGCATTGCGGCATGTGCGCCGAACGGTGCCCGACCGGCGCATGGGACATGCAGCGTTTCCTTATCGATGTGGCACAGGCAGGCTCCGCATGCTCCAGACACTGAACCGCGTCGAGGGGCTGCAGCGCCTCAACGACTTCGTCGTCAAGTTCGCCAACGTCAACGGATCGGGCTCGGCGAGCGCGAACGCGATGTTCGCGAAGTCGATCATCCGCATGGGCGTGCCGGTCGCGCCGCGCAACATCTTCCCGTCCAACATCCAGGGTCTGCCGACCTGGTACGAGGTGCGCGTCTCCGAGGCGGGGCACCTGGGCGCGCGCGGCGGCACCGACCTGATGGTGGCGATGAACCCGCAGACCTGGGACCAGGACATCGCGTCCATCGTTCCGGGCGGCTACCTGTTCTACGATTCGACGCGCCCGCTGCCGGCCAGCAGGTTCCGCGACGACATCGTGGTCATCGGCATGCCGCTGACCGAGATCTGCAACCGGCACTACAAGGAGCCGCGGCAGCGCCAGCTCTTCAAGAACATCATCTATGTCGGCGCGCTGGCGGCGCTGCTCGACATGGATCTCGCCGTGGTCGAGGCGCTGATCGGCGAGCAGTTCAAGGGCAAGGACAAGCTGATCGCGCCCAACATCGCCGCCCTGCATCTGGGCCGCGACTACGCGCAGAACCACCTGCCCTGCCCCATCGGATTGCGCCTGCGCAAATCCGACAAGGTGGGCGACATGATCTCGATCGAGGGCAACGCCGCTGCGGCGCTGGGCGCCGTCTACGGCGGCGCCACGGTCTGCGCGTGGTATCCGATCACGCCCTCCACCTCGCTCGCGGAAGCCTTCACGCGCTACTGCGAACGCTACCGGGTGGACAAGGAAACCGGGGAGAAGCGCTTCGGCATCGTGCAGGCCGAGGATGAACTCGCCTCCATCGGCATGGTGATCGGCGCGGGCTGGAACGGCGCGCGGGCCTTCACCGCCACGTCCGGCCCCGGCATCTCCCTGATGCAGGAGTTCTTCGGTCTCGCCTACTTCGCCGAGATCCCGGCCGTGATCTTCGACGTGCAGCGCGCGGGCCCATCGACGGGCATGCCGACGCGCACGCAGCAATGCGACCTGCTGGCCTGCGCCTATGCCTCGCACGGCGACACCAAGCACGTGCTGCTGCTGCCCGAGGACCCGCACGAGTGCTTCGTCTTCGGCGCGCTGGCCTTCGACCTGGCGGACCGGTTGCAGACGCCGATCTTCGTGCTGCTCGACCTCGATATCGGCATGAACGAGCGGCTGACCAAGCCGTTCACGTGGGACGATGCCCGGCGGATGGACCGCGGCAAGGTGATGACCGCCGAGGAGCTGGAGGCGGGCAAGGATTTCGGCCGCTATCTGGACGTGGACGGCGACGGCATTCCCTACCGCACCTATCCCGGCACGCATCCGACGCGCGGCGCCTTCTTCACGCGCGGCACGTCGAAGGACCGCTACGCGCGCTACACCGAGCAGGGCGCGGCGTACGAGGACAACATGCAGCGCCTGCTGCGCAAGTTCGCGACCGCCGCGACGCTGGTGCCGCCGGCCGAGCTTCGCCACGCGCGCGCGCCGACGAAGGTGGGGGCGATCTATTACGGCTCGACCTCGGCGGCGATGCGCGAGGCCGACGAGATGCTGGCCGAGCGCGGCATCGACGTCGATCTGCTGCGCGTGCGCGGCTTCCCGTTCGGCGAGGAAGTGCGGCGCTTCATCGCGCAGCATGACCGCATCTACGTGGTGGAGCAGAACCGCGACGCGCAGCTTCGCACCATGCTGGTCAACGAGCTTGAGATCGACCCGAAGCGCCTGACCCGCGTGCTGCACTACGACGGCTCGCCGATCACCGCGCAGATGATCGCGGGCGCGATCGAGACGCACGAAACCGAATCCGCCCCAGCGCAGTAGGCAGGAACGCGCCATGACCTTTCTTCCCAAGCCGAAGCTGCATCATCCGGACCTGGCGACCAACGGTCTGGGCTACACGCGGCGCGACTACGAGGGCGCGATCTCCACGCTGTGCGCGGGATGCGGGCACGATTCGATCAGCGCCGCCATCGTGCGCGCCTGCTTCCAGATGGACCTGCCGCCGCACCGCATCGCAAAGCTGTCGGGCATCGGCTGCTCGTCCAAAACACCCACGTATTTCCTGGGTAATTCGCACGGCTTCAACAGCGTCCACGGCCGCATGCCGTCGGTGCTGACCGGCGCGAACCTCGCGAACCGCGACCTGATCTATCTGGGCGTATCGGGCGACGGCGACAGCGCCTCGATCGGGCTCGGGCAGTTCGCGCACGCCATGCGGCGCGGCGTGAACATGGTCTACATCGTCGAGAACAACGGCGTGTACGGGCTGACCAAGGGCCAGTTCTCCGCGACATCGGACCGCGGCGCGCGCAGCAAGCGCGGCATCGTCAACAACGACGAGGCGATCGACCTTGTCAGCATGGCGCTGCTGCTGGGCGCGACCTACGTGGGCCGCAGCTTCTCGGGCGACAAGGCGCAGCTCGTGCCGCTGATCGAAGGCGCGCTCGCGCACCGGGGCGCGGCGTTCATCGACTGCATCTCCCCCTGCGTCGCGTTCAACAACCACGAAGGCTCCACCAAGAGCTTCGACTATGTGCGCGAGCACAACGAGGCGGTGAACTTCCTGGACGTGATCACCGGGCGCGACGAGATCACGGTGGACTACCAGCCCGGCACGGTGGAAGTGGTGCGCCAGCACGACGGGTCGCTGCTGCAACTGCGCAAGCTGGCGGGCGACTACAACCCGCACGACCGCGCCGAGGCGATATCCTTCCTGCAGCACCGCCACGCGGCGGGCGAGATCGTGACGGGCCTGCTGTATGTCGATCCCGAGGCCGAGGATCTGCACGGCTACCTGAAGACCGCCGAGAAGCCGTTCAACGCGATGACCGAGGCGGAGCTGTGCCCCGGCTCGGCGGTGCTCGAAAAGATCAACGCCGGCCTGCGCTGACGCCTGCCATGTGGCCGATCCGTTCGATCCTGTTCGTGCCGGCCCATCGGCGCGACTGGGTCGCGAAGGCGCTGCGCGCGAAGCCGCAGGCGGTGATCCTGGACATCGAGGATTCCGTCCCCGACGAGCTGAAGCCGCAGGCGATGGCGGCGCTGAAGGAGGAAATCGCCGAGCTGCGCGCGGCACGGACTCCCGCCTTCGTGCGCATCACGCCGGTTTCGGACAATACCTTCGCCGAGCTTGAAGCGGCCGTGACGCCGGGCCTGGAGGCGGTGGTGGTGCCGAAGGCGGCATCGGCCGCGGAGATGCGCCGGCTTGCCGATCTGCTGTCCTACGCCGAGGGAAAGGCCGGGATGCCGCACGGCACGGTGGGCATCCTGCCGCTGCCGGAGACGGCGCAGGGGATGCGCGACGCGGGCGAGCTGGCGTCCGCGAGCCCGCGCGTGCGCGGCATCTTCGGCGCGCTGTCCGGCCCCGCCTCGGGCGATTTCGCGCGCGCCTTCGGCTTCCGCGCGACCGACGAGGGGATCGAGCAGCTCTATCTCGCGTCCAAGCTGGTGCTGGACAGCCGCGCGGGCGGCGCGATGTATCCGATCGCCGGCATCATCGGCAACGCGCTCGACGATCTCGAAGCGGTGGAGCGGATGATCCGCCGCGCGCGCGATTGCGGCTACACCGGCGTCGCGGTGCTGCACCCGACGCATGTGGCGATCGCGCACAAGGTGTTCCGCCCGACGCCCGAGGAAGTCGCGCACTACCAGGGCATGCTGGACGCCTTCGCCGAAGCCGAGAAGGCCGGCATCGCCGCCGTGCGCTACAAGGGCGCGATGGTCGATTACGCGATGCTGCCGCTGGCCCGCGAAGTGGTTGCGGACGCGGCGCGGTACGCGGACTGAGGCGCGGCGTCAGTCCTCGAACACCAGCCGCGCCTCGCAGCCTTCGGCGGTGGCGCGCTGGGTGAAGTCGTAGGCCTCGCGCGTGGCCATCCAGAGGATGAACTTCTCCATGTCCTCGGCGGTGCCGAGCAGCGCCTCGTGCGAGACGGCGCCGGTGCGTTCGGGAAGCGGCGCGCCCTGCCAGGCGAGCGCGACCTCCACGCGGTCCTCGCTGCTGCGGGCGGTGAGCGTGACGGAGGGTGTGCCGCGCTCGGTCAGCAGATGCGCAAGCTCGCCGAGCGCGTTGCCGACGGATTGCGCGGTCTGCGGCTTCAGGCCCCAGGCGGCGGCGGTGCGGTCGAACCACTTTCCCGCTGCGCGGCCGGCATCGCGGTCGAGCGGCAGCGTCAGCACCGCGCGCTGGCCCACCAGCGGGAGGGTGACGAGGTTGACCAGGAACGCGACGACCGCGCCGAGCGACAGCGGCGAGGCGAAGGCAGGGAGATTCTGCAAAAGGATCTGCGGCGCGATGGCGACCGCGACGCCGGCGGTGAGGCCGGAGGCGATGATCAGCGTGCGGCGCGTGTCGAGCAGACGCACTGTCGCGAGGTTGGCGCCCTGCGCCATGATGAAGCCCGACACGTAGAACAGCATCGCCGCCTTCACCGGCGCGGGCGTCAGCACGAACAGCGCGACGAACTTCGGGCAGAACGCGATCAGGACGAGAAGCGCAGCGCCCACCCAGACGATGCGGCGCGCCATCGTTCCAGTGGCGACCGACAGCCCCACGGCGGCCATCGCGGGCCCGGTGGCGCCAGCGCCGAACAGCCCCGCGAGGGCCACGGCCACCGCATTGCCGAGCAGGCCGCGCCGGATCGGTGGCGCATCGGGCCGCGTCCAGTCCGCATCGACGGCGCGCTGCGCCATCACGAGGCTGCCCGCCGCCGTCGCCTGCAACGCGATCAACGGCAGCACGTAGGCGAGTACCAAGGAGGGCGAGATGCCCGCGAAATCGGGCGGCACGGGGCGCGGCAGCCAGAACCAGGGGCGGGCGGCGAGCACCGCCGCCGCGTCCGGCAGGCCCTGGTGCAGCGCCATTGCCAGCGCCACGCCCACCAGCGCGCCGATCAGCACCGCGAAGGGCGCGGCGCGCGTGCGGCTGAGCGACGCGCCTGCCATCGCCACGAGGCTCGCGAACAGGACAAGCGTGGAGTCGAGCGTGGGCGGCGCGTGGCCCGGCTGCATGCCGAACTGCTGCGTTCCCACGCCGATCAGCGCGATCCCGATCAGCATGACGACCACGCCCGCGACCTCGTTCGGAAGCAGGGCGCGCAGGCGGTGCATCACGAAGGTCAGCACGCCCAGGCCGATGCCGGTGAGGAAGACGAGCGCGCCGACCCTGCCGAAACCGCCGCCCGATTGGGCGGTGAGCAGATAGGCGCTGAGCAGCGCGGCGGTATGGGTGGCAGGGATGGGATAGCCCGCGCCGAGCGGGCCGCGCGTCAATAGCTGGATGACCTGCCAGATGACGACACTCAGGATCGACAGCGAAAGGAAATGCGTGATCTCGGCCGGATCGTTCGTTATCGCGCCGGCGATGGCGACGGGCAGCACGAAGTACACCGACTGGATCGCGACATGCTGCAACGCGAGGAACAGCGTGGTCAGCGCGGGCGGCCGGGCATCGAGGCCGTAGGCCAGGGTGGACGGCACGCGCGCGCGACGGTCGGCGCTGCGGGCGAAGTAGCCGCGCAGCGCGGCGGCAGCCGATGTCACGAGGCAATCCTCCGGGGGCGTCGCCCGTTCGGCGCGTCTTTTGTTACGTCACGGCGATGATGATGCGTTCGCCGCGCTTGCTCCTAGCATCGTCGCGGCGCGGTGCGAAGGCGGCGAGAGCTTCGTCGGACCGGCGGATGGCGCTGCGCTTATCCGCCCTGCGATGCGACGTGCAGGTCGAGCCAGCCGCGCGCGTCGAAGGCGGCGCGGTCGCCGGGGCGGAGCAGGACGGAAGTGGTTTCCGAGGCGACGATCGCGGGACCCAACAGTTCCTGGCCCGGCGCCAGCTCGGCGAAGGCGTGGACCGGCACCTCGGTCCAGCCATCGAGCCAGACGCGGCGGCGCGTCGATGGTGCGGTGCCGGAACGTGTGGCGCCCGACTCCGAACCGGCGGGCGGCAGGCGGCCGATGACCGAGAGGCGCGCGTTGACCAGCACCGCCTCCTGCTCCTCCAGCGCGTAGGTGTAGAGTTCGCGGTGGCGGGCGTGGAAGGCGCTGGCGATCGCCTGCGCGGCGTCGGGTGCGTGCCAGTCGATGTGATCCAGCGGCACGTCGATCTCGAACACCTGCTCGCCGTAGCGCATGTCGGCGGAGCGGCGCAGCGCGACCTCCCCCGCGAAGCCGCCCAGGCGTTCGCGGCCTTCCTTCTCCATCGCGGCATAGGCCTCGCGCAGCGCGGCCACGTCGATCCTGCCGCCCTGCGCGCGGCTGCGCATCAGTTCGACGCGGAGATCGGTGTTCAGCATCCCCCAGGCGGACAGCACGGAGGCGGTGCGCGGGATGGCGACGCGGGCGATGCCGAGTTCGGCGGCAATGGCGCTGATATGCAAGCCCGCCGCGCCGCCGAAGGACAGCAGCGTGAAGCGGCGCGGATCGACGCCGCGGCGCACGGTGGCGACGCGCACGCCATCGGCCATGCGGGCGTTGACCACGCGCAGGATGCCGGAGGCGGCCTGCTCCAGCGAAAGCCCGAGCCGTTCGCCGACCGCGCCCACCGCGCGCGCCGCCGCCTCCCGGTCGAGCGCCTGCGCGCCGCCGAGCAATCCCTCGGGGTCCAGATAGCCGAGCACGAGATTGGCGTCGGTGACGGTGGCCTCCGTGCCGCCGCGCCCGTAGCAGGCGGGACCGGGCTGCGCGCCCGCGCTTTCGGGACCGACCCGCAGCAGGCCCGAGCGGTCGAGCGCCGCGATAGAGCCGCCGCCCGCGCCGAGCGTGACGATATCCAGGCCCGGCAGCGCGATGCGGGCGTCGCCCACCGAGCGGCCGGGCGAGAGGCTGGGCGCGCCGCTCTGTACGAGCGCGATGTCGGTGCTGGTGCCGCCCATATCGAAGGTGATGCAGTCGGGCGCGAGCCCGGCCTTGGAGAGCGCGACCGCTGCCGCCACGCCGCCCGCCGGGCCGGACAGCGCGGTGCCCACCGCAAGCCGTGCGGCCTCAGCCGCTGAGGCGACGCCGCCATGGGAGAGCATCACGAAGAGCGGCCCCGAGTAGCCCGCGGATTCGAGGCGCGATTGCAGGCGGCGCAGATAGGCACCGATCACCGGCCCGACCGCCGCGTTGGCGACGGTGGTGGAGAAACGCTCGAATTCCTTGATCTGCGGCAGCACGTCGGCCGAGGTGGTGACGAAGGCATCCGGCAGGCGCGTGCGCGCCGCTTCCGCCGCCGCGCGCTCGTGCGCCGGATCGCGCCAGGAATGCAGGAAGCAGACGGCGACGGCGCTCACGCGCTCGGCGGCCAGCGTGTCGAGCGCGGCGTCGAGCGAAGCGGTATCGAGCGCAACTTCCGTGCGGCCGTCCTCGCGCATGCGCTCGCGCACGCCAAGGCGCAGATGGCGCGGCACCATCGGCGGCGGCGGGGCCATGCGCAGGTTGTAGCGGTCGGGCTTCAGGCCCTCGCGCATCTCGATCACGTCGCGATGGCCCTCGGTGGTCAGCATGCCCACGCGCGCGGTCTTGCGTTCCAGCAGCGCGTTGGTGGCGACGGTGGTGCCGTGGACGATGCGGCTGGTCTGCGCGAGCAGCGCCGCCGTATCGAGGCCGAGGCGCTGGGCT
>JAFEFJ010000010.1 GCA_018240635.1 Pseudomonadota bacterium | reverse complement strand
GGCGCAGCACGAAGCCCATGCCGGTGCCGGACATGTATTCGAACGCCTGCACCTGTCCTGGATCGTGCGACTGGAACCGGCCCAGCAGGTCGAGCGCGGCCTCGGGCGAGGGCACCGCGCACAGCGCCACCGCATATTCGCGCGGCTTCGGCGCCAGCTTCAGCACGGCCGCGGTGATGATGCCGAGCGTCCCTTCCGATCCCACAAACAACTGGCGCAGGCAGTAGCCGGTGTTGTCCTTGCGCAGGCTGCGCATCCCGTCCCACACCTGCCCGTCGGGCAGCACGACCTCCAGCCCCAGCACGAGGTCGCGGGCGTTTCCGTAGCGCAGCGTGTTGTTGCCGCCCGCGTTGGTCGCGAGCACGCCGCCGATCTGCGCGCTGCCTTCGGACGAGATCGACAGCGGCAGCAGGCATCCCGCCTCGTCGGCGGCGATCTGCGCGGCCTTCAGCGTCACGCCCGCCTCGATCGTCATGGTCAGATCGACGGTGTCGATCGCGCGCACGCGGTTCATCCGCGACGTGGAGACGACGATCTGCGAGCCGTCGGAATCGGGCGTCGCCCCCGCCACCATCGAGGTGTTCCCGCCCTGCGGCACGATCGCCACGCCGCGTTCGGAGCAGAGCCGCATGACGGCGGCGAGCGCCGAAGCGTCGGCGGGGCGCACCACGGCCGGCGTGCGGCCCTGATAGAGCCGCCGCCAGTCCTCCGCGTAGGGCGCGGTGTCCGAGGGATCGGTCAGCAGTCCTGAAGCGCCGACGATGTTTCGGATTTCGGCAAGGAAGGCATCCATTCGGGCCATCACTCCCCGACCGTCATGGCCTGCGCAGGCAGGCCATCCACGTCTTGCCGCGCCCACCCGAAGAAAGACGTGGATGGCCCGCCTGCGCGGGCCATGACGAGGGGATCGATGCGGTCACGCGCGTTTTCCTGCCGTTCATACCAGCGTCCGGATCGTCTCAAGCTGCCCGGGATCGTCGTCCGGGCAGATCAGCAGCGCGTCGTCCACGCCGAGCGCGGCAAGGCGGGCAAGCCGCTCGCGCGCTTCCTCGGGCGAGCAGAACAGGCCGATCTTGGCGTGCCCTGCGATCGGATGCGGCGTCGGCACCGGGCGCAGGTCGGTGATGATGTTCGCCACGATCGCCCGCGCACCGCCGGCGGCGCGGTACATCCGCAGGCCGATCTCCAGATCCTCCCACGAGGTGTGGATGCCGGACGCGATCCAGCCCTGGCACTTCTGCGCGGCAAGATCGATCCAGCGCGCGCTGCGCCAGGCGCCGAGCAGCACCGGCGGGCCGCCCTCGGTGCCCGGCCAGACGGAAATCCCGGCCTCTCCTTTCCACGCGCGCTGCATGATCTCCAGATAGGCGGGCAGCGTCTTGAAGCGGCGCTCGTAGTCGGCGCCCACCACGTCGAAATCCGCCTTGGTGGAGCCGCTGCCGATGCCGAAGCGCAGCCGTCCGCCCGACAGCAGGTTGAGCGACTGCACGCGGTGGGCGTGCTCCACCGGATGGCGCAGCGGCAACTGCACGACGCAGGTTCCAAGCTCGATCCGCTCGGTCGCGCCCGCGACGGCGCCGAGCAGCACCAGCGGATCGATGGTCGGGAAGCCGCGCCCGAACGCGTCCGTGACCCACAGCCCCGCGAAGCCCAGCGCCTCGACGCGCCGCGCGATGCCGAGGACGCGCGCGCCCACCGGCTCGGCCGAGGGGCGCGGGATGGTGACGATGCCGATGCGCATCGCGCGGCCTCCGTTCAGAACTGGTGCACCCAGGATTCGCTCACCAGCGCATAGCCGTCGCCGCGCCGCGCGATCCGCGAGAACGCGGGGAAATGCAGGTGCATTCCGGCGACCAGGAACTTCTCCGTCGCCGCCATGTCCAGCACGCGGCGGCGCGACGCGATGGCGCCCGCGGGATCGGTGTCGAAGGCGATCGTCACCTCGGGGCGCGGGATCTGGATGTCGGGCACATGCGTGATGTCGCCCCACACCAGCAGAGATTCCCCGCCCGACTGGATCAGGTACATCGTGTGCCCGGGCGTGTGGCCGGGCGCGGGGACGGCGGTGACGCCGGGGAACACCTCGCCGCCGGTGATCAGCCGCGTGCGGTCGCGGTACGGCGCGATCTGTTCGCGCGCGCACTGGAAATACAGCAGCTTCTCGCGCTCGGTCGCGCGCGCCATCGCCGCGTCGTCGAGCCAGTGGCGCGGCTCGTTCTCGTGCGCGACCAGTTCCGCATTCGGAAAGAACCGCGCGCCCGTCTCGCGGTCCGCGAGCCCTGCCGAGTGATCCGGGTGCATGTGCGTCAGCAGCACCGTGTCGATCGCGGCGGGATCGATGCCGGCGGCGCGCAGGTTGCGGATCTGCCAGCCCGCCGTCGGGCCCATGTAGGTGCCCGATCCGGCGTCGATCACCGCGACGCGCCCGGCGGAGAAGATCGCGAAGGTGTTGACCGAGGTGCGCCGCGCCGGGCGGAACACGTCGGCCAGCATCTTCGTGCCTTCCTCGACCGAGATGCCGCGCAGCACCTCCATCGAGCCGTCCAGGTAGCCGTCGCTGATCGCGCTGACCACGATGTCGCCGATGCGGCGGTGATAGACGCCCGGAATCTGCTGCGCCGGAGCCTGGATCATCGTCGTGTTCCCCCGTTGGTCAGCTTCGCGGCGCGGCGGCGCGCTGAAGCCGGTCGTTGATGGCGAGCCCAAGCCCCCGCGCGGGCACCGGCATCGCCGCGATGCGCGCGAGGCCGCGCCGCGTTCCCTCGGCGTCGAGCCAGCGCAGCCCCGCGAAGAGCCGCGCCGCGGCTTCGGTCAGGTCGCCCGTCTCGCTCAGGTTGAACGCGACCGCCGCACCCGGCAAGGGCGGGCCGAAGGCCAGCAGCGCCTCGTCCGCCGCCACCGATGCCGCATCGATGCGCACCGGCAGGCCCGGCGCGTAGTGCGACACGAGCAGTCCGGGCGAGCGCAGGCCGCGCGCCGCCTCGGCGGCGGCGGGCGGGATCGGGCGGCCCACCTTGCCGATCAGCGCCTCGATCGCCTCCGCCTCCGCCCCGCCGGGGCGCAGCAGGACGGGGCGCGGGCCGGTCAGGTCCAGCACCGTCGATTCGACGCCGACCGGGCACGGCCCGCAATCCAGCACCGCCGCGATACGGCCCGACAGCCCGGCCAGCACATGCTCGGCCGTGCTGGGGCTGACTTGCCCGGAGCGGTTGGCCGAGGGGGCTGCGACCGGGCGGCCCACGGCGCGCAGCAGCGCGAGCGCCACAGGATGGGCGGGCACGCGGACGGCCAGCGTCTCCAGCCCCGCGCCCGCCAGCAGCGCGACCGGGCAGCCGGGGCGGCGCGGCAGCACCATCGTCAGCGGCCCCGGCCAGAACGCCGCCGCAAGCCGCCGCGCGTCGGGCGTCGCCTCCACATGCGCGAACGCCGCCTCGGCGTCCGGGTAGTGGCAGATCAGCGGGTTGAAATGCGGCCGCCCCTTGGCATCGAACACCGCGGCGACCGCCGCAGGGTTGCTCGCGTCGGCGCCCAGGCCATAGACTGTTTCGGTGCCGAACGCGACGAGCCCGCCGGCCCGCAGCAGCGCCGCGGCGCGGGCGATTCCGGCGGCATCGGCGGTCAGCACCTCGGTCATCGCCGGGGTGATAGTCCCAGACAGCCACGCATGGCAAAGCGCGGACCCGCTGCTACAGTCCCGGCGCCGGCACGATCCGCGCCGGGCACCCACCCGGAGTCAGAGAGAATGCTGGAGATCGCCTTCGCCAAGCCCGCCCTCCCGTCGTCCGGCGCGGTAGTCCTGCTGGCGACCGAGAACGCTAAGCCCGTTGGTCTATGGAAACAGGTCGACGACGCGACTGGAGGCTCGGTCTCCCGAGCGCTGGAGGCGGCGTCGTTTTCCTGGAGCAAGGGAAAGACGCTGACGATCCTGGCTCCCGGCGCGGGGCTTTCGCGCGTGGTGGCGGTGGGGCTCGGCAAGGCGGATGCGATCACGCCGCTCGCGGCCGAGGAAGCCGGCGGCCACATCGCCGCCGCGATGGGCACGGTCCCCGCGATCGCGGTCTGCGCCGATGTATTCGCGCACAAGCCGGCGCTCGCGGCGCATCTCGCGCTCGGCGCCACGCTGCGCGCCTACCGCTTCGACCGCTACCGCACGAAGGAGAA
Source organism: Pseudomonadota bacterium (assembly GCA_018240635.1). Classification (GTDB taxonomy): domain Bacteria; phylum Pseudomonadota; class Alphaproteobacteria; order Acetobacterales; family Acetobacteraceae; genus JAFEFJ01. The sequence continues at coordinate 29,798 of JAFEFJ010000010.1, read as the reverse complement.
GGCCGAGGACAAGCCGAAGCTCGCGAAGGCGACCGTGATGCTGGCGGATCATGCCAAGGCGAAAACGGAATACGCCCCGATGCGCGCGGTGGCCGAGGGCGTGTTCATCACCCGCGACCTGGTGAGCGAGCCGCCGAACGTGCTGAACCCGCCGGAGATGGCCAACCGGATCAAGAAACTCTCCAGCCTGGGCCTGAAGATTTCCGTCTTCGGCCCGAAGGAGATGGAGAAGTTCGGCTTCGGCTGCCTGCTCGGCGTCGCGCGCGGCAGCGCGGTCGAGCCGCGCATGGTGGTGATGGAGTGGCACGGCGCCTCCGGCGGCGACAAGGGAGCCGAGAAGGGCGGGGCGAAGGGCGCGAAGAAGTCCGCCGGCAAGCCGCGTCCCGTCGCCTTCATCGGCAAGGGCGTCACCTTCGACACCGGCGGCATCAGCATCAAGCCCGCCGGCGGGATGGAGGACATGAAGTGGGACATGGCGGGCGCCGGCACCGTCGTGGGCCTCATGGCGGCGCTTGCGGGCCGCAAGGCGAAGGTCGATGCGGTCGGGCTGGTCGGGCTGGTGGAGAACATGCCGTCCGGCACCGCGCAGCGCCCCGGCGACGTCGTCACCTCGGCCTCCGGCCAGACGGTGGAGGTGATCAACACCGACGCCGAAGGCCGCCTCGTGCTGGCCGACGTGCTCTGGTACTGCCAGCATCACTACGACCCGCAGTTCATGGTCGATCTCGCGACGCTGACCGGCGCCATCATCATCAGCCTGGGCCACGAGCACGCCGGCCTGTTCAGCAACGACGAGGATCTCGCGCAGAAGCTGACGGCGGCGGGCCGCGAGACCGGGGAGAAGCTGTGGCGGATGCCGCTGGGCGACGCCTACGACCGGCAGATCCGCTCCGACATCGCCGACATGAAGAACGTGGGCGGGCGGCCGGGCGGGTCGATCACCGCCGCGCAGTTCATCCAGCGCTTCGTCAACGGCAAGCCCTGGGCGCATCTCGACATCGCCGGCACCGCCTGGGCGACGAAGGATTCCGCCTGCATCCCGAAGGGCGCGACCGCGTTCGGCGTCCGCCTGCTCGACCGCATGGTCGCCGAGCACTTCGAGGGCTGATCCGCCTTTCCATGAAGGTGCGGGTGAGGCGGCGGGCCGAAGGAAACGCGCGGGCCGTTGCGATCCCGGTCGCCGGCGCGGACGCGGTCCCGGCGCGTTACGCCGACGCCGCCCGCGCCGCCGGTTTCGACGGACGGCGCGGCGCCGCCTGCCTGATCCACGCGCCGCCCGGCCGCGTCCTGCTCGTCGGCGTCGGCGATCCGCCGGACGCAGCCGCGGCGCGCGACGCGGGCGCCATCGCGGCGCATCACCTGGCCGACGCGCGCCGCATCGCGATCGACGCCACCGCGCTGCCGCCCGCCCTGGTCGCGGCAGTGGCGGAGGGCGCGGCGCTGCGGGCCTGGAATCCGGCGCGGTACCGCTCCCGGTCGGACCCGGAGGCGCCGGCGCTCGCCGCCTGCGACGTGCTGGCCGCCGACCACGACGAGGCGGCTCGGCTGTGGAATTCCGCCGAAGCGGGCGTCGCCGGCGTCGCCCTCGCGCGCAACCTCGTGCTCGCGCCCGGCAACAAGCTCACGCCGCGCAATTTCGCCGCGCATCTATCGCGCCTGACCGACGCGGGCGTGCGCATGGAGGTGCTGAACGCCGCCGAACTCCGCGCGCTCGGCATGGGCGCGCTGCTCGCGGTGGGCGCCGGCTCGCCTTACGCGCCGAGGCTGATCGTGCTGCGCTGGCCGGGCGCGTTCGACGCGCCGCCAGTTGCTTTCGTTGGCAAAGGAATCACATTCGACACCGGCGGCATCTGCATCAAGCCGGCGGACGGCATGGAGGACATGCGCGCCGACATGGCCGGCGCTGCCGCCTGTGCCGGCGCGATACTCACGCTCGCGCTGCGCCGCTCTCCCGCCCCCGCCGTCGCCGTCCTGGCGATCGCCGAGAACGCCACGGGCGCTGCGAGCTACCGGCCCGGCGACATCGTGCGCACCTTTCCGGGCACCACGGTCGAGGTGATAGACACCGACGCCGAGGGCCGCCTCGTTCTGGCCGATGCACTCGCCTACACCGTCGCGCGCCTGCACCCGCGCGCCATCGTCGATCTGGCGACGCTCACCGGCAGCGTCGTCACCGCCCTCGGCCACCACATGGCGGGCCTCTACGCCAACGACGCGGCACTGGCCGGCCGGGTCGCCGCCGCCGGGGGCGCGGTGGGCGAGCCCTGCTGGTGGATGCCGATCGGCGACAGCCACCGCGCCGATCTCGACTCCGACGTGGCCGACCTGCGCCAGTGCCTGACCGGCCGGCGGCAGCCCGACGCCTGCCAAGCGGCGGCCTTCCTGCGCGAATTCGTGGGCGACACGCCCTGGGCGCATTTGGATATCGCGGGCGTGGAGGATAAAGCCGAGGCCGACGACACCGCGCCCCGCGGCCCGACCGGGTTCGGCGTGCGCCTGCTCGACCGGCTGGTCGCGCAGAGCTTCGAGGACCCGGAGGCATGAGCGAGATCGGCTTCTACCACCTGACCCGCACCAGCGACGCCGCCGCGCTGCCGCAGCTTCTCGGCCGCACGCTGGCGGCCGGGCAGCGCGCGCTCGTGCTGTGCCGGACCGAGGCGCGCGTGGCCGAGATCGACGAGGCGCTGTGGGCCTGCGCGCAGCCCGACTGGCTGCCGCACGGCACCGCGCGCGACGGCGACGCCGACCTGCAGCCGATCTGGCTCGCGACCGACGACAGCGCGCCCAACGGCGCGGCCTTCCTGTTCCTGCTCGACGGGGCGGAGACCGCGCGGCTCGGCGCCTTCGCCCGCGTCTTCGACCTGTTCGACGGCGCCGACGAGGCCGCGGTCGCCGCCGCCCGCGCGCGCTGGGTCGCGGCGAAGAAGGCGGGGCACGACCTCGCCTACTGGCAGCAGGGCGCGCGCGGCTGGGAACGCAAGGACGCCGCCGCATGACGATCGCCCCGGCGGCCGCCGCACAGGGCCGCACCGGCCGGACGGTTCCCTACCTGATCGCGCTCGCGGTCGGCGTGCTGGGCGTGGCCTACCTGATGCCGCCCGCGATGATCCTGGGCACCGGCGCGCTGTGGGTCAGCCCGACCGGCGACCTGGCGCAGAACCTCACCGGCCATCTCGCCATCCAGGCGCCCGGCTGGACGATGCCGCCGCTGCTGGCGCCGACGCTGTTCTGGCCGAACGGCCTCAGCATCGCGATGACCGACAGCAATCCGCTGGTGTCGTTGATCGCGAAGGTGATCGCCGGGTTCCGCGGCCATCCCGCCAACCTGCTCGGCTTCTGGTTCGCCGCCTGCTGGCTGCTGCAGCCGCCCGCCGCCGTCTATGCGCTGCGCGGCATGGGCTCGCGGTCCTGGGTCTCGGCGCTGGCGGGCGCGGTCGTGGCCTCGATCTTCCCGGCGCTGCTCTACCGGGTGATGCACATCAACCTGTGCGGCCAGTTCACGCTGCTGATCGCGCTCGGGCTGGCGCTGCGCATGACGCCGCGCCCGGCGCTGGCCGCGCGCGACTGGATCGCGCCTGGCCTGCTGCTGATCGCGGCGGTGCTGATCCATCCGTATCTGTTCGCCTTCGCGGCTGCGGTGCTGGCCGCCCCGGCGCTGCAAGGCCTGATCGAGAAGCGTCCCCGCGCACGGGCGATGGCGGGCTATTTCCTGCTCTCCGCCGCGCTGCCGGTGCTGATCTATCGCATCCTGAGCGGCACGCTGGGCGGAGGCGACCGCGGCTTCGCCTTCTACTCGATGAACCTGCTCTCCCCGGTCTGGCCGCAGATGTCGGGCCTGTTCGGCCCCGACCTGCCGATCCTGGACCCGACGGGCGGCGAGTACGAGGGGTTCAACTACCTGGGCGGCGGCGGGCTGCTGCTGGTGGCGCTGGCGCTCGCGTCGCTGGCGGCGGGCGGCGCCTGGGGCGCGCGGTTCGGCGCCTTCTGGCGGCGCTGGCGCGGGCTGCTCATCATGTTCGTCTGCCTCACGCTGCTGGCGCTGACCACCAACGTCTATGCCGGGCACCGCCCGCTGCTGCTGCTCGGCGCGCGGCCCTGGGACCAGGTGTTCGGCCCGCTGCAATCGGCGGGGCGGGCCTTCTGGGTGGTGGGCTACGCGATCCTGCTCGGCTCCATCGCCTGCCTGGAAGCCCGGCTGCCGCGCCTAGCGCTGGCGCCCGCGCTCGCCGTGGTGGTCGTGCTGCAATGGATCGACACCGGCCCGCTGCGCGACATCGCGCGCAACTACTTCGCGGGCGCCGATCAGGCGAAGGTGGAATTCCCCCTCCCGCCCGGCCTGCGCCTGCTGACCACGCTGCCGGTCTGCATGCGGGACGGCCCCGTGACCCGCATCGTCGCCACCGAGCGGCTGGCGGCGATGCGCGCAGGCGCGCGGCTGTCGGACGTGAAGACCTCGCGCCTGCCGGTCTGGTTCAACTGCGAGAAGGTGATGAGCGACGGCACCGAGCTGCCGCTGCGCAACGGGGAGATGCGCATCTTCCTGACGCCGCCCGCCATCGACCTGTTCCGCCAGGCGGTGCTCGGCGACGACACGGTCTGCCGCCGGTCGCACGACATGATCGTCTGCACCCGCGGCCTGCAACCGGCGCAGGGCGCGCCCGTGCCGCCCGGCCCGCCGCTGCCGCAGGTGGCGCTTGCCGCCGATGGCACGGTCCTGACCGGCGAGGCGCTCGACCGCGTGCTGTCCTGGGGCTGGAAGCACGGGCCGGACGGGCGGCCGTGGTCCGAGGGCCCGCGCGCCACGCTGCTGTTCCAGGTGCCGCCGACCGAGCGCGCCCTGTCGCTGCGGCTGGTGCTGGAAGGCGTCGGCGCCTCGGCGGGGAAGGACCGCGACATCATCATCACCGCCGGCCGGAACCACGGAGAGCCGGTGACGCTGCCCGACCTGAAGCCCGCGACCGTCGATCTCTCCCTCCCCGCGGGCGCGGCGAAGGACGGGATCGTGCGGATCGCGTTCGACATCTTCCATCCGATCGACCCCACCAAGCGGTCGCTCGCCGCGCCGGTGGGACGCGCGGGCGTGCTGCTGAGGTCGCTCACGATCCAGGACGGTAAGCGCCCGCCGCCACCCTCGGGCTGACTGCCTTTCTTTCACTCCGGCCGCACGGTAGGCTGCACCGCACAAAATGGGCTGGCGCGGGATCGGCCCTGCATCTCGGGAGAAGCCAGAATGGACGACGTCGTCATCGTCTCCGCCGTTCGCACGCCTGTCGGCAGCTTCAGCGGCGCCTTCGGCTCCACGCCGGCCCATGTCCTCGGCACCACCGCAATCACCGCCGCCATCGAGCGCGCCGGGTTGCAGGCGGGCGATGTCGATGAAGTGATCATGGGCCAGGTGCTCGCCGCCGGCGAGGGCCAGAACCCCGCCCGCAAGGCCGCCCGCGAGGCCGGAATCCCCGACGGCAAGACCGCGTTCGGCATCAACCAGGTCTGCGGCTCCGGCCTGCGCGCCGTGGCGCTGGCCGCGCAGCAGGTGCGCACGGGCGAAAGCGCCGTCGTCGCCGCCGGCGGGATGGAGAGCATGAGCCTGTCGGCCCACGCGGCCTATCTGCGCGCCGGCACCAAGATGGGCGGCGTCGAGTTCATCGACACCATGCTGAAGGACGGGCTGTGGGACACGTTCCACGGCTATCACATGGGCGTCACCGCCGAGAACGTGGCGAAGGCCTACCAGATCACCCGCGACGAGCAGGACGCCTTCGCGCTCGCCTCGCAGCAGAAGGCCTCGGCCGCGCAGAAGGCCGGCCGCTTCAAGGACGAGATCGTCCCCGTCACGGTGAAGAGCCGCAAGGGCGAGGTGGTCGTCGCCGACGACGAATACATCCGCCACGACGCGACGATCGAGGCGATGACGAAGCTGCGCCCGGCCTTCTCGAAGGAAGGCACCGTCACCGCGGGCAACGCGAGCGGCATCAACGACGGCGCGGCGACCGTGGTGGTCATGAGCGGCGCGGAAGCGGCCAAGCGCGGCCTGAAGCCGCTGGCCCGCATCGCCGCCTTCGCCACCGCCGGCGTCGATCCCTCGGTGATGGGCACCGGCCCGATCCCCGCCACCCGCAAGGCGCTGTCCCGCGCGGGCTGGAAGCTCGACGACCTCGACCTGATGGAGGCCAACGAGGCCTTCGCCGCGCAGGCGCTCGCGGTGAACAAGGACCTGGGCTGGGATACCAGCAAGGTGAACGTCAACGGCGGCGCCATCGCCATCGGCCACCCGATCGGCGCCTCGGGCGCCCGCGTGCTGGTGACGCTGCTGCACGAGATGCAGAAGCGCGACGCGCACAAGGGTGTGGCCACCCTCTGCATCGGCGGCGGCATGGGCGTCGCCATGTGCCTGGAGCGGTAGGCCGCCGCTTCCCTTTCCGCCTCAGCCCCTCTCGGTCTCGACCGAGGGGGGCGCGCCGGTGGGGTCCGTTCCCTGCTCCGCCGCCTTGCGCTTCAGATAGTGCCTGTGCGCCTTCGCGCGGTTGCCGCAGGCCGACATCGCGCACCAGCGGCGGTTGCCGGTCTTGCTGTCGTCGATGAACAGGTAGCCGCAGGCCGGGTTCGCGCATTGCCGCACCCGCGCCCGGCGCGGGCCGAGCAGAAGATCGCCCGCCGACCATAGGACGGGCGCCAGCAGCGCCGGCGCCCCGGCGTCCAGTCCGTCCACCTCCCATCCCGCGCCCTCCGGACCCGCGACGAGCCTGCGGCGGGAGGGCGCGCGGTCCAGCGCCGCGTTCAGCAGCGCGATGTCGGCCGCCGCCGGGGTCTCGTTTCGGCTCACGGCGGCGAGGCTGCGGAAGATCGCCTCCCGCCACGCCAGCGCGGCGGCGAACGCCTCGTCGCCTGCCGCGGGACGGGCGCGCCACGCCGCGCGGATCGCGTCCAGCGCGGCGGACGGCACCAGCGCCGCCTCCCCGGCCCAGCCAAGCAGCGCGTCCGGCCCGGTCAGCGTCTCGGTCGGCGCCTTGCTGCCGCGCCAGTACCGCGTGTTCGCGAAATCGGCCGCCAGCGCGTCGGCAGGCGCCGCCAGAAGCACGGCGTCGGCCGGGCGGCGGGGAGAGGTCACGCCTATGAAATACTAACCCCATTACAGGTTGACAAGGCGGCGCGGCCTCAGAATACTAACCGCCTGAACGGTTATATGGAGGAGACGAACTCATGATCGACCATCTCTCGATCGGCGTGCGCGACATGCAGCGGGCGCGGAAGTTCTACGACGCGGTGCTGGCGCCGCTGGGCTACCGCTGCCTTTCCCCCGGTGAGGAGTCGGCCGGCTACGGCGGCGACGCGGCGAATCTCTGGCTGCTGAAGACCGACAGCCCGGTTCCCGCCGACCCCAAATCCGGCCTGCACATCTGCTTCGCCGCGCCCGATCGCGCCGCGGTGGATGCCTTCCACAAGGCGGCGCTCGCCGCGGGGGGCGGCGACAACGGCAAGCCAGGCATCCGCGCCGAGTACGATCCCAATTACTACGCCGCCTTCGTCATCGACCCGGACGGCTACCGGATCGAGGCATACCGCGGCTGAGGATTCCAGGCGTTCCGGGGCCGTAGTGACCGGCGTGTCACGATGGCCCTGGCAAACGCCGTCCCGTCTGCCTAGAGTCGCTCGAAAGGGCTCCAAAGACTCTCAGGGAGGCAGACATGGCGCGCGTCGCATTGGTCACCGGCGGAACCCGAGGCATCGGGGCCGCGATCAGCAAGGCCCTCAAGAACGCAGGCCGCACGGTCGTCGCGAGCTATGCCGGCAACGACGAAGCCGCCGCCGCCTTCAGCCGCGACACCGGCATCAAGGTGATGAAGTTCGACGCCGGCGATTTCGAGGCCTGCAAGCAGGCGGTCGAGACGATCACCAAGGAGTTCGGCCCGATCGAGATCCTGGTGAACAACGCCGGCATCACGCGCGACACCACGATGGCGAAGATGACCCGCGACATGTGGGACGCGGTGATCGACACCAACCTCGGCTCCTGCTTCAACCTCTGCAAGCTGACCTTCGACGGGATGCGCCAGGCCAAGTTCGGCCGCGTGGTGAACATCGGCAGCATCAACGGCCAGGCCGGCCAGTACGGGCAGGTCAACTACGCGGCGGCGAAGTCGGGCATCCACGGCTTCACCAAGGCGCTGGCGCAGGAAGGCGCGCGCTTCGGCATCACGGTGAACGCGATCGCGCCGGGCTATGTCGATACTGACATGGTGCGCGCGGTGCCGCAGGACGTGCTGCAGAAGATCATCGCCCGCATCCCGGTCGGCCGCCTCGGCCATGCCGAGGACATCGCCCGCGGCGTCGCCTTCCTGACCGCCGACGATGCCGACTTCATCACCGGCTCCACGCTGTCGATCAACGGCGGCCAGCACATGTACTGACGGCCAGGCGCGGCGGGCCGCCCTGGTCCGCCGCGCCGGCTTCCCGTCCCGTCGGCCTGACCGACGCCCTTCTCCCTCGCACTCCGTCCCGGACGCCGCGCGCCCATGCGCGTCTACACCTCGCGCATCCGGCCCTGGCGCGTCCGACCCCGGCGCGCCGAACAACCGCAGATTGCCAGTCAGCCGCGCACGACCCCTTTCGATTGAATTGAAGGCGCGACCGCAACCGAACGTCGCCGTATCGGTTGCGGCACCCGCCGATTGCGCTTGACCGCACGGCTTTCCTGCACACCGGCCGAGATTCTGGTTGCAATACTGGTCGGTTTCGTATGTTATTGTCTTGGTTTCATACGGACTTTCTTTATCATGGCTCGGGAAATCCGGCAATCGCTTTCGCGACGGTCGTCTGGTGCCCTCTCGCTCGCGACCGCGCTTGTCCTTTCAGTGCCGCACGCTGGTCTGGCCTTGCCGGCGGGCTGCATCGACGCCGACCCAGCTTCCCAGCTGACGGCGATCACCGGCGACTTCGAACTCGCCGCCGATCCCGACGATCCGGCGCAGAACATGCTGTTCGTATCGAACGCAACCGGCGGATCGCCCGCCCCGCAACCCGTGTTGATCGCGCGCCTGAATGGCAAGACCGGCGTGATGATCTCCGGTTCCCTGACCACGGTCGCATCGAATTTTGCGGGCTACTCCAACCAGAACGGCCCGGAATGGATGCGCACGCCGGAAGGCTCCCTTGGAATCATCTATGTGGACGCGGACGGCGTTCACGGCCTCTACCGCAGCGCGCATCCGGCAAACTGGAGCGATTTCCTTTACGACTACGCGGGCCGGCCCGCCTTCGGCGCGCCGCCCCCGCTGCCCGACACGACGCCCGGATACTATCCGGCGGACCCAGCCCATCCGCCGGCGGAAGCCGCAACGATTCTGCAATACCAGCCGCCATGCACGAGCTTCTGCTTCGGCGCCTACAACGCCGGCAAGATCACCGACCTCGCCCTCGTGCTGTCGCCGCTCGGCTACACCACGCTCGCCGCCACCCTCGCGCCCTGGGACGGGTATGTCTATGTCAGCGCGTGCAAAATCGGCACGAACGTCTGCGGCATCTACCAAGCCAGGATCGACGGCGCCGGCGGCCTCAGCAGCTTTGATCAGATCGCCTCGACGGGGCTGCTGCGGGCGACCGACCTCGACAGTTCCATGCATCCGGTGGCGGGCACGCCGGTGCTGTTCACCAACGAAACCCCGGGCACCTTCACCATTTGGCAGCAGCCCGGATCGGGCGCGCAACTGACCAGCGTCGCCAAGGTCACGATTCCGAAGAACACCAGCCACCTGCGCAGCGCTGCCAGTGCCACCCAGGTCGTGCTGGACTATTTCGTGCGCTACGGCGTCGGCTCGGGCTCCTACACCATCCCGGTGAGCGCCAACGGAACCACCCTCGTCGTCGGCGCCAACAAGAAGGTCAGCGCGCGCAGTTCGGGATCGGAACTGGACTGGTTCCCCGCTGCGGCGAAATGGGGCATCACCTACCGGACCCAGACAAAGCTGACGCGCTGCTGGGTGACGCCCTGACGGATCGGGCGGCCGCCTCACACCCAGCGCAGCACCGGCGCGCCGCCCAGCATCCACTGGCCGACCGTCTCGAAATGCGTGTGCCGCCCCTGCACCTGCTGGGTGACGGCGTTCACGTCGCGGAAGCGGCGCTCGAACGGGTTGGCGTCGAAGATCGCGGTCGCCCCCGCCTCGTGATAGGCGGTGTCCACCACCGCGCGCGACTGCTGGATGGCGTAGGTGGACGCCAGCCGGATCGACATCCGGGTATCGAGCGACAGCGCGCCCGCCCGCTCCGCCTCGGCGATCGCGTCGCGCAGTACCTGGTGCAGCCAGGCGCGCGCGGCGTTCAGCGTAGCCACCGCGATCGCCACCTTCGCCTGCACCGCGTGATTGTCGCGCAGCGCCGTCGTCGCAAGCTGCGGCGTCTTCTCCCGCCCCAGCGCGATCAGCGCATCGAGCGCGGCGCGCGCCGTCCCCATCGCCACGGCCGCGAACCCGGACGCATAAATCTGCCCCGACGTGAAGCTGTACAGCAGGCCCTGCTCTCGCCGTTCGGCCGGGTTGTCGCGCGAGAGGGAGAACGCCTCCGGCACGAACAGATCCTCGACCGCGTAGGTGTCGCTGCCGGTGCCGCGCAGCCCCATCACCTGCCACACATCGGTGATCGCCGCGGCCGAGCGCGGGAACAGCAGCGTGCGCTCGACCGGCTTGCCCTCCGGCCCCGCCAGCTTCGTGCCATCCTCCGCCGCGAGATGGATATGCGCTCCGAGCCACGTCGCGTGGCGGCTGCCGCTGGCGAATGGCCACTTGCCCGTCAGCCGCCACCCGCCGGGCGCCCTGCGTGCAACCTGCCCCGGCGCCTGCCCCCAGGCGATCACGCCACGCGGATCGTCGCCGAAGATCGTGCGCGCCGCTTCGGCGGGCAGATAGGCTGCCGACATCGAGCAGCCGGAGCCCTGGTTCATGCACCACGCGGCGCTTGCGTCGCCCGCGGCGATTTCCTCGACGGCCATGTTGTAGGTCAGGGGATCGAGTTCGGCGCCGCCGACGGATCGCGGCAGCAGCAGGCGGAACATGCCCGCTTCGTGCATCGCATCCAGCGCGCGCGGGGGAAGTTCGCGGTCGCGGTCGATCTCGGCCGCGCACCCCACGAGCACCTGCGCGACACGCCGCGCAGCGGCGACCGGGTCCGCGATGCCGGGCGCCGCAATGGGTTCCAGACTGTCCATGCACATTTTCTCCCGCCGCCGAGGCTACACCCCGCCGCAGGGGCGGAAAACCCAACCCCCGGACGTTGACGAGACCGGAAGTCGGCTTCAATACTCGCCAGTAGACCGGTCGCAGGCAAGGACCGGGGAAAGGGCCAAGAAAGCGGACGGCGCGGCGGCAGGCCTTTGGGCGGGCGCCGCGCGGCAGGCCGCCCGGGTCGATCAGGGCCGGCAGAGGACGCCGCCAGGGGAGCGCCGCCATGAAGCTCATGTGGTTCCATCTCATGCCATACACGGAGCTGCCCGACGATTTCCGGCAGCGCCATCCGTCGGTGTGGGTGGACATCCATTCGGAGCTGTTCGATCCGAAGCGCGCCCACCTGATGTACAACGACTTCATGGACGAGCTCGAATACGCCGCCGATTGCGGCTTCGATGCGATCTGCGTCAACGAGCACCATTCCAACGGCTACGGGCTGATGCCCTCGCCCAACCTGATCGCCTCCTCGCTCGCGCGGCGCACGACGAACACGGCGCTGTGCGTGATGGGCAATTCGCTGGCGCTGTACAATCCGCCGACGCGCGTTGCCGAAGAATTCGCGATGATCGACGTGATCTCGGGCGGGCGCCTGATCGCGGGCTTCCCGGTCGGCACGCCGATGGACACGTGCTACGCCTACGGCCAGAACCCGTCGATGCTGCGCCAGCGCTATCTGGAGGCGCACGACCTGGTGATGCGCGCCTGGCAGGAGAAGGAAACCTTCGCCTTCAACGGCCGCTTCAACCAGCAGCGCTACGTCAATATCTGGCCGCGCCCGATCCAGCAGCCGCATCCGCCGGTTTGGGTTCCGGGCGGCGGATCGGTGGAGACGTGGCGCTGGTGCGCGGAGATGGAATACGTCTACTGCTACCTGTCGTACTACGGCTACAAGGCCGGCCGCGCGACGATGGACGGATTCTGGAATGAAATGGCGCGGCTCGGGAAGGACCGCAACCCGTACCGCGCAGGATTCCTGCAATTCGTCGGCGTCGGCGAAAGCCGCCAGCACGCGCTCGATCTCTACAGCGAGGCCGCCGAGTATTTCTACGGCCGCTGCCTGCATGTCGATCCGAAATGGGCGACGCCGCCCGGCTACACGAGCGAAGGCAGCCAGCGCGCCGGCATCGAAAGCCAGGTGAAGCAGGCGGCGGATTCAATCGTGCGCGGGAAATCGACCGGCGAGCGCATGGCCGCGACCGCGCGCGACATGAAGGGCATCGTGGACAACGGCTACGTCATCATCGGCTCGCCCGACGAGGTGGCCGAGCAGTTGCGCGAGGTCGCCGTCACGCTGAACGTCGGCCACCTGATGCTTCTGTTGCAGTTCGGCAACATGAACAAGGAGGTGTGCCGCTTCAACACCAAGCTGTTCGCCGACAAGGTGAAGCCGCTTCTGTCCGGCCTGTTCTCGGAATGGGAAGACCGGTGGTGGCCGAAGCCGATGGAGGACAATCTGCGCGCCGAGATTCCAGCCTTCCTGCCGAAGCTCGCCGCCGAATAGTCCCCGCCACATAATCCGCCGCACCGACCGGAGGCTTCCGTGTCCGCACCCGAAGAGTTGACGGTCGACGTCAACGGATTTCAGACGCGCGTCTGGCGGAAGGGCAGCGGCCCCGTGCTGGGCTTCATCGCCGGCTATGGCGGGCTGCCGCGCTGGGTGCCGTTCCTGGATCACCTCGCGGAACGGCGCACCGTGATCGTGCCGTCGCTGCCAGGGTTTCCGGGCGGCGAGCGCGGGCACACGGTACTCGATTCGCATCTGGACTGGATCGTCGCGGTCCGCACGCTGATGGAGAAAAGCGGGCTGGTGGGCGCCGATCTGGCGGGCAGTTCCGTCGGCGCCTCGATGGCCGCCGAGATGGCGGCGGTGTGGCCTGCCGACGTGCGCCGCCTCGCGCTGATCGCGCCGCTCGGCCTATACGACGAGACGGACCCGCCCGCCGATCCCTGGGCCCAGCGCGCCGACGACGTGCCCGGATTGATGTGCGCCGATCCGGAGGTTTGGAAGGCGTTGAAGGCGCCGCCCGAGGGCGCCAACTCGATCGAATGGCCCATCGAGCAGGTGCGCGCGAACGAAGCGGCAGCCCGCATCTTCTGGCCGATGGGCAACACGCAGCTTGCCAAGCGCCTGCCGCGCATCGCGGCGCCGACGCTGCTGCTGTGGGGCGAGCATGACCGCGTGATGCCGCGCAGTTACGCGGCGCGTATTGGCGCGCTGCTGGGCGGACGGCACGAAACGCGCGTGATCGGCGGCGCCGGGCATCTGGCCGAACTCGACCGCCCGCGCGAGGCCGCCGACGCCATCCTTTCATGGACATCCTAGGTTTTCACGCATGATTCTCGATCCCGACGCCGAACGCCTGCTGGTGATGGTGCGCGAGGCAGGCCGCCCGCCACTGGAATCGCTGCCGCCCGCCGAGGCGCGCGCCGCCTACAGCGCATCGCGCGCGGTGACGCAGCCGGAGCCGCAGGAGGTTGCATCCGTAACCGACATGGCCGCGCCCGGCCCGCACGGCAACGTGCCGGTGCGGTTCTACGTGCCGGCGGGCGTCGCCGGCGACAGCGCGCAGCCCTGCCTCGTGTATTTCCACGGCGGCGGCTGGGTGCTGGGCGATCTGGATTCGCATGACGTCGTTTGCCGGCATCTGGCGAACGCCTCCGGCTGCCGCGTGCTGTCGGTCGATTACCGGATGGCGCCGGAATACCGCTTCCCGGCTTCCTTCGACGACTCCGTGGCGGCGACGCGCTTCGCGTTCGAGAACGCCGCGCGGCTGGGCATCGACCCCGCGCGCATCGCGGTGGGCGGCGACAGCGCGGGCGGCAACCTCGCCGCCGCCGTCGCGATCCACGCCGCGCGGGGCGGGTTGCCGAAGCTGGCGTATCAGTTGCTGATCTATCCCGTCGTCGATCTGGGCATGACCTATCCGTCCTATCAGCGCGTGACGGAAGGCGTGCTGCTGACGGCGGCGACGATGCGCTACTTCGTCGATCTCTACACGCCCGACCCGGCGCAGCGCAGCGACTGGCGCGGCTCGCCGATCCGTGCCGCGGACCTCTCGGGCACCCCGCCCGCGCTGGTGGTCACGGCGGCGGCCGATCCGCTGTGCGATGAAGGCATCGCCTATGCGCGCCGGCTCGAACAGGAAGGCGTGCGCGTGCTGCACATGCACTTCTCCGACCAGATCCACGGCTTCCTGACGATGGGCAAGGTGATCGCCGCATCCGGCCTGCTGCTGGACGCGATGGGCGCGGCGCTCAGGAAGGCGCTGACGGCGGGCTGATCCACGGCGTCATGGCGGGCTTGGCCCCGCCCTGACGGCAACCGGCCTCACGCCGATAGTTTCGCCTGTTCCTTCCCGGCCCGTCCCGGCAAGAGCCGCACGCCTGCCATCTGCAGCGTCAGCTCGGCCATCGCCTCGCACATCTCGTCGGTGGCGAGGCGTCCGGCGGGGCGGTGCCACGTATAGGCCCAGCTGATCATCCCGCCGATCGCGAGCGCCGCGAGCTTCACGTCGCGGATCGCGAACTCCCCGCTCGCCACGCCGTCGGACAGCAGCTTGGACAGCAGGCGGTCGAAGTCCTTGCGCAGCACGTTGATTTCCGCGAGCGCCTCGGGCGAGAGGTTCTTCTCCTCGCGGAAATAGATCGCGATGTTGGGCTGGCGCTGCAGCACCACGCGGGTGAAGTCGTTGATGGCGTGGCGCAGCCGTTCGGTCGCGGTGCCGGGCAGCTTCGATGCCTCCGCGATGGCGGCGACCGACATCTCGATCGTCGGCTTGCAGATCGCGGCAAGCAGATCGGTCTTGCTGCGGAAATGCGAGTAGATGAACGGCTTGGTCACGCCAAGCTCGGCGGCGATATCGTCAAGCGTGGCGCCGGAGAAGCCGCGCTCGTAAAAAAGCGCCACCGCCTCCTGCAGAATCCTTTCACGCTTGTAGGCGAGGATCTCGTCCCGCATCGCTGGGCATCCGTTGGTCCAATGGCCGATGTTACCGCTATCGCCTTTCGATGTGAAGCAATGCGCGCGCGCCGCGCCGCCGCCCTGGCCGCTTGCGAAAAGCGAATCTAAAGTGCCGACAGCACGAAAATTCGTTCAGGGAGGCAACCATGCAAGGCTTGGTCGCGGGAAAATCGGCGCTGGTCACGGGCGGCGCGTCGGGCATCGGGCGCGCCACGTGCCTCGCCCTGGCGCGCGAGGGCGCGCGCGTCGCCGTCGCCGATCAGTCGGAGGAAGGCGCGGCCGCGACGGTCGCGGAGATCAACCGCGCCGGCGGCCAGGCCATCGGCATCGCGCTCGACGTGACCGATCCGGCGAAGGTCGAGGCGATGATGCGGACCACGGTTGCGGCGTTCGGGCGCATCGATTGCGCGTTCAACAATGCCGGCATCAGCGGCGTGAACGTCGATGCCGCGGGCATGAAGACCGCCGAATGGAGCGAGCAGGCCTTCGACCGCATGATCGAAGTGAACCTGAAAAGCGTCTGGCTCTGCATGAAGCAGGAAATCCTGCTGATGCTGCAACAGGGCGGCGGCGGCGCCATCGTCAACACCGCCTCGGTTCTCGGGCTGGTGGGCGGCCCGTTCTCCAGCGCCTATGTCGCGGCCAAGCACGGCGTGGTGGGGCTGACGAAATCCGCCGCCATCGAATACGCCGAGGACGGCATCCGCGTGAACGCCGTCTGCCCCGGCTACATCACCACGCCGATGACGGAGGACGTGATGCGCCGCCGCGGCGATCAGATCCTCGCGAAAGTCCCCGCCAGGCGCATGGGCGAACCGGAGGAGATCGCGGAGATGGTGGTGTGGCTGTGCTCCGACCGCGCGTCGTTCGTGACCGGCGCCGCCTACAACGTCGATGGCGGCTACGTCGCGGCATAGCGCCGGCTACGCGTTGGTCAGGCCGCCGTCGATCGTGATGGTCTGGCCGGTGACGTAGGAGGCATCGTCCGAGCAGAGGAAGCGGATCACCCCCGCGACCTCTGCCGGGCTGCCGAAGCGCCTGAGCGGGATGTCGCCCAGCATCTTCTCGCCGCGCGCCGCGATGACCGGTTCCGCCATTTTCGTGGTGATCACGCCGGGCGCCACCGCGTTCACCCGCACATCGGGCGCGAGCCCGCGCGAGAGCGCGCGCGCAAGCCCGACGACGCCGCCCTTCGCGGCCGAGTAGGCGGCATACTCGCCGCTGCCGCGCCGGTAGGCGACGGAGCTGGCGAGCACGATGCTGGCCGGCACGCGCCTGTCGATGCGCCGCGCGAAGGCCACCGCCATGTCGTAGGCGTTCGTCAGGTTGGCCGCGATGGCGCGGTCCCACACGCCGTGATCGGCGGGATCGAGCGGATCGCGCTCGAATACGCCCGCGAGATGCACGAGCGCGTGCAGCGCCCCCTGCATTCGGTCGAGCGCGCGCGCGCACTGGTCGGGCCGCGCGATCGAGGAGGCGAAGGTCACGACGCGCGATCCGCCCGCCAGCGTCTCGCGCGCGGCGGACAGACGTTCCTCGTCCAGATCGATCAGCAGCACATGCGCGCCCGCCGAAAGGAAGGCGTGCGCGGTCGCGACG
Organism: Pseudomonadota bacterium; assembly: GCA_018240635.1. Lineage (GTDB taxonomy): Bacteria > Pseudomonadota > Alphaproteobacteria > Acetobacterales > Acetobacteraceae > JAFEFJ01. The sequence continues at coordinate 13,019 of JAFEFJ010000010.1, read as the reverse complement.
CCGATGCCGCCCGCGCCCCCGGTGATGACGACGCGCCGGCCCGTGAAGTCCGCCATCTCAGGCGGCCATCGCGGCGTAGTCGAGCGTCGCCATCACCTGCACGCGCCGCATGTAGCGCGGCTCGTCGGCGCGGTAGTCGGCAACCGCGTTGTGCGTGGTGCCGATATTGTCCCAGATCAGCAGGTCGTTTTCCGTCCAGTGATGCGCGTACAGGAAACGGTCCTCGGCCTGGTGCGCGAAGAGGAAGTCCAGGATCGCGTCGCTCTCGTCCTGCGGCATTCCGTCGATGCGCATCGTGTAGCCGGGATTGGCGTACAGCACGCGCCGCCCGGTGATCGGGTGGATGCGGAAGATCGGCTGCGAAACAGGGGGTTTGCGCCGCCGCTGCTCCTCGGTCAGCGGCGGGCGGGCCGAGCCGGGACGGGCGCGCATCATGTCCCAGAACTTCGCGAAGTCGTGCGTCGCGGTGCGGCCTTCCAGCGAGCGCTTCAGGTCCTGCGGCAGCGTGTCGTACGCGGCATGCATGTTGCGGAACTGCGTATCGCCCAGCGGCGCGCCGTCGCGATGCGGAACGCGCTGCGCGTGCAGGATGTTCGCCAGCGCGATCTCGCGGCTGTAGGACATGTCGGTGTGCCAGCCCTGGCCCGCGTCGCCCAGGCCGATGGGTTTCCCGTCGCGCGTCATGTTCGACAGGATCATCACTTCCGGGAAATCCGGTTCGTGGAACATGTTGGCGACGTTGATTTCAAGCGTGCCGAAACGCCGTCCGAAGGCGGCGAAGGCCGCGACGTCGATATGCTGATCGGGAAAGCACAGAACCCCGTGCTCGCCGAGCGCGCGCAGCACCGTGCGGAATTCGCCGTCGGTCAGCGGCGCGGACAGGTCCACGTCTTCGATGCGCGCGCCAAGGATCTCGCCGCTGGGCACGATCCGCATGGTTCCCTCCCTCCTGTCGCCACGCGCCATTGGAGCGAAGCGGCGGCGGCGCGTCCAGCCCGGCGGGGGGATGCGTCAGACGCGGCGGACGACGTAGGCATCCTCCAGCGCCGAGACGATCGCGTCGGCGTGGTCCTTGTCGCGCGCCTCGACCATCACTTCCAGCTCCGCTGCCTGCACCGAGGCGGAGGCGAACAGGCGCTGGTGCGAAACCTCGATGATGTTGCCGCCGCGCCCGCCGATGCGGCCCGCGATATCGGCCAGCACGCCGGGGCGGTCGGGGATCTGCATGTGCAGCCGCAGCAGCCGCCCGTCGCGCAGCAGGTTGCGCACCAGCACGTTGGACAGGATGCGCGCGTCGATGTTGCCGCCGCAGACGGGGATGCCCACGCGCTTGCCGCGGAAGCGGTGCGGGTAGGTCAGCAGCGCCGCCACCCCGGCCGCGCCCGCGCCTTCCGCCACCAGCTTCGCGCCTTCGGCGAGCAGGCCGATGGCTTCCTCGATCGCGCGCTCGGGCACCACCAGCACCTCGATGCCGAAGGCGCGCAGCATCGAGAGCGGCAGTTCGCCCACGTCGCGCACCGCGATGCCCTCGGCGATGGTCGCGCCGCCGACGCGCACCGGCTGGTTCGCGAGCCGCTGCGCCATCGGCGCGTAGGCATCGACCTCCACGCCATACACGGCGATGCCGGGCCGCAGCGCGCGCGCCGCGGCGGCGCAGCCGGCGACGAGGCCGCCGCCGCCCACCGGGATGGCGAGCGTGTCGAGATCGGGGAAATCCTCCAGCAGCTCCAGCGCCAGCGTGCCCTGGCCTGCCATCACGGCGGGATCGTCGTAGGGGTGGATGAAGACGCGCCCCTCGGCCTCGGCCAGCGCGCAGGCATGGGCGGCGGCTTCGGCGAGGCTTTCGCCGTGCAGCACCACGCGGGCGCCCCAGGCGGCGGTGCGCGTCACCTTCGTCGCGGGCGTGAACTGCGGCATCACGATCACCGCGTCGATGCCGAGCAGATGGGCGTGCCGCGCCACCGCCTGCGCGTGGTTGCCCGCCGACATCGCGATCACGCCGCGCCGCCGCTCGTCCTCGGTCAGCAGCGCGAGCCGGTTGGCGGCGCCGCGTTCCTTGAAGGCGCCGGTCGCCTGAAGGTTGTCGAGCTTCAGCACCACCTCGGCACCGGTCGCGCGGGACAGCGCGTCGCTCGGCACCGCGGGCGTGCGCAGAACGCGGCCGGCGATGCGGCGCGCGGCGTCCTGAACGTCGTTCAGTCCGATCATCGAGGCAACGGTCCCCGGCGCCGTGACGCGGCGCGGCCGATCAGGAGAATGTGACGCTGAGAATCTCGTACGACCGGTCGCCGCCCGGCGCCGGCACCGAAATGGTATCGCCCGGCTTCTTTCCGATCAGCGCCTTCGCCAGCGGGGAGGAGATCGACAGGCGGCGCAGCTTGATGTCCGCTTCGTGGACGCCGACGATCTGGTAGGTGGCTTCCTTCTCGGTTTCCTCGTCGAGAAGTTTCACATGCGCGCCGAACTTCACATGCTCGCCGCTCAGCATCGACGGGTCGATCACCTCGGCCGAGGAAATGATTTCCTCAAGCTCCGCGATGCGCCCTTCGATGAAGGACTGGCGTTCGCGCGCGGCGTGGTATTCCGCGTTTTCGCTCAGGTCTCCATGGCTGCGCGCCTCCGCGATGGCGCGGATCACCGCGGGACGCTCGGTGGCCTTCAGGTTCCGCAGCTCTTCTTCCAACCGCTGCAAGCCGGGGCCGGTCATCGGAAACTTCTGCAAGGCACGGTCCTTCGATGGTCTGAAACGAGCTTGATTGCTGCCACCGCCAACGCTGCGGGCGCAGCGCGGCCCCCCGGCGCCGGGGCCTACGGGCCGTCCGCGAGGGCTGGCGTCAGAACGATCCTCGAAAGTAGGACTGTAGCGGGGCGACTTCAAGCGTCCCCGCGCGCAGCGCGGCCATGGCATGCGTCGCGGCCCGGGCGCCCGCCATGGTGGTGTAGTGCGGCACGCCATGCGTCAGCGCGCTGCGGCGGATGGCGAAGCTGTCGGCGATCGACTGCGGGCCGGACGCGGTGTTGATGACCAGTTGGACCTCGCCGGACAGGATCGCATCCACGCAATGCGGCCGGCCTTCCAGCACCTTGTTCACGACGGTGACGGGCAATCCCGCCTCGCGGATGCGCGCCGCCGTGCCGCGCGTGGCCATGATGGCGAAGCCCATGTCGGTCAGCCGCCGCGCGAGTGCGGGCAGGCCCTTCTTGTCGGCGTCGCGGATCGACAGGAACACGGTGCCGGATTCCGGCAGCTTGATCCCCGCGCCGAGCTGCGACTTGGCGAAGGCACGCTCGAAACTGAGATCGAGCCCCATCACCTCGCCGGTGGAACGCATCTCCGGCCCCAGGATGGTGTCCACGTTCGGGAAGCGCGCGAAGGGGAACACCGCTTCCTTCACCGCGACATGCGCGGCCACCGCCTCGTCGTCGAGCGCGAATTCGGTCAGCCGGCGGCCGGCCATCACCAGCGCGCCCACCTTGGCGACCGCAACGCCCGTCGCTTTTGCAACGAAGGGCACGGTGCGGCTCGCGCGCGGATTCACTTCCAGCACGTAGATCGTGTCGTCCTTGATCGCGTACTGGACGTTCATCAGGCCGACGACGCCGAGCGCCTTCGCCATCGCCTCGGTCTCGGCCTTCAGCTCGGTCACCATCGCAGGCGGCAGCGTGTAGGGCGGCAGGGCGCAGGCCGAATCGCCGGAATGGATGCCGGCTTCCTCGATATGCTCCATCACGCCCGCGACATAGACGCTCTCGCCATCGGCGATGCAGTCCACATCGACCTCGATCGCATCGTTCAGGTAGCGGTCGATCAGCACCGGGTTGTCGCCCGAGACGCGCACCGCTTCCCGCATGTAGCGGTGCAGGCCGGCGCGGTCGTAGACGATCTCCATCGCGCGCCCGCCCAGCACGTAGCTGGGGCGGATCACCACGGGATAGCCGATGCGCTCGGCGATCGCCTCCGCCTCATCGGCCGAGCGCGCGGTGCCGTTCTCCGGCTGCAACAGCCCCAGCCGATGAAGTAGCTGCTGGAAGCGCTCGCGGTCCTCCGCCAGGTCGATGGCGTCGGCGCTGGTGCCCAGGATCGGGATGCCCGCCTTCTCCAGCGCCTGCGACAGCTTCAGCGGCGTCTGTCCGCCATACTGCACGATGCATCCCAGCAGCGTGCCGCGCTGCTGCTCGCGGCGGACCAGCGCGATCACGTCCTCGGCGGTCAGCGGCTCGAAATACAGCCGGTCGGAGGTGTCGTAGTCGGTGCTGACGGTTTCCGGGTTGCAGTTGACCATGATGGTCTCGAACCCGGCTTCGCGCAGCGCATAGGCGGCGTGGACGCAGCAATAATCGAACTCGATTCCCTGGCCGATGCGGTTCGGCCCGCCGCCCAGGATGACGATCTTGCGCTTGTCGGTGGGATCGGACTCGCAGACCGGATCGCCGAAGCCGCCTTCGTAGGTGGAATACATGTAGGGCGTGGCGGCGGCGAACTCGGCGGCGCAGGTGTCGATGCGCTTGTAGACCGGATGCACGCCGAGCCGCTCGCGCAGCGCCGCGACATCAGCGGTGGGCACGTCGGCGATGCGTGCAAGCTGGATGTCGGAGAAGCCCAGCGCCTTCAGCCGCCGCAGCGCCGCCGGATGCGCGGGCAGCCCGGTCGCGGCCACCGCCTGCTCGGCTTCGACGATGCGGGCAAGCTCGCGCAGGAACCAGGGATCGAACTTCGTCGCGCCGTGAACGTCCTCCACCGACAGACCGGCGCGCAGCGCCTGCGCGGCCATCAGCAGCCGGTCGGGGCGCGGCTCGGACAGCACGGCGCGGAACGCATCCGCCCCGCCATCGCCCGGCGGCTCCACCGGATCGAGCCCATGCAGGCCTGTCTCCATGCTGCGCAGGCCCTTCTGCAGGGCTTCGGCGAAGCAGCGGCCGATCGCCATCGCCTCGCCCACGCTTTTCATGCTGGTGGTCAGCAGGGCGGGCGTGCCGGGGAATTTCTCGAAGGTGAAGCGCGGGATCTTCACCACCACGTAGTCGATGGTGGGCTCGAAGCTCGCGGGCGTGACGCGGGTGATATCGTTGGCAAGCTCATCGAGCGTGTAGCCGACCGCGAGCTTTGCCGCGATCTTGGCGATGGGGAACCCGGTCGCCTTCGACGCCAGCGCGGAGCTGCGCGAGACGCGCGGGTTCATCTCGATGACCACCATGCGCCCGTCGGCCGGATTGACCGCGAACTGAACGTTCGATCCGCCGGTATCGACGCCGATCTTGCGCAGGCACGCGATGGAGGCGTCGCGCATCCGCTGGAATTCCTTGTCGGTCAGCGTGAGCGCGGGCGCCACGGTGACGGAATCGCCCGTGTGGATGCCCATCGGATCGACGTTCTCGATCGAGCAGACGATGATGCAGTTGTCCGCGCTGTCGCGGACCACCTCCATCTCGAACTCCTTCCACCCCAGCACGCTTTCCTCGATCAGCACCTCGGTGGTGGGCGAGGCTTCGAGGCCGCCCGCGACGATCTGCTCGAACTCCTCGCGGTTGTAGGCGATGCCGCCGCCGGTGCCGCCCAGCGTGAAGCTGGGGCGGATCACGGCGGGCAGGCCGCTGAGCGCGAGCGCGGCGCGCGCCTCGTCCATCGTGTGCGCGATGGCGCTGCGCGGGCTTTCGATGCCGATCTCCGCCATCGCGTCGCGGAACTTCAGGCGATCCTCGGCGCGGTCGATCACGTCGGCCTTGGCGCCGATCAGCTCCACGCCGTGTCGCTCCAGCGCACCGGAGGCGGCGAGCTTCATCGCGGTGTTGAGCGCCGTCTGCCCGCCCATCGTGGGCAGCAGCGCATCGGGCTTCTCGCGCGCGATGATCTTCTCGACCATCTCGGGCGTGATCGGCTCGACATAGGTGGCGTCGGCCAGGCCCGGATCGGTCATGATCGTGGCGGGATTGGAGTTCACCAGGATCACCCGGTACCCCTCGGCCTTCAGCGCCTTGCAGGCCTGCGCGCCGGAATAGTCGAACTCGCAGGCCTGGCCGATCACGATGGGACCAGCGCCGATGATCATGATGGAGGAGAGGTCGGTGCGCTTGGGCATGCGTTATCCTCGGGCGCCTCGGCGCCGCTGCACGATGGGCCAGTCCGGTATGGCGCGGACCATGAATTGATCGAACATCGGAACGGTGAATGCGGTATCGCCGTGCGCAGGGCTGTACACCATGCCCTTCGCGATTAGCTTTGCCCTGCGAGGCCCCACGAGCATGACGGACTTGCCCAACTCATCGGCGACATCACCTGATCGATGTGGTCCGGGCCCAAGTTGTGCCATCGCGCGTAGATATTCTCGCTCCGCGGGCGTAAGTCGGTCGAAACGTACACGAAAGAAGGACGCATCGAGCCGGCTCACTGCCTCTTTCGTGGCACGATCAACATCTTCCTTCTCGATCCTACTACCTTGAGCGGCATTCCATGTTTGATAGCCCCATTCCTGAAGGAAGTACGGATATCCTTGCGTGGCTGCGAGGGCGGTGGCCACTGCGTCCGCGGACCAAGTAACGCCGAGGCTTTCTGTCGGCGCCGTCAGAGCCGCTGTCGCGTCCTCTCGTGTAAGAGGCCCAGCTTCCGGGAAATCGAACAGACGTTCCGAGTAGGATTTCGAGCGTCCGGTCAGGCCGACGACTTGCGGCAGACCAGCAGCCAGCATGGTGACGGGAAGGTTCTGCTGAGCAGTCCGGTGAAGCGCCATGATTAGCGCGCTCATGTCCGTCTCGGAAAGATATTGGACTTCGTCCACGAAGATTGACACCAGACGGCCACGACTCCGGGCAGCTTCGCCCAGAAGAGCGAACAAGCTGGGTAGGTCGGCTTCCAAGTCGCCTGAATCGGCCTCGCCATGTAACGGGTCGATGCCAAGATCGAAGCCGGCGTAAGAGAGCTTGAACGCAGACATGAAGCCTCGAAGTCCACGCAATGCCCTCTTGACCGTCTGCTCCACGGCCCCCAGGCGATCAAGTTCGAGGATTATGCGGCGAAGCTCCGGAACGAGTAGCTCTGGAAGCAGCTTTTGCTCATGAGCTTCCACATAGGCGTCGGCATATCCGCGCTCCCGCGCGCTTTCTCTAAACCGATTGAGTAGTACGGTCTTCCCGACGCCACGCAATCCAATGATGATCATGCTCTTAGAGAAGCGACCGGCGGCCATACGCTCTAACGTCACTTCCGCGCGTTTGATCAGGTCGGACCGGCCGGCCAGTTCAGGCGGCTGTGTGCCGGCACCCGGCACGAATGGATTTCTGTTCTCGTCCATATTGATCGAGTTTATCCGAGTTTACCGGAAATTCCGGTAAACTCTTTCAAACTACCCACCCATCATCCCCACGAACCGCTCGAACAGGTAGCGGCTGTCGGACGGACCGGGGCTGGCTTCCGGATGGTACTGCACGCTGAACACGGGGCGGTCGGCGCAGGCCAGGCCCTCGTTGCTGCCGTCGAACAGCGAGACATGCGTCGGCGTCACGCCGGCGGGCAGCGAGGTCTCGTCCACCGCGAAGCCGTGGTTCTGGCTGGTGATCTCCACCTTGCCGGTGGTCAGGTCCTTCACCGGCTGGTTCGCGCCGCGATGGCCGCGCGCCAGCTTGTAGGTGCGCCCGCCCAGCGCGAGCGCGAGCAACTGGTGGCCCAGGCAGATGCCGAACAGCGGGATGCCCGCGTCCATCACCGCGCGGATCGGCGCGACGGCGTAGGCTCCGGTCGCCGCCGGGTCGCCCGGGCCGTTCGACAGAAAGACGCCGTCCGGCTTATGGCGCAGGATGTCCTCGGCCGTCGCGGTCGCGGGCACCACGGTCACGCGGCAGCCGGCGGAGGCGAGGCAGCGGAGGATGTTGTGCTTGGCGCCGTAATCCACCGCCACGACGTGATGGCGCGGCGCGGACACCTTCCCCGCGCCCTCCGGCCAGGACCAGCGCGTGCGGTCCCATTCGTAGGTCTGCCGGCAGGTCACGTCCTTCGCGAGGTCCATGCCCTCCAGCCCCGGCCATGCCGCCGCCTGCTCGACCAGCGCGGGGATGTCGAAGCGCCCGTTCGCCGGGAAGGCCAGCACGCCCGAGGGCGCGCCGCCGTCGCGGATGCGGACTGTCAGCGCGCGCGTGTCCACCCCGGCGATGCCGGGGATGCCGCGATGGCGCAGCCAGTCCGGCAGGTCGGTCATCGCCCGCCAGTTGGAGGGCTCGGTCACGTCCTGCTTCACCACGAGCCCGCGGGCGGCGACGAACCCGGCCTCCACATCCTCGGGGTTGGCGCCGACATTGCCGATATGGGGGAAGGTGAAGGTGATGATCTGCCCGGCATAGGACGGATCGGTCAGGGTTTCCTGATAGCCGGTCATGCCGGTGTTGAAGCACACCTCGCCCACCGGGGCCGGGGCGTCGGTATGCGCGCCGAAGCCCTTGCCCCAGAACACGCTGCCGTCGGCCAGCACCAGCGCGGCGGTGGCGCCGTCGGGCGCGCGCGCGGGATCGTGGACCGCCGGGGCGGGAACCGCATCGCCCTGAAGATCGTCGATGGAAAGCCCGGTCGCGGCGATCACCGCGGGCCAGTGGCGGGCCGGGATGCCGCGGGCCTGCCGCCACTTGCGGACCGCCTCGGTCCCCACGCCGGTCAGCCGCGCCGCCGCGTCCAGGCCGCCCAGCCGGTCGATGATGTCATCTACATGCATGCCCACCAAATACGGGACAAAACTTCCCAGAACAATACGCCGACCCATGCAACCGGGGAATTTGGGAAATCATTTCCCGCACAGGAGGAACCATGAGCGACGACCGTACCCCCGTGATGACCGGCGGCTGCCAGTGCGGCGCCGTGCGCTACGCGCTGTTCGCCGCGCCGAAGCCCACGGTGTGCCACTGCCGCATGTGCCAGAAGGCGGTCGGCGGCCCCTTCGCCGCGCTGTCGATGATCCAGAAGACCGACATCGCCTGGACGCGCGGGGAACCGGCCAGCTTCCGCTCCTCCCCCCTCGCGTTCCGCGAGTTCTGCGCCGCCTGCGGCACGCCGCTGACCTTCCGCTTCATCGACGCGCCGCACATGGAAGTCACCACCGGCAGCCTGGACCGCCCGCAGGACGCGGTGCCGGTGGAGGAGTTCGGCCTGGAAAGCCGGATGCCCTGGCTCGACCGGCTGACCAGCGGAACCCTGCCGGGGCGCACCACGCAGCAGGCGCTGCCGGACCGGAAGGTGGAGAGCTACCAGCATCCCGACCACGACACGCCACCCGGTTGGGGACCACGCATATAATAGAGGGGTATTTTTCTCGTCGGAGGCTGGAATGGCGTTGCGGGAGCAGTTCACCGCGGAACTGAAGGCGGCGATGAAGGGGGGCGACGCCGCCCGCACCTCCACCATCCGCATGATCATGGCCAAGCTGAAGGACGTGGACATCGCCGCCCGCCCCAAGGGCGTGACCGCCGTGCCGGACGAGGAGGTGATGGCCATGCTGCGCGGCATGGTGAAGTCCCGCCGCGAGTCGGTCGCGCTCTACGCCCAGGGCAACCGCCCCGACCTGGTGGCGAAGGAGGAAGCCGAGATCGCGGTGATCGAGGGCTTCCTGCCGCAGCAGATGGACGAGGCGGCGATGGCGGCGGCGGTGGACGCCGCAGTGGCCGAGACCGGGGCCGCGTCCGTCAAGGACATGGGCAAGGTGATGGGCGTGCTGAAGGCGAAATACGCCGCGACGCTCGACATGGCCCGCGCCGGGGCGCTTGTCCGGGCCAAGCTCGGCGGCTGAATGGCGCTTCCCGCCGCCTTCCTGGAGGAGTTGCGCGCCCGCACCCCGCTCGCCGGGGTGATCGGGCGGCGCGTGCGCCTCGCCCGGTCCGGGCGGCAGTGGAAAGGGTGCTGCCCGTTCCACGGCGAGAAGACGCCGAGCTTCTACGTCTACGACGACCACTTCCACTGCTTCGGCTGCGGCGCGCATGGCGATGCCATCGGCTTCGTCATGCAGAGCCAGGGCGCCGGCTTCATGGAGGCGGTGGAGCAGTTGGCCGCCGAGGCCGGGCTGGATGTGCCCAAGCCCACCCCCGAGGCGGCGGCGGCCGAGAAACGGCGACACGACCTGCATTCCGTGCTGGACGCCGCGCAGGCGCGCTTCCGCCGCCTGCTGTTCGAGCCGGAGGGGCGGGAGGGCCTTGCGTATCTGCGCCGCCGCGGCCTGTCGGACGAAACCATCGAGCGCTTCGGCCTCGGTTGGTCCGGCGCCGGTCGCGGCGGGCTGGCGGCCGAGCTGGCGGCGCAGGACGTGCCGGCCGAGCTGCTGCGCGGCTCCGGCCTGCTGCGGGAGACCGAGGATGGCCGCACGGCGGAGCTGTTCTTCAACCGCGTGATGTTCCCGATCCGCGACCGTCGCGGCCGCACGATCAGCTTCGGCGGCCGCACGCTGGGCGACGCGCCGCCGAAATACGTCAACGGCCCGGAAACCGATGTCTTCTCCAAGCGCCGCACGCTCTACGCGCTCGATCAGGCGCGCGACGGGGTGCGGAGCGGCGGGCCGCTGATCGTGGTCGAAGGCTACATGGACGTGATCGCGCTGCATCAGGCCGGGTTCCGGGGCGCGGTCGCGCCGCTCGGCACCGCGCTGACGGCCGAGCAGTTGGAGGAGGCGTGGCGGCTCGATCCCGCGCCGCTGCTGTGCTTCGACGGCGACGCCGCGGGCGCCCGTGCCGCTGCCCGCGCCGCCGAGACCGCGCTGCCGCTGCTCACGCCCGAGCGCACCCTGCGCTTCGCCCGCCTGCCCGCAGGCGAAGACCCGGACACGCTGGTGCGCCAGGGCGGGCCGGGCGCCTTCCAGGCCCAGATCGAGGCCGCCCTGCCGCTGGCCGACGCGCTGTTCGGCCTGCTGCGCGAGGCCGCGCCCGCCGAGACGCCGGAACAGCGGGCCGCCTTCCGCGCCCGGCTGGAGGCGCTGGCGAAGTCGATCACGCATCCGGCGCTGGCGAGCGAATACCGCCACGCCCTGCTGGATCGTTTCTTCGCCGACCGCCGGGGCGCGACGCGGCCGGCGGCCCGCCCCCGGCCCGGCCTTCCCCCGGCGGCCGCGCGCCCGCTCCGCGCGCCCCGCGCCATGCCGGGCGAGGCGTCCGCCCTCGCCGAGCGCGCGCGCGTGCTGACCGCGATCCTGCTGCGCCACCCGGACCTGCTGCGCGACGTGGAGCACGCCTACGCCGAGCTTGCGCTGCCCGCCCCGCTCGACCGGCTGCGCCATGCCCTGACGGAGTGGGCGCAGGCCGCGGAAGCGCTTGACTCTGCTGGCGCTATAACCCACCTGACCGAAATTGGTTTGGCGGCGGAGGCCGCGCAGGCCCTTTCGGCGGTGCCCGTGCCGCTTCCGGCCTGCGCCGCCCCCGATGCCATGCCGGCGGAAGCCGAGGCGGGCTGGTGGCACATTTTCGGTCTGATGCATCGTGGCCGTCTGCAGGAGGAGATCGCGCAGGCGCAGCGCGACTTCGTCGAACGGCCGGACCGGACCACCGAAGCCCGCCTGACCGCCCTGGTCCGGGCCCGCGATGACCTGATGCTGGGCGAACAGCAGCCCGAGGATACCGACGCGTGACGCGGCCGGCGGCGGATGCCCCAGCCGTTGATGTTTTCTTCAGACGTGGCCGCCACGACGCGGACTGCGCCCTGATCCTGTTTTGCGGAGAGCCCTGAGCGATGGCGACCAAGCCGAACGTTGCGACCGATACCGTGACCGCCGACCAGGATGTGGAGACCACGCTGCTGGATGTGCAGTCCGCGGCCGTCAAGCGGCTGATCGCGCGCGGCAAGGAGCGCGGCTTCATCACCTTCGACGAGCTGAACGCCGTCCTTCCCTCGGAGCAGAACAGCTCCGAGCAGATCGAGGACGTGATGGCCAACCTGTCCGAAATGGGCATCCAGGTCGTCGAGGGCGAGGAGACCGAGGACGGCGAAAGCCCCGTCGTCAAGGTCGAGAAGTCCGAGGACGCCGAGGAAGAGCAGACCGGCAACGTGGACGAGGAAAGCCTCGGCCGCACCGACGATCCGGTCCGCATGTATCTGCGCGAGATGGGCAGCGTGGAGCTGCTGTCGCGCGAGGGCGAGATCGCCATCGCCAAGCGCATCGAAGCCGGCCGCGACATGATGATCGGCGGGCTGTGCGAAAGCCCGCTGACCTTCAAGGCGATCATCTCCTGGCACGACCAGCTCAAGGCCGGGCGGATGCTGCTGCGCGACATCATCGACCTGGAGGCGACGCAGGGCGCGGGCCAGCCGGGCGCCGCCGCGCTCGGCAACGGCGAGGCGACGGGCGCGGAGGCCGAGGCGTCGTTCGAGGGCGGCGACGACATGGAGGACGGCGAGGACGGCGAAGGCCCGGGCATGTCGCTGTCGGCGCTGGAGGAGAAGCTGAAGCCCGAGGTGCTCGCCACCTTCGAGGAGATCGAGGCGCTGTACAAGAAGCTGCACAAGATGCAGCACAAGCGCCTGGAGACCATGACCAGCGGCGAGTCGGTCAACGTCCGCTCGGAGAAGACCTACGAGAAGGCGCGCGAGGAGCTGGTCGCGAAGGTCGAGCAGGTGCGGCTGCACAACAACCGCATCGAGGAGCTGGTCACGCAGCTCAAGCAGCTCAACCAGCGCCTGACCGCGCTGGAAGGCTCGCTGATGCGGATGGCCGAAGGCTGCAAGGTGCCGCGCGACGAGTTCCTGAAGCAGTATCGCGGCCACGAGCTGGATCCGGGCTGGGTGGAGCGCATGGCCGCGCTGAACAGCAAGGGCTGGAAGCTGTTCACCACCAAGCACCCGGCCGACATCGCATCGGTGCGCGGGCAGATCGCGGCGGTGGCGACCGATGCCGGCCTGCCGATCGGCGAGTTCCGCCGCGTCTATGCGACCGTGAACCGCGGCGAGCGCGACAGCGCGCGCGCCAAGAAGGAAATGATCGAGGCGAACCTGCGCCTGGTGATTTCCATCGCCAAGAAATACACCAATCGCGGCCTGCAGTTCCTGGATCTGATCCAGGAAGGCAATA
>JAFEFJ010000109.1 GCA_018240635.1 Pseudomonadota bacterium | reverse complement strand
CGGTTGGCGGCGCGGAACTCGGCAAGCCGGGGGCAGAATGCGCAATCGGGGGAGGGGCCGGCGAGGCCCTGGTTCGCCCCTGGGTCCGCCAGTCGGTCGGCGATCACGAGGCGTCCGGGGTGTCCGCGTACGGCTCGGCCGGCGTCGGCCGCACCGGGCCGCGCTGGCGCGGCTCGGTCTGTCGGCGCGTGAACTCCGAGGCGATGTCCGCCAGCTCGATGAAGGCGTCGGCCTGACGCCGCAACTCGTCCGCCACCATCGGCGGCGTGGTTCGGATGGAAGACACGACGGACACACGTACACCCTTGCGCTGCACGGCTTCCACCAGACGCCGAAAATCTGAATCCCCGCTGAACAGGATCGCGTGGTCGATCACCGGCGCCAGTTCCAGCATGTCCACCGCCACTTCGATGTCCATGTTGCCCTTCACCCGCCGCCGCCCCGCCGCGTCGGTGAATTCCTTGGCGGGCTTGGTCACCAGGCTGTAGCCGTTATAGGCCAGCCAGTCGGTCAGCGGCTTCAGCGGCGAGTACTCGTCGGTTTCCAGCACCGCGGAGTAGTAGTAGGCACGAATCACGCGAGCCCGCTTGCGGAAATACTCCAGAAGGTTGCGATAATCGACATCGAACCCAAGATTGCGGGACGCGGAATACAGATTTGCGCCGTCTATGAAGAGTGCCACCTTCTCATCTTGGTTCAAATGCATGGCTTAGGCCTTTCAGATCAGCCGATTGGACCGCCCGTAGGCCGGCAGGTCACGAAAAATGCAGGTCGCTTAATGCGCATGTGTCGAGAGAGGACTGCTATAAACTCTCATTTGTTTTCCAGAAAGCTGAAATTGCGATTCCCGGCCCCGGAATGATCCTGATTGCCATCGGGTCCAATCTTTCCGGGGGCGATGGGGCCGACTCCGTCACGCTCTGCCGCCGCGCCGCCGCCCGTCTCGACGCGATTCCGGGCCTGCGCCTGATTGCCCTCTCGGCCTGGTACCGCACGGCGCCCGTCCCGGCCGCCGACCAGCCCGACTATATCAATGGCGTGGCGCGCCTCCGGGGCGAGGCCGATCCGGCGCAGTTGTTGTCGGCGCTGCAGGAAATCGAGGCCGGGGCCGGACGGGTGCGCGGCGCGCCCAACGCCGCCCGCACGCTCGATCTCGACATCGTCGCAATGGGGCCGGGCGGCGCGCTCGTCCGCGACGCCCCCGATCCCGTCGTGCCGCATCCGCGCGCCCATCTCCGGCCCTTCGTGCTGCTGCCGCTGCTGGACGTCGCCCCCGGCTGGCGCCACCCGGTTCTCGGCGTCCCGGCGGCGGCTCTGTTGGCCGCGCTCGATCCGTCCGGCGTGCGCCGGCTGGACGGCAGCCCGGCGGCACCGCGCTTGCAATCCCCTCCGCGCTCGCCTAACTGAGCGGTTTGCCCGCGTATGTTGACTGGAGGTCGAGCGCATGGCGCGCGTCACCGTTGAAGATTGCGTCCAAAAGGTTCCCAACCGGTTCGAGCTTGTTCTGCTCGCGGCCCAGCGCGCCCGCAACCTCAGCCGCGGCGAGGAACTGACGGTCGATCGCGACAACGACAAGAACCCGGTCGTCGCGCTGCGCGAGATCGCCGACGAGACGATCGACCTTGCGCGCGTCGAGCAGGATCTGGTCCGCTCGCTCTCCCGCGCCCCGGAGCCGGAGCCCGCGGACGAGGAGGTGCTGGACCTCATCCCGACCGATCAGAACATCTTCGGCCTGCAGGACGTCTCCGCCGAGGAGGAAGCCGCCTCGCTCCCGGTCGAGAACGAGGATCTCTCGCCCGAGGATCTCGAAGCGGCCATCGAGGCCGAGCTTGGCGGCCGTCCGCGGCGCTGAGGAAACCGATTGATGGCGGGCGGCACGGCTTCCTGGGTGCCCGCCCGCGCGCCTGACGGCGCAAGCACCGGCGCGGCGGCCGCCGCCGCGCCTCCGGCGATCCCGCCCGCCAAGCTGGGCGGCCCGGCCGAACGGCCGAAGATCATCCGCCAGTTCGAACTGACCGAGAAGGTCCACGCCTACGACCCGAAGGCGGACACCGGCCTGATCGACGCCGCCTATGTCATGGCGATGCAGGCGCACGGCGCGCAGACCCGCGACAACGGCGATCCCTACTTCACCCACCCCGTCGCGGTCGCTGACATCCTGGCCGGCTACCGGCTCGACACCGCCTCGATCGCGACCGGCCTGCTGCACGACGTCATCGAGGACACGCCGCTCAAGCTGCCGGAGATCGAGCAGCGCTTCGGCAAGACCATCGCCGGCCTGGTGGACGGCGTCACCAAGCTGAACCGGCTGGAACTGCAATCGGACCGCACCAAGCAGGCGGAGAACTTCCGCAAGCTCGTGCTGGCGATCAGCAAGGACATCCGCGTCCTGCTGGTGAAGCTCGCGGACCGGCTGCACAACATGCGCACCCTCCATTTCGTCGCCGATCCCGCGCGCCGCCAGCGCATCGCGCGCGAGACGATGGAGATCTACGCCCCGCTCGCCGAACGGATCGGCATGGACGCGGTGAAGAACGAGCTGCAGACGCTCGCCTTCGCCCAGCTCGAACGCGAAGCCTACGAAACGATCCAGGCGCGGCTCAACTTCCTGCGCGGCCAGGGCGCCGACGTGATCGAGGACGTGCGCCGCGAACTCACGCGCGTCTGCGGCGAGGCCGGCATCGACGTGGTGGAGGTGAACGGGCGCGAGAAGTCGCCGTTCTCCATCTGGGAGAAGATGCAGCGCCAGAACGTCGCCTTCGAGCAGCTATCGGACATCATGGCGTTCCGCATCATCGTGCCGACGCAGGCCGACTGCTACGCCGCGCTCGGCGCCGTCCATTCCGCCTACCCGGTCATCGCGGGCCGGTTCAAGGACTACATCTCGACGCCGAAATCGAACGGCTACCAGAGCATCCATACCGGCGTCACGCTGCGCAAACTGCTCAACCAGAAGATCGAGGTGCAGATCCGCACCCCGGCGATGAACGAGGTCGCCGAGGCGGGGGTCGCCGCGCATTGGCTGTACAAGCAGGACGATCCGGCGGGCGGTCCCTCGGCCGATGATCTGCCGCGCTTCCGCTGGGTGCAGGACCTGCTCGAAATCCTGGAGAATTCCTCGGAAGTCGACGACTTCCTGGCGAACACCAAGCTGGAGCTCTACCAGGACCAGGTCTTCTGCTTCACGCCCAAGGGCCAGCTCATCCAGCTTCCGCGCGGCGCCACCCCGGTCGATTTCGCCTACGCCGTCCACAGCCAGGTCGGCGATACCTGCGTCGGAGCCAAGATCAACGGCCGCCTGATGCCGCTCAAGCACGAGCTGCAGAACGGCGATCAGGTCGAGATCATGACGGCGCGCGGCAACACGCCGAGCCCGGCCTGGGAACGTTTCGTCGTCACCGGCAAGGCGCGCGCGCGCATCCGCCGCTTCCTCCACCAGCAACAGCGCCAGCAGAACCGCGACCAGGGCCGCGCCGAACTCGTGAAGGTGTTCCGCGCCGAGGGGCTCGACGGGTCGGAGAAGGTGCTGGAAGGCGTGCTGAAGACGCTGAAGGCCGCCACGCTCGACGATCTCTACGTCGCCGTCGGCATGGGCAGCATCGGCCCGCGCGACGTGGTGCATGCCGCTTATCCGGAACTGCGCCAGGCGCCGCGCGCGCCGCGCATGATGCCGCCGATGCCGCTGCGCCAGGGCGCGCGCACCGGCGCGCGCGCCGACGCCGGACGGATGCCAATCACCGGCCTCGTGCCCGGCATGGCGATCCACTACGCCGGCTGCTGCCATCCGGTGCCGGGCGATCCCATCGTCGGCATCATCAACACCGGCAAGGGCGTCACCATCCACACGCGCGATTGCCAGACGCTCGACGCCTTCGCCGCGACGCCCGAACGCTTCATCGACGTGGGCTGGGAAACCGCCGGCGGACGCGAAGCCGCCAGCGGCACCGGCCCCTTCACCGGCCGCATCAGCGTCATCGCCGCCAACGAGCCGGGCGCGCTCGCCTCGCTCACCAACGCCATCGCCAAGCAGGACGGCACGATCAGCAACCTGCGCATCGTCAACCGCCAGCAGGACTTCATCGAGGTGCTGGTCGATGCCGATGTGCGCGACGTGCTGCACCTCTCGAAGGTCATCGCCGGCCTGCGCGGCGCCAGCGGCATCAAGAGCGTGGAGCGCGCCCGCGGATGAGACGGGTCGCCGAACTGCCCCTCTCCGCCCCTTGGGGGGAGAGGGAGGGGCCCATCGCGCAGCGATGGGAGGGTGAGGTGGGACCGCCCCCGGAACATCCGCCCGCATGATCCTCGGCCCATGATCCTCGGCATCGGCTCCGACATCTGCGACATCCGCCGCATCGAGCGCGTGATCGGCCAGTACGGCGACCGCTTCCTCGCCCGCGTGTTCACCGAGCTGGAGCGCAGCAAGGCGATGCGCCGGACCGAGGCGATCCGCGCCGCCACCTTCGCCAAGCGGTTCGCCGCGAAGGAAGCGGCGTCGAAGGCGCTCGGCACCGGCTTCCGCCGCGGCGTCTTCATGTCCGATCTCGGCGTCGTCAACCTGCCCGGCGGGCAGCCGACGCTGCGCATGACCGGCGGCGCCGCCATCCGCCTCGCCGCCATCACCCCCGCCGGCATGGCGCCCGCCATCGCGCTCACGATGACGGACGAATACCCCTACGCCTACGCGCAGGTCATCATCTCCGCCGTCCCCGCAGCACCGGTGCCGGAATCCGCGCGCGTGGGGGCGCCCCGCCCGCCGCACGACGGCGCGGGCTAGGTGTTTAGTCCCGGCCCGGCTTGCGCTCGGCAGACCCTGATTGTAAACCGCCGCCGCATCCAGGACCGGAAAGTCGTCCCGCCCATGGCAAAAAGTATGGCGAAGCGCAAATCCGGCACGCTCGTCGAGAACGTCAAGACGATCGTCTATGCCGGGCTGATCGCCATCGTGATCCGCACCGTCGCATACGAGCCGTTCAATATCCCATCGGGCAGCATGATCCCGACGCTGCTGATCGGCGACTATCTGTTCGTTTCGAAGTTCAGCTACGGATACTCGCGCTTCTCGCTGCCGTTCTCGCCGCCGCTGTTCTCGGGGCGCATCTTCGGCCGCCTGCCGCAACGCGGCGATGTCGCGGTCTTCAAATACCCGCGCGACGACACCACCGACTACATCAAGCGCATCGTCGGCCTGCCCGGCGACCGCATCCAGGTCACGCAGGGCCAGCTCTACATCAACGGCGTGCTGGTCCCGCGCGAGCCCGCCGGCAGCTACATCGCCGACGACGACGGCATCCACATGGAACTGCGCCGCTACCTGGAAACCCTGCCGGGCGGCGTGCAGCACTACATCCTGAAGGCCACCGACGAAGGCGAGATGAACAACACCCAGGTGTACCTGGTGCCGCCGGACCATGTCTTCGCGATGGGCGACAACCGCGACAACTCGGCCGACAGCCGCTTCGTCAACGGCGTCGGTTTCGTGCCGGTCGAGAATCTGATTGGCCGCGCGGAGATCATCTTCTTCTCGGTCGATGGCCAGTATCCGTTCTGGGAGTTCTGGCGCTGGCCGTTCGAAATCCGCTGGTCGCGCCTGCTCAAGACGATTCGTTGAGCCACCCCGTCGAGGATGCGCTCGGCCACCGCTTCGCCCGGCCCGAATTGCTGCGCGAAGCCCTGACGCACCGCTCGGCGGCCTCGGGCGGCCGCCGCGGCCGCAACGCCGCCCGCACGGGCTCCAACGAGCGGCTGGAATTCCTCGGCGACCGCGTGCTCAGCCTGCTAATGACCGAGTTGCTGATGGAACGATTCCCCGGCGAGCAGGAAGGCGGCCTTGGGCGGCGCCTCGGCCATCTCGTCTCCGGCCCCGTGCTGGCCGAGATCGCCGCCGAAATCCGGCTCGGCGATGCCATGGCCATCGCGCCCGGCGAGGCGCGGGTCGGCATCGGCACGCGCGCGACCGTCCTCGCCGACGCGCTGGAGGCGGTGCTCGGCGCGCTCTACCTCGATGGCGGGCTCGATCCGGCGCGCGGCTTTGTCCGCCGCGCCTGGGAAAGCCGCGTCTCGGAGCAGGCCGAACCGCCCAAGCCGGTGAAGACCGCGCTGCAGGAATGGGCCCAGACGAAGGGCGGCGCGCTCCCGGTCTATCGGCTCGATGACCGCACCGGCCCCTCGCATGAGCCGGTGTTCACCGTCACCGTCACGGTCGGGCCGTTCAGCGGCACCGGCACCGCCGGCAGCAAGCGCGCCGCGGAGGAAGCCGCCGCGGGCGCGCTGCTGGCCCAAGTTGGTCGCGTCCAGGCGGGGCGCGCCTGATGGCCAGCCGCTGCGGCTTCGCCGCCATCATCGGCGCGCCCAACGCGGGCAAATCCACGCTGCTCAACCGCCTGACCGGCGCGAAGCTGTCGATCGTCACGCCGAAGGCGCAGACCACGCGCTTCCGCGTCCTCGGCATCCTGCCGCGCGGCGAGGCGCAGATCCTGCTGGTCGATACGCCCGGCATCTTCCAGCCGCGCCGCAGGCTCGACCGCGCGATGGTCGCCGCCGCCTGGACCGGCGCGCAGGACGCCGACCTCGCGCTGCTGCTGGTGGACGCCAAGGCGGGTGCGACGGACGCGGTGCGCGGCATCGCCGAGCGGCTGGCCGCCGCGGGCCGCCCGATCTGGCTCGTGCTGAACAAGATCGACCTGCTGCCGCGCGAACGCCTGCTGCCGCTGACCGCGACGCTCGCCGCACTCGCGCCCTTCGCGCAGACCTTCATGGTCAGCGCCGCGAACGGCGACGGGCTCGACGAACTCGCGGACGCGCTCGCCGCCGCCATGCCGGAAGGCCCGCATCTCTACCCCGACGACGACCTGACGGACCTGCCGGACCGGCTGCTCGCCGCCGAGATCGTGCGCGAGCAGATCTTCCGCCAGACGCACGAGGAAGTTCCCTACGGCGCCACCGTGGAGACCGAGTCGTTTCAGGAGAAACCGGACGGCTCGGTGCGCATCGAGGCGACGATCTACGTCGCGCGCGAGGGCCACAAGGGCATCCTGGTCGGCGCCCGCGGCGCCCGCATCCGCGAGATCGGCGCCAAGGCCCGCGCCGAACTGACCGCGCTGCTGGAACGCCCGGTGCATCTGTTCCTCAACGTCAAGCACCGCGAGAACTGGGACGAGGAACGCGCCCGGCTGCGCGCCATCGGGCTCGATGACGAGCCAGCCTGATGGGCGCGGCGGTCAGCCCGGCGGCGGCGCTTCGAGCACCAGCACCCAGTCCTCGTCGCCCGCGGCGTTCTTGCCGGGCGGGCGGAACGTCCGCTCCCCGGAGTTCGGGACCGCCCCCGCCGCCGCGTCGCGATAGGTGCCGTCCGTCGGATCGAACCAGCGCGCCCGGGCGGGTCGCGCCAGCCGCCCCATGTCCACGGTGACCCGCCGCGCTTCCGGCAGATACGCCACCGCCAGCGTCCCGTCAGGGGTGCGCGCCGCCGCCACGTAGCCGTTGGCGGCGATCGACCCGAGATCGGTGCGCCGCCGGATGCTGTCCGCAAGCCGGCTCGCCCAGTGCGGCCAGTCGGCGGAATGAACGAACAACCCGCCTTTCCAGGCGTCGAGCCAGCCATAGCCGCTGGTCAGCGTGGCATGATCCCGGTCGGGCACCAGATCGAACCATCTCCGCGACGAAAAGAACGCCTTCAGAAGCCTCAACTCGCGGATGCCTTGCGTGTCGAGGTGGTCCTTCCATCCGGGCCGCAATCGCCAGTCGTAGCCGCTGCCGTAGACCGCGCCGGTCGCCCCGCTCAGCATCGCCCAATAGTTCTGCCGGCGCATGTTGGGCGGGGAACCCCCGTCGGTGAACGGCAGGTGCTCGAACTCGTAATTCGACTCCACAAGGAAAACCGGGCGGAAGTCGGGCCGCCCGTACTCCTTCATTACCTGCGCGAAGGCCGGCAGGTAGGTGTAGGCGGCGTCCAGTCCGATCAGCGGCGCCCAACTCTCGTCGTCCAGGGTGCCGCTCGACGTGTAGTTCAGTTCCGCCGTCTGCAAATGCTCCCGATCGACGCTGCGGATGCCGCGCGCCACCGCCTGTACCAGGCGATCGTCGGCGGGGTCTGTCCAGGTCTGGAAGTCGTTTCCGCTCATCCAGATGATGTTCGCCGTCCCGGCGAAGCGCGTGCCCAGATAGCGCCCATAGGCGAAGGCCTTGTCCAGGCCGTTCGCGCGCAGGACCGGCAGCCAGCCGCTCGTCTCGATCGGGTCCAGCAGCACCGTCATTCCGTATGCGCCGGCGCGGCGCACCAGCGCGTCGGCCCGCGCGAAATAGGCTTCGTTCGGCGTCGCCAGATCGTCCGGCTCCAGGAACGGGGCGATGCCGTCGGCCGTCGCCGCGTCCGCCCGGCAGTCCTCTGCCTGGTTGCACAGCAGGCTCATCCACAGGGTATTGACGCCGTAGCGGGCGCGGTTGGCCATGAAGGCATCGGCCTCGTCGGGCGAGAGCTTCGCGATCGCCGCCTGCGGGGCGTCGCCGATCATCAGGAAGGGCGTGCCGTTGCGGTCGACCAGATAGCGGCCGGTCGGGCCCGGCCTCAGCGGATAGGCAGGATCCGTCCCGCCGGCGGCGGCCCGCGCCGCGAGCAGCACGAGCATCAGCGCGGTGGCCGCGAGCCGAAAGCGGCGCCGCGGCGGCGCCGCGCGGCACGCTCGCCCGTTTCCCATCCCGGCCTCCTACCGCCTGCGCGGCTGGCCGCGAACTTGGCCAATGTGGGGATGCGGCACGAAGAAACTGTGTACAGTTGGCAGTGTGCGTGGGTCGGTGTCTTATCGCGGGCGCCACCCAGCGGAGAGACCCATGCGCATCCTCACCAACCTGCCCAAGATCGAAAACATCGCGAAGGCCTTCGACATCAAGAACGGCATCTGCGTCGAAGTGGGCGATCTGCTCGTCTTCAGCGGCTTCGCCGGCCTCGATCTGGAAACCGGCGCGGTCTCCAAGGGCGACATCGTCAAGCACGCCAACGACTCGCTCGACTGCTACGAATACATCCTGAAAAGCATCGGCCTCTCGCTCGACCACGTCGTGAAGGTGAACGCCTACCTGAAGGACCCGGTGGCCGACTTCCCCGGCTGGAACGAGACCTTCAAGACCCGCTTCAACGCCCCGCACCCCTGCCGCACCACTGTCGGCGCGCCGCTCGTCGCGGGGCTGATCGAACTTGAAATCCAGGCCTGCCGCACGCCGCGGCAGAAGATGCAGCCGATCCCCACGGTCTGAGCCTTCGCCCGCGTGCGGGGCGGCCGCGGCCCGGCCCGGTCCGCCGCCGCCACCCCGCGCGGCCTCGCCAATCCGTGCCGGCGGCACTACGTGCAGGGCATGGACTGGCAAGCCCCCGCCGTCGTGCTCGATGCGCGCCCCTTCGGCGAGGGCGACGCGCTCGCCGCGGTGATGACCGCCGAGCACGGGCTGCACCGCGGCCTCGCGCGCGGCGGCGCATCCCGCTCTGGCGCGGCGGTCTGGCAGGCGGGCAATCTGCTCCAGGTCCGCTGGGTCGCGCGCCTGTCGGACCAGCTTGGCAGCTTCTCCGGCGAGATGATCCACCCCGGCGCCGCGCACGCGATGGACGACGCGCTCGCGCTCGCCATGCTCTCCGCCGCCTGCGCCGTCGCCGAAGGCGTGCTGCCCGAGCGCGAGCCCCACCCCCGCGCGTTCGAGGCGCTGGTCGGCCTGATCGCCAACATCCCGCGCGGCGCCGACATGCTCACCGACCTCGTGCGGTGGGAGGCGCTGCTGCTCGCCGATCTCGGCTACGGGCTCGACCTGGAGCAATGCGCCGTGACCGGCGAGCGGGCGGGCCTCGCCTTCGTCTCCCCCCGCACCGGCCGCGCCGTCACGGCGGCGGCGTCGGGGCTGTGGAAGGACCGGCTGCTGCCGCTGCCGGGCTTCATGGTCGGCGCCAACACCGCAGGTCCCGCCGATTGGCGCGACGGGCTGCGCCTGACCGGCCACTTCCTGGCCCGCGACGCCTTCGGCCATCTGCACCGGGGGCTGCCGCAGGCCCGCCTGATGCTCTACGACCGCGTCGCCGCAATGGCGCAGGACGCCGAGTCGGCGGCCGAACGCCCTGCCGCCGTGCCTGGAGAGGAATGACGGATGCCGGACGACCTGGTCGGCAAGATCGAGGACACCGTGCTCGCGGATGCGCTGAGCGAGCGCTACCTCGCCTATGCGCTGTCCACCATCATGTCGCGCTCGCTGCCGGATGTGCGCGACGGGCTGAAGCCCGTCCACCGGCGGCTGATCTATGCGATGCACCTGCTGCGGCTCGATCCCACGGCGGGGTTCAAGAAATGCGCCCGCGTCGTCGGCGACGTGATCGGCAAGTTCCACCCGCACGGCGACGTCGCGGTGTACGAGGCGCTGGTGCGTCTCGCGCAGGATTTCGCCGCCCGCTACCCGCTGGTGGAAGGGCAGGGGAACTTCGGCAACATCGACGGCGATAACGCCGCGGCCATGCGCTACACCGAGGCGCGGCTGACGGAAGTCGCGCGCGCGATGCTGTCCGGCATCGACGAGGACGCGGTCGATTTCCGCGCCACCTACGACGGCGAGGAGCACGAGCCGATCGTGCTGCCCGGCGCCTTCCCGAACCTGCTCGCCAACGGCGCGGCGGGCATCGCCGTCGGCATGGCGACCTCGATCCCGCCGCACAACGCGGGCGAGGTCTGCGCCGCCGCCATCCACCTGATCGCGCATCCCGAGGCCACGATCGCCGACCTGATGCGCCACATGCCGGGCCCGGATTTCCCCACCGGCGGCATCCTGGTCGAAGACGCGGACTCGATCCGCGCCGCCTACGAAACCGGGCGCGGCGGCTTCCGCCTGCGCGCGCGCTGGGCGGTGGAGCGCGGCAAGCACGGCACCTGGTCGCTCGTCGTCACCGAACTCCCGTATCAGGTGCAGAAATCCCGCCTGATCGAGCAGATCGCGCAGCTTCTGGAGGAGAAGAAACTCCCGCTGCTCGGCGACGTGCGCGACGAAAGCGCGGAGACCGTGCGCGTCGTGCTGGAACCCCGCACCCGCGGCGTCGAGCCCGAGGTGCTGATGGAAACGCTGTTCCGCGCCACCGCGCTGGAAAGCCGTTTCCCGCTCAACATGAACGTGCTGGACGCGACGCGCACGCCGGGCGTGATGAGCCTGAAGGAGGTGCTGCGCGCCTGGCTCGATCACCGGCACGAGGTGCTGGTCCGCCGTTCGAAGCACCGCCTCGCCGCCATCGAGCGGCGGCTGGAAATCCTCGACGGCTACCTGATCGTCTACCTCAACCTCGACGAGGTCATCCGCATCATCCGCGAGGAGGACGAGCCGAAGGCGCGGCTGATGGCGCATTTCGCGCTGACCGACACGCAGGCCGAAGCGATCCTGAACATGCGCCTGCGCAGCCTGCGCAAGCTGGAGGAGATGGAGCTCCGCCGCGAGCACAAGGGATTGTCGAAGGAGAAGCGCGACGTGCAGGCGCTGCTCGGCAGCGAGGCGAAGCGCTGGGCGCGCATCTCCGAGGAACTGGAAGCCACCCGCAAGCAGTTCGGCGACGGCGCGCTCGGCACGCGCCGCACCGAACTCGGCGCCGCGCCGCCCGCGATGGAGGTATCGACCGACGCCTTCGTGGAGCGCGAGCCGATCACCGCCATCCTGTCGGAGAAGGGCTGGATCCGCGCGGTGAAGGGCCATGTCGCCGCCGATGCCGAGCTGCGCTTCAAGGAAGGCGACCGGCTGAAATTCCTGCTGCCCTGCCAGACCACCGACCGGCTCTGCCTGTTCGGCACCAACGGCCGCGCCTACACGCTCAAGGCCGCCGACCTGCCGCGCGGCCGCGGCGACGGCCAGCCGGTGCGCCTGCTCGCGGAACTGACGAACGAGGACGACGTGGCGGCGCTGTTCGTCCCCGACGAAACCATCCGCTACCTGGTGGCGTCGTCCACCGGACGCGGCTTCGTCGTGCCCGGCGCGGAACTGCTGGCCGAGAAGCGCACCGGCAAGCAGATCCTCAACCTCAAGCCCAACGAGGAAGCCGCGCTCTGCATCCCCGCCATCGGCGACCACGTCGCGGTGATCGGGGCGGCGCGCAAGCTGCTGGTCTTCCCGCTCGATCAGGTGCCGGAAATGGCGCGCGGCGCGGGCGTGATCCTGCAGAAATACAAGGACGGCGGCCTGTCGGACGCGGTGGTGTTCACGCTGGCCGACGGCCTGAGCTGGCGGCTCGGCGACAAGACGCGAACCGAGACCAACCTGCGCGACTGGATC
>JAFEFJ010000108.1 GCA_018240635.1 Pseudomonadota bacterium | reverse complement strand
AGCTCCAGGTCCGGCTCGGGCGAAGCCCGCATCGCCGCCACCAGCGCCGCCCCGGTCGCCTGCGTCGTCAGCCGGCGGAACTCCTCGACGGAAACCACCACCACCTCATCGCGCCCATGGACCGTGACGTGCTGCGGCCCCTCGCTGCGCACGCGGCGCACGAGTTCGCTGAAGCGCGCCTTCGCGTCCTGCAACGCCCAATGGCCCGGCGCGGGCCTCCGGCCCTGGCGCGACTCCGTCCGCGAAGCATCCACAGATTTTCTGGTCATACTGATCAGATTAGGCGCCCGTGGCCGCCCATTCAACCGCCCTCTCCACCCTTGACCCCCCGCCGGTCGCGCGCACACTCCGCCACCCTCCGGACCGGAACCGCCTCACGATGCCCACCGCCCAACGCGCCACCCCCGGCGATCCCGCCCTC
Organism: Pseudomonadota bacterium; assembly: GCA_018240635.1. Classification (GTDB taxonomy): domain Bacteria; phylum Pseudomonadota; class Alphaproteobacteria; order Acetobacterales; family Acetobacteraceae; genus JAFEFJ01. Next base: position 11,916 of record JAFEFJ010000108.1, on the reverse strand, counting down.
GCCGACCGCCTGCGGCGCGAGCAGCGCGGCGCCGTGCTGTTCGATGCCGCCTCGCGCGGGCGCTACGCGACCGATGCCTCGATCTACCAGGTCGAGCCCGTCGGCGTGGTCGTGCCGGAAACCACCGACGACGTCGCCGCCATCCTCGCCATCGCGCGCGAGCACGGCACGCCCGTCCTGCCGCGCGGCGGCGGCACCAGCCAGTGCGGGCAGACGGTCAACCGCGCGCTGGTGATCGACACCTCGAAATTCCTCCGCCGCATCCTGCATATCGACCCCGACGCCCGCACCGCGCTGGTGGAGCCCGGCCTCGTGCTCGGCCACCTCAACGCCGCGCTGGCGCCGCACAAGCTGTTCTTCCCCGTCGATCCCTCGACGCACGCGCGCTGCACCATCGGCGGCATGGCGGGCAACAACTCCTGCGGCGCGAAATCCATCCGCTACGGGCTGATGGCCGACAACGTCACGGCCATCGACGCCATCCTTGCCGACGGCTCGCGCCACCGCTTCGGCGCCGTGCCCGACAATCTCGGCGCCGACACGCCCCCCGCCATCGCCGACCTGATCCAGCGCCTGCGCGCGCTCGGCGCGCGCGAGGCCGAGGAAATCGCCGCCCGCTTCCCCCGCCAGCTCCGCCGCGTCGGCGGCTACAACATCGACGCGCTCACCCCCGCCGCGCGCGCGGCGGGCCGCGAAAACCTCGCGCGCCTGCTGGTGGGATCGGAAGGCACGCTCGCCTACTCCGCCGCGATCGAACTCAAGCTGTGGCCGGTGAAGCCGCGCAAGGTGCTCGGCCTCTGCCAGTTCCCCAGCTTCCGCGCCGCGATGGCGGCCACGCGCCACCTCGTCGGCCTCGACCCCGAGGCGGTCGAGCTGGTGGACCGCACCATGATCGACCTCGGCCGCTCGATCCCGATCTACCGCGCCACCATCGACCGGATGCTGATCGGCGAGCCCGACAGCATCCTGATCGTCGAGTTCCACGGCGACGCCGACGAACCGTTGCATGCGAAACTTGACGAGCTCGACACGCTGATGGGCGATCTCGGCTATCCGAACGCCGTGGTGCGCGCGACCGACGCCGACTTCCAGGCCGCCATCGCGCAGGTGCGGGAAGCCGGGCTCAACATCATGATGTCGATGAAGGGCGACGGAAAACCCGTCTCCTTCATCGAGGACACCGCCGTCGATCTCGACGATCTCGCGGACTACACCGAGAAGCTGAACGACGTCTTCGCCCGCCATGGCACCAAGGGCACGTGGTACGCCCACGCCTCCGTCGGCTGCCTGCATGTCCGCCCGGTGCTGAACATGAAGGACCCGGCCGACATCGCGCGGATGCGCACGATCGCGGAGGAATGTTTCGACCTCGTGCGCGCCTACAAGGGCTCGCATTCCGGCGAGCACGGCGACGGCATCGTGCGCAGCGAATTCCACGAAACCATGTTCGGCAGCCGCATCGTCCGCGCATTCGAGGCTGTGAAGGACGCCTTCGATCCCGCCGGCCTGCTCAACCCCGGCCGCGTCGTGCATCCCCCGCGCATGGACGACCGCACGCTGTTCCGCTACGGCCCGGACTACGCGCCCGCGCCAGGCTTCACGCCGCAACTCGACTGGTCGGCGCATCCCGGCCCCTTGGGCGGCATGCTCGGCGCGGTCGAGATGTGCAACAACAACGGCACCTGCCGCGCCTTCGATGCCGGCGTGATGTGCCCCTCCTACCGCGCCACGCGCGACGAGCAGCACCTCACGCGCGGCCGCGCCAACACGCTCCGCCTGGCTCTCACCGGGCAGCTCGGGCCCGACGCGATGGCCTCGGATGCGCTAGCCGAGACGATGGCGCTCTGCGTCTCCTGCAAGGCCTGCCGCCGCGAATGCCCGACGGGCGTGGACATGGCCAAGATGAAGCTGGAGGTCACGGCCGCCCGCGCCGCGCGCCGCGGCGTGCCGCCGCGCGACCGCCTGATCGCCGCGCTGCCCCGCCTCGCCCCCGCGCTGTCGGCGCTCGCGCCTCTCGCCAACCTCCGCAACCGCAGCCCCTTCCTGCGCGGCCTCGCCGAACGCCGCCTCGGCCTCGCCGCATCCCGGACGCTGCCCGCTTGGCGGCGCGACCCCTTCCGCGACCACGAGGCGGACGCCGCCGCGACCGCCCAGGCCAAGGGCACCGTCCTGCTGCTCGCCGACACGTTCAACCGCTGGTTCGAGCCCGAGAACCTGCGCGCCGCCGTCCGCGTGCTCGCCGCCGCCGGCTACCGCGCGCGCGTCGCGGGCGCGGGCGGCAAGCCGGTCTGCTGCGGCCGCCCCCTCCTCGCCGCGGGCATGATCGGCAAGGCGCGCGAGGAAGCGCGCCGGATGCTCGACGCCTGCGCGGGCGATGCGCCGGTGATCGGCCTCGAACCCTCCTGCCTGATGACGCTGCGCGACGAGTTCCCCGCCCTGCTGCCGGGGCCCCAGGCCGAGGCGCTCGCCGCGCGCGCGCTTTTGATCGGCGAGTTCCTGGCGCGCGAAAAGCCCGCGCTGAAGCTCGCGCCAATGGACGCCGTCGCCCATGTCCACGGCCATTGCCACCAGAAGTCCTTCGGCGCCTTCCCCGACGCACTCGCGTCGCTCCGCCTGATCCCGGGCCTCACGGTCAAGCCCATCGCCTCGTCCTGCTGCGGCATGGCAGGCAGCTTCGGCTACCAGGCGGAAACGCAGGAAGTCTCTCGCGCCATGGCCGAGGCCGGGCTGCTGCCCGCCGTCCGCGCCGCCGCGCCGGCCGATCTCGTGGTCGCCGACGGCACCTCCTGCCGCCACCAGATCGCCGACCTCGCCGGCCGCGAAGCCCTCCACTCCGTCCGGGTGCTGGACCGCGCCCTTTCGGCCTGACCTCCATTCCCCCTCTGGACAAATCCGCCCGCCGCCCACAGGAACGGGGCCGAGAAACCGGGCGGCACGCTGCCGCCCAGACCGAGGGATGTCACGGATGAAGTTCGTCGAAGTCGCCGGCCTGAAAGTTGCCCGCCAGTTGCACGAGTTCGTCGCCACCGAGGCGCTGCCCGGCACCGGCGTCGATCCGCTCGCCTTCTGGCAGGGCTTCGCCGCGATCTTCGCCGACTTGGCCCCGCGCAACGCCGCCCTGCTCGCCAAGCGCGACGACCTGCAGAAGCAGATCGACGCCTGGCACGCCGCGCATCGCGGCCAGGAATTCGACGTCGCCGCCTACACCGATTTCCTGCGCGGCATCGGCTACCTGGTGCCGGAGCCCGCGGACTTCGCCGTCACCACCGCGGGCGTCGATCCCGAATTTGCCTCCATCGCCGGCCCGCAGCTTGTCGTGCCGGTGATGAACGCCCGCTACGCGCTGAACGCCGCCAACGCGCGCTGGGGCAGCCTGTACGACGCGCTCTACGGCACCGACGCGATCCCCGAGGACGACGGCGCCACGCGCTCCGGCGGCTTCAACCCGGTGCGCGGCGCAAAGGTCGTGGCCCGCGCCCGCGAATTCCTCGACGAAGCCTTCCCGCTCGCCGGCGGCGCGAGCCACAGGGACGCGGCGCGCTACGCGCTGAACGGCGCCGCGCTCGCCGTCACGCTCGCCTCCGGCGCGGTCGCTACGCTTGCCGATCCGGCGCAGTTCGTCGGCTACCGCGGCGGCGCGGACGCGCTGTCGGTCGTGCTGCTGAAGCACAACAACCTGCACGCCGAAATCCATATCGACCGCAACCATCCGATCGGCAGGACGGACGGCGCGGGCGTGTCGGACGTGGTGCTGGAAGCCGCCGTCAGCACCATCATGGACTGCGAGGATTCCATCGCCGCCGTCGATGCCGACGACAAGGTCGCCGTCTACCGCAACTGGCTCGGCCTGATGAAGGGCACGCTGACCGACACCTTCCAGAAGGGTGGCGGCATGATGACGCGCCGCCTGCACACCGACCGCAGCTACGACAAGCCCGGCGGCGGCACGCTCACGCTGCCCGGCCGCAGCATGATGCTGGTGCGCAACGTCGGCCACCACATGATGACAGACGCGGTGCTCGACGCCGCCGGCAACGAGATGCCGGAGACGATCCTCGATGCCATCGTCACCTCGCTGATCGCCAAGCACGACCTGGTGAACGACGGGCCGCTGCGCAACAGCCGCGCGGGATCGGTCTACATCGTGAAGCCGAAGATGCACGGGCCGGAGGAGGTTGCCTTCGCCTCCGACCTGTTCGCCCGCGTCGAGGATCTTCTCGGCCTCAAGCGCAACACGCTGAAGATGGGCATCATGGACGAGGAACGTCGCACCTCGGCCAACCTGAAAGCCTGCATCCATGCCGCGCGCGAGCGCGTCGCCTTTATCAATACGGGCTTCCTCGACCGCACGGGCGACGAGATCCACACCTCGATCGAAGCCGGCGCGATGATCCGCAAGAACGACATGCGCGGCACCGCCTGGATCAAGGCGTACGAGGACCAGAACGTCGATATCGGCCTCGCTTGCGGCCTGCGCGGCAAGGCGCAGATCGGCAAGGGCATGTGGGCCGCGCCCGACCGGATGGCGGACATGCTGGCGCAGAAGATCGGCCACCCGATGGCGGGCGCCAACACCGCCTGGGTGCCGTCGCCCACCGCCGCCACGCTGCACGCGCTGCACTACCACAAGGTCGATGTCGCCAAGCGCCAGGACGAGCTTGCCGGACGCGCGCGCGCGAAACTGTCGGACCTGCTGACGGTGCCGCTCGCGGACCGTCCGAACTGGTCGCCCGAGGACATCCAGCAGGAACTCGACAACAACTGCCAGGGCATCCTGGGCTACGTCGTGCGCTGGATCGACCAGGGCGTCGGCTGCTCCAAGGTGCCGGACATCCACGATGTCGGGCTGATGGAGGACCGCGCGACGCTGCGCATCTCCAGCCAGCACATCGCCAACTGGCTGCGCCACGGCATCGCGACGGAAGCGCAGGTGATGGAGACGATGAAGCGCATGGCCGCCGTGGTGGACCGCCAGAACGCCGGCGATCCCGCCTACACGCCGATGGCCCCGCGCTTCGACGGCGTCGCCTTCGCCGCCGCCTGCGATCTCGTGTTCAAGGGTCTGGCGCAGCCCAACGGCTACACCGAGTTCATCCTCACCCAGCGCCGCCGCGAAGCGAAGGCGGCCGCCTGACCGGCGCCGCCCGCACCGCACTGATCGCCGCGCTTGTCGCCGCGGCGGTCCCGGCGCGAGCGGCAAACGGCGGCGCGGACGCGGTATTGCAAAGCCTGATCGGCATGGACCAGCCGGCGGTCGAGCGCCGCCTGGGCCTGCCGGACGAGATCGAACGCAACGGCCTTCAGACCTTCCTGCGCTACCGCAGCAGCGACTCATGGTGGCTCGGCCGCGCCGATCAGAACAATGCGCCGCTCGGCTTCAAGGGCCGCGCCAACTTCAATTGCCTGACGACGCTCGCCTTCACCGACGGCAAGCTGACCGCCTATTTCCGCACCGGCATCGGCTGCCACTGACGTCCGCCCTCACCCTTCCACGGCGCAGCCGGGGAGGGTGAGGGCCCTACTTGGGGTCATCTGCCGATTTGTTCAAAACTGCACGCTAAGCCACCAGTGGCGGGAACGTAGCCCGAACATCGCGTAGCGGCCGGAACGGCCTGATCGAGATAAGCCGTGTTCCAGTGAACGATTGCAGCTGTGATGGGCTCCGGCTCTGGTGTGGTCATCAGCAGCGTGAATTGACATGGATCATGGCGCAATAGTCTCGCCAACTAGCAGCATGCCGATCAGTGAGAAGAAGAAGGATAGCATGCGTAGATTGATCGTTGCGCTGTTTGCTTTCTGCGTCATCGTCGCTCCGCTAGGCGTTCCCATCGCGTTGGCAGACGATCACGGCGCGCTGTTCGTGAATGCCACGTCCGATGAGGGTCATCGGGCGCTGATGGCACTGACCTTCGCAAAGAATCAGTTGGACCGCCAACACCCTGTCACAATTTTCCTGAATGACCGCGGCGTATTGCTGACGTCACGCGCCAACGAAGATCGGTTCAAAGAGCAGCAAGCCCTGCTAATGGGGTTGATGAAGGCTGGGGCGACCGTCCTGGTATGCCCGATGTGCATGCAGCATTACGGAGTGAAAGAAGCGGACCTTCTGCCTGGCATTAAGGTTTCTAGCCCTGAGCTAGTCGGTTCGGCACTGTTCCACGGCGACACTCGAGCATTATCCTGGTAGCTGGGAGCTAACTGCCGAAAGCCCGATCGGCGAGGTGGGCGGCGACGATGCGTGACACCGTAGGTTGGCTGACACCATAAAGCCGCGCCATGTCGGCCCCGGATTTGCGGCCGGTAACCACGCTCTCGGCGATCTCGCGCCGCTTGGCGGAATCGAGTTTCTTCCGCCGCCCACCAATCCGTCCCTCCGCCCTGGCAGCGGCCAGACCGGCCGAGGTTCGCTCGCGAATCATTGCCCGCTCGAACTCGGCGAAGGCTCCAACCATTTGCATCATCATCCGCCCCGCCGGAGTGGTCGTGTCGATGTTTTCGGTGATCGAGCGGAAGCCCGCGCCCGCGTTACCGATTCGCTCCATGATGTGCAGCACGTCTTTCAACGACCGCGACAGGCGGTCGAGCTTCCAGACGACCACGGTGTCGCCGTCCCGCAGGTGGTCGAGCAAGCGGTGCAACTCGGGCCGGTCCCAGCGCCCACCTGACGCGGTCTCTTCAAACAGGCGTTTGCACCCGGCGGCCCTGAGCGCCTTCGTTTGCAAGGCGCTGTTCTGCTCGTCTCCCTTGGAGACACGGACGTAGCCCAGCAACGCGCCGCCGCCGGACGATCCGGAGCCTTTCGTAAACGACCGTTTGCGAACGGATTTGGCGGACACGGAAAATCCCCGCGATTTCGCTTTCAATATCCTGTTGCACAATTGCGTCAAAAGGCAAGTTGTTTATGAACGGGGCTCCCCCGCCAACCGGAGCCCGCCATGACCGCTCGCACCCTGCTGTCCGCCGAGCAACGAACCCGGCTGTTCGCGATCCCGACCGAACCGGCCGGAATGGTCCGCCATTACACCTTCGATGTGGACGACCTCGCGCTGATTCGAACGAAGAGGCGTTCGCTCAATCGCCTCGGGTTCGCGGTTCAGTTATGCCTCCTGCGGTATCCAGGGCTTGGCATGGGGCCAGCCGAACAACCGCCGGAGGCGATGATCGCCTTCGTAGCCCGTCAACTTGGTGTGCTGTCTGCCGACTTCGCCGACTATGCACAACGAGATCAGACCCGTCGCGAGCATGCCGTCGAGTTGCAGCGATACCTGGGACCGCGGCGCTTCGGATTGGCCGACTGGCGACGCTGCCTGCATGTCGGCACGGACGCGGCCTGGGCGACGGATCGGGGCGAGCCGATCGTCCATGCGATGCTCGCCGAACTGCGAAGCGACGGTGTCATTGTGCCGCCCGCACCTGTGCTCGAACGCATCGGCCTGGCGGCGCGAGCGCGGGCACGAAGAAAGACGTTCGAAACACTCGCGGACGGAATGACTGACGCGGAGCGGGATTCGCTCGCGGCATTGCTGACCGTCGATCCGGAGTTACGCCGATCCCGCTTCGCCTGGCTGCGGGACCATTCGGAGTCGCCGGCGCCGTCGAACATCGTCGCGCTGCTGGATCGCCTGGAATACGCGCGGGGGCTGGGAATAGACCCGGCGCGCACCGGACGCATCCATGCCACCCGTCTCGCCCGGCTGATCGACGAAGGGGCGATCATGACCGTTCCGCATATCGCGGAACTCGAACCCGCGCGGCGCACGGCGATCCTCGTTGTCCAGGCGGCGAGCCTCGAAATGCGGCTGACCGACGCGACGCTCGCCATGTTCGAGAAATACATGGGGACGCTGTTCAGCCGAGCACGCAACCGCGAGGAGCGACGGTATCAGGCGACGCGGCGCGACGTTGCCAGAGCACGGGTCCTGTTCCGCCGCACCATCTCCGCCCTTCGGCATGCGAAGGAATCTGGGGAGGACGGCGTCACCGTTGTCGAGCGCGAGATCGGCATGGCGCAACTTGACGGCGTGCTGCCCGTCATCGGTGCCGTCGCCGGCGTGGCGGATCAGGATCTCCTGGTCACGGCGGCCGAGCGATATTCAGTGCTGCGCCGGTTCAGTCCACGCTTCCTCGCGGCTTTCGACTTCCGGTCGAACACAACCAACGATCCAGTGCTGGCGGCTGTCGATCTTCTCCGCACCCTCGACCGGGACGGCACTCGCGCGTTACCGAAACGACCGCCATCGTCGTTCCTGCCGCCGCAGTGGCGCAGGCTGATCTTCGCGAACGGCGCAGCGGACCGGCGACTCTACGAAACGGCGGTGCTCGCAACGCTCCGCGACCGGCTGCGAGGCAGCAACATTTGGGTCGCGGGCAGCCGCGACTATCGGGCGTTCGAGAACTATCTGTTGCCCGTCGAGGCCGCGCGGGAGACGGTCATTGAGGGCGAAACCGATCCTGGTCGCTACATCGCGGCTCGCACGGCGGTGCTGCGGGAGCGCCTGACGCTCGTGGCCGAACGCGCCGCACGCGGCGATCTCGACGGCGTCGAGATCGAGGACGGCAAGCTGTTCATCGCCCGCACTCCGCCCGCCGTGCCTGAAGCGGCGCGCGATCTGGCGGCGCGGCTGAACGGGATGCTGCCTCGCGTGCGCATCACCGAAGTGCTGAGCGATGTCGACGCATGGACTGGGTTCGCTGACCGGTTCGTCCATCTGCGAACCGGGAATCCGGTCGCTGACAAGCCGGCGTTGCTGGCGGCGGTGCTCGCTGACGGCACCAATCTGGGCCTCGCCCGCATGGCCGACGCGTCGCGCGGCCTCGGCTATCTCCATCTCGTCAACGTGGCGCAGTGGCACATCAGCGACGACAACTACGTCTCCGCGCGAGCGGCGATTATCGACGCCCATCACAAACACCCCATGGCGACGATCTGGGACGATGGCACGACCTCGTCCTCGGACGGACAATATTTCCGGGCGGCGGGCCGCGCCGGAGCGGGCGGCTCGGTCAACGCGAAATACGGCATCGATCTCGGCGCGGTGATCTACACGCACGTTTCCGGGCGCTACGGCCCGTTTCACACGCGGGTCATTTCGGTGACGATGAACGAGGCGCCCCACGTGCTCGACGGTCTGCTGCACCACGTCCACCAGACCGATCTTCGAATTTCCGAACACTAAACCGATAGTGCCGGCGCGACCGATCACGTGTTCGGCCTTTGCCATCTGCTGGGCTACCGGTTCGCGCCAAGGATCAAGGATCTGAAGGACCGCAAGCTCTACACGGTCGAGAAACCCTCCGCTTGGCCGCTGCTGTCGCCGCTGATCGGCGACACCGTCGAAACGGCGACAATTGTCGGACAATGGGGTGAACTGATGCGGCTCAAGGCTTCTATCGAAGCCGGGACAGTCGTGCCGTCGATCATCCTGCGCAAGCTGGCGGCGGCCGGTGCCGGAAACGCGCTGTCGCGGGCGCTACGCGCGCTCGGGCGGATCGAGCGGACGCTGTTCATCCTGCAATGGCTGTCCGATCCGGCGCTGCGCCAACGCAGCCACGCCGGGCTGAACAAGGGCGAGGCCAGTAACGCGCTGCGGCGCGCGGTGTTCTTCCATCGCCAGGGCGAGATTCGGGATCGCACCTTCGAGAACCAGAGCTTCCGTGCGTCGGGTCTGAGCCTCATCACCGCCGCCATCGTGCATTGGAACACGGTCTATCTCGACCGAGCGGTTCGGCAGTCGCGTGCCCCGGGCGCGACGATTCCCGACGATCTCCTGGCCCACGTCGCCCCGCTCGGCTGGGAGCATATAGGGCTGACAAGCGATTACATCTGGACCGCATCCGACCGCGACACGCCGTTTCGGCCGCTCCGCGATGTTCGGGCTACGTTCCCACCCCTGGCGGCTTAGCGTGCAGTTTTGAACAGATCGGCAGGTGACCCCTACTTGAACGTATCGCAGCTCTGAACCTGCCCCGACCGAAGCCCCGTGGTCAGCCACTGCACGCGCTGCTCCGCGCTACCATGGGTGAAGCTGTCGGGCACAACCCTGCCGCCGCTTGACTGCTGCAGCCGGTCATCGCCGATCGCCGACGCGGTCGCCACCGCCTGGCGTACGTCGCTGTCGTCGATGTTCTGGTGCCGCTGGTTCATGTGATAGGCCCAGACGCCCGCCAGGCAGTCGGCCATCAGTTCCGTACGCACCGAAACCTGGTTGGCGGTGCGCTGGTCCGACTGCTGCTGCACCTTCTGCACCTTCGGCAGCAGGCCGATCAGGTTCTGGATGTGATGCCCCACCTCGTGCGCGATCACGTAGGCATAGGCGAAGTCCCCGCCGCCGCCCAGCTTGCGCTGCATGTCCTGGAAGAACGAGGTGTCCAGATAGAGCTTCTGGTCCAGCGGGCAGTAGAACGGCCCCATCGCCGACTGCGCGGTGCCGCAGCCCGAGCGCGTCACGCCGGAATACAGCACCAGCACCGGCTTCTGGTACTGGCGCCCCGCCTGCTTCGGCAGCACCTGCGTCCACACATCCTCGGTCTCGCCCAGCACCTTGGCCACGAACTGCCCGGTCGCGTCCGTCGGGGTGCCCTGCCGGCCCTGTTGCTGCACCTGCGCGGGCTGCCCGCCGCCCGCAACCATCTCCGCGCCGCCGATCAGCAGCCGCGGATCGATGCCGGTCGCCCAGCCCAGCAGCGTGAGCACCAGCACCACGCCAATGCCCAGCCCGCCCTTTGCGCCGCCGCTCATGCCGCGGCGGTCGTCGATGTTGCTCGAAGCCCGCAGGTCGTCGTCGCGCATCCGCCCCTCCCACGTAGGGCGGATGCGCCGCAGGCGCGATCCGCCGGAAGCCGCCCTACCCCGCCAGCTTCTCCAGCTCGCGCAGCAGCGCCTCGCCCATCACGCCGGTGCCAACGCGGGCGGTGCCCGGGGCCATGATGTCGGCCGTCCGCAGGCCGCTCGCCAGCACGTTGGTGCAGGCGCGCTCGATCAGCGCCGCCTCGTCGTTCATGTCGAACGAATAGCGCAGCAGCATCGCGTAGCTCAGGATCTGCGCCAGAGGGTTCGCGACCCCCTTGCCGGCGATGTCGGGGGCCGAGCCGTGGATCGGCTCATACAGCGCATGGCGCCGCCCGCTCGCGTCCGGCGCGCCCAGCGTGGCGGATGGTAGCATCCCCAGGCTGCCGGTCAGCATGGATGCCAGGTCGGACAGCAGGTCGCCGAAGATGTTGGAGGTCACGATCACGTCGAACTGGCGCGGGTTGCGGACAAGCTGCATCGCGCAGTTGTCGGCATACATGTGGCTCAATTCGACGTCGGCGAACTCCCGCTGGTGCAGCGCCGTCACGGTCTGCCGCCAGAACAGGCCGCTCACCATCACGTTCGCCTTCTCCACGCTGGTCACGCGGCCCTGCCGCTTCTTCGCCAGCTCGAAGGCCACGCGGGCCACGCGCTCGATCTCGTTCGTGGTGTAGCTCTCGGTATCGAAGCCGCGCTTCTGTCCGTCGGGCAGCGTCTCCACGCCGCGCGGCTCGCCGAAATAGATGCCGCCCGTGCTCTCGCGCACGATCATAAGGTCGAGGCCCTGGATGACCTCGGGTTTCAGCGTCGATGCGCCCACCAGCGGATCGAGCACGATCGCGGGGCGCAGGTTGGCGAACAGGTCGAGTTCCTTGCGCAGCGTCAGGATCGCCAGTTCCGGCCGCTTGTCGAAACCGAGCGTGTCCCATTTCGGCCCTCCGACCGAGCCGAACAGCACCGCGTCCGCCTGCTTCGCCTTCGCCACCGTCTCGGCGGTGATCGGAACGCCGCGCGCATCCAGCGAGGCGCCGCCCACCAGGTCCTCCTCGATATCGAAGGAAACCATCCGGCGGCGGTCCATCCAGTCCACCACGCGGCGGACCTCGCGCATCACCTCGGGGCCGATC
>JAFEFJ010000107.1 GCA_018240635.1 Pseudomonadota bacterium | reverse complement strand
AGCGACATCGCCGAGGTGCGCGCCTGCGTCGTCGCGCAGAACAGCCCGTCCACGTCCTTCAGCGCGAGGCCGCAATCGTCGAGCGCGCGGGCGATGCCCTGCGCCATCAGATCGAGCGGCGTCATCTGCGCGGCGACGGCGCCGAGATCGGATTCGGCGGCGCCGACGATAGCGGCCGCGCCGCGGCGAAGCCCCTCCATCACGCGGACTCCACGGGGAAGAACACGGGATAGGGCGGGTCCTCGCTGCCCTCGGGCTCGCGATGCACCCGCATCCTCACCCGCATCCCGATTTTCACGGCGGCTGGCAGGATGTCCTCGACGCGGCTCATCATGCGAAACCCTTCGTCCACGTCGATCAGCGCCACGTTGTAGGGCTCGCCCTTCTGCGGATGCACGACGGTGGTGGCGTGGACGGTGCCGAGCCCCTTGCTGATCCGCCATTCCAGATCGGCGGCCCCGGTCACCGGCGCGATCACGCGCGGATAGAACACCACCTGCCCGGTCGAGGCGCTAACCTGATAGGCAAGCTCGCCCTTCTCCAGATGCGCGACATAGGCCGCCGCCGGCGATTCACGCAGCGCTTCCATCCCCTCGCTCCCGCCATGTCCGCGCAGTCTCGCGCGCGGCGGCAGGCGTGTCGATGCGAGGGGGTTACGCCGCCGGCATCGCCTGCGAGAGACGCCCGCCCATGCGCAGCGGCTCGATGCGGCGCGCGAGGCCGGTCGCGGGATCGGTTTCGACGAAGACGCCGCAGACCGTGGCGGGGCCGTCGGCCGGTGCCAGCCGCTCGCCCGGCATCTTGCGCCAGAACCGCTGGCCCGCGCCGTCCTTCGCCATGCCGATCACGCTGTCGTAGTCGCCGCACATGCCGGCATCCGACATGAACGCCGTCCCGCCCGGCAGCACCTGGTGATCGGCGGAAGGGCAATGCGTATGCGTGCCCACCACGAGCGAGGCCGCGCCGTCGAAGCTGTGCGCGAAGGCCATCTTCTCGCTGGTGGCCTCGGCGTGGAAGTCGATCACGATGGCGGCGACGGTGCCGCCCAGCCGGTGACGCGACAGCACCTCCGCGGTGGCGCGGAACGGGCAGTCCAGCGGGTCCATGTAGAGCCGGCCCATCACGTTCACCACCAGCGCGCTGCGCCCATCCGCGAGCTTCACCAGCGCCGAGCCCGCGCCGGGCGTGCCGGGCGGGAAATTCGCCGGGCGGATCAGGCGCGGCGTCTCGGCGATGTAGGGGATGATCTCGCGGCGGTCCCAGGCGTGGTTGCCGAGCGTCAGCACGTCGGCGCCGGCCTCGAACAGCGCGCGCGCCATGTCGGGCGCGAGGCCGAAGCCGTGCGAGGCGTTCTCGGCGTTCACCACCACCAGATCGAGCCGCAGGGCGTCGCGCAGGCCGGGGATCGCCGCCGCCGCCGCGTCGCGTCCGGCGCGGCCGACGAGATCGCCCAGGAAAAGGATTCGCATCGTTACCTCGGTTGCGCGGCGCCGCCGCAGAAGATGACGCCGGTTTCGGTCGCCACCGCGTGCAGGGGGATGTCGGTCGGACCGGCCGGAACGCAATCCACTTCCTGCGCCGCGAAGGCGCAGCCCAGCGTCCGCGCGCCCGCCAGCCCGGCCAGGGTGCGGTCGTAGAACCCGGCGCCGTAGCCGAGGCGCCGGCCCCGCCGGTCGAAGGCGAGCAGCGGCACGAGAAGGAAATCGGGCGTCATCGCCTCGCCGACGGGGACCGCGGTGTCGAAGCGTCCCGCCGCCATCGCGTCGCCCGGCCGCCAGCGGCGGAACGGCAGCGGCTCGCCTCGCCGCGGCGTGACCGGCAGCACGACGGCGTGGCCGCGCGCGGCGAGGGCGTGCAGCAGCGGCCGGATGTCGATTTCGCCGTCCAGCGGCCAGAACCCGGCGACCACGGCGCCGGCCGGCGGCGGGGCGTCGCGCAGCACATGGGCGGCGAGCGCCGCGCCGAGCGCGGGGTCGCAGCCAGCCCGCGCGGCGAGCGCCCGCGCGCGGGCCGCCGCCTTCAGATCGGCGAGGGGAAGATCGGTGTGCGGAGCCGCCATGGCCGTTGGCGTCTCACCCTCCCAGAGCCTGCTGTTGCAGGTGGGCGCCAGATACCGAGACCACGGTCCCGACAGAGCCAGCTCCCAGGAGGATGCTTACTGGCCCCGGGGATGAATTGCCTGACGCACCGGGCAGCCCCGCCTGCACTACCTAGGTGCCTTCGAGCCCGGCTGCAATGTCCTCGGCGCGGCGGGCCAGCTTGCTGATGCGGCGGTTCAGCTTGGCGTCCGGCGCGGGCGGCGCGGCGGTGGCGGGCGCGGCGGCGCTGGAGGCGGCCTGCGCCTCCTTCAGCGTCTTGCTCATTTCGAACAGGTCGTCGGCCATCAGAAGGGCCGCCATCACCAGCATCCGCGCCTCGCCGCTCTGGCCGGCGACCGCCTTGATGCTGTCGATGCGCCGCTCGACCTGCTCGGCCATCTGCATCAGGTGCTGTTCCTCGCCGTCCTGGCACCCGACGGTATAGGCGTAGCCGTTGATGCGTACCGTGACCTGTGCCATCGCCAGATTCCCTTGCAGACGCCCGCCCGGTCAGGCGTCGTCGCCGAGTGCGCCGCGCAAACGTGCGATCAGAACGTCGAGCCGCTCGGCCAGTTCGGCGGGCGCCTGGGCGCCGGCGCCGGGCTGCGTCGCGGCGGAGACCGATGCGGCCGCGGCGCGGGCCGCCGCGTCGGCAGCGGCGGCCAGTTCGGCGGCGCGCGCGGCCTGGCGGGCCGAAGCGGCGGCGATGCGTTCGAGTGCGGCTTCCAGCCGGTCCGCCGCCGTGTCCGTCTCCGCCCCCGAATCCGCCATGCCCAACCGTGCCGCGTGCAATGCGTACGACACAAACCGCGCCGCGCCGCCCAGGTCAAGCATCGGGTGGGCCGCCGCGCGGCCGCGGCCGATGCCGTCCCGCGCAGGGATCCCCGCGCGGGGACGCGGCGTTTAGGCCATGATCGCTTCCCCATGCCCGACTCTCCTCCCGCCGCCGCGCGCCTGCCCTCGCTCGACAGCGTCCTGCGTGCGCCCGCCGCCGGCGTGCTGATCGCCCGCTTCGGCCGCCGCGCCACCACCGAGGCGCTGCGCGCCATCATGGCCGTGCGCCGGGCGGAGCGCCGCTTCGCCGCCGCGATCGGTCCGGAGACCGCGCTGCTGATGCGGGTGCATCAGGCGAACTACGCGATCAGCGGCTTCACCGCCGCCGTGCCGCCGGCCGAGCTGGCCCGGATCGCGCACGCGGCCGGGCTGCCGATGGTGGACGATCTGGGCAGCGGCAGCCTGGTGGACCTCGCCGCCTGGGGGCTGCCGCACGAGCCGATGCCGCAGGAAAGCCTCGCCGCCGGGGCGGACCTGGTCTGCTTCTCGGGCGACAAGCTGCTGGGCGGCCCGCAGGCGGGCCTGATCGTGGGCAGGCGGGACCTCATCGCGCGGCTGAACGCCAATCCGCTGAAGCGGGCGCTGCGGTTGGACAAGGGACGGCTCGCGGCGCTGGAGACGGTGCTGCGGCTCTACCGGTCGCCCGACACGCTGGCCGACCGGCTGCCCGCGCTGCGCCTGCTGGTGCGCCCCGCCTCGGCGATCGGCGCGGCCGCGGCACGCGTGGCCGCGGCGCTGGGTCCGCTGCTGCCGGGCCGCACGGTCGCGGTGGAGGCGTGCCGCAGCCAGATCGGCTCGGGGGCGCTGCCGGTGGACCTGCTCGATTCGTTCGCCGTCACCGTGGCCGATCCGGCGGGCGGCGAGCGGCTGGAGGCGCTGGCCGCGGCCTGGCGCGCACTGCCGCGCCCGGTGATCGGCCGCATCGCGAAGCAGCGGCTCTGGCTCGACTGCCGTTGCCTGGAGCCGGAGGACGAGGCCGCGCTGATCCGGCAATTCGCCGGTTGCCCCGCGCCCGCCGACACGGAATAGTGATGGCGCCCGCATGACCGGCGGGGCGATACGGCGGGACGGCGACGGCCGTCTCCGCGACGGAGGAGAAGCGGTCCCGGTGGGCCGGCCGGCCTTCAAAGCCGGTTGGGGCTGTCAAACGGCCCTGGGTAGGTTCGACTCCTGCTCTCTTCCGCCCGGAAAGCCTTGCCGGACGGCCGTTTCGCCGGGCCCGGCGGGCACTGTGTCTTGCACGCAACAGTGTGATCCAAAACCATTTCCGCCTCTCGTGTTCCTCGCGAACCGGCGTTATTGTCCCGATCCAACAGGCGGAAGTGGATCGCCGCGGTCTCTTGGCCCTGGACTGCGCCCGCCGGCGTGGACGATAACGAGGAGATATCGAGATGAACCTTCGGAGTGCGCTCCTGGCGGCGACAGTGCTGGCGCTGCCGCTGGCCGCTCAGGCGCAGCCGGTCACGGGCCTGTATGTGGGCGCCGGCGTCGGCTACAACATCCTGGGCAACCAGGACATCAATGTTCCGGGCTCGCTCGGCCTCGCCGGCGTTGCCGGCTCGGGCGGGCAGCTCCAGTTCCAGGGCGGCTTCGTCGGCAAGGCCAGCGTCGGCTGGGGCTTCGGCAACGGCCTGCGCGCGGAACTTGAAGGCAACTACCGCGCCAACAAGGCCGATCAGGCGAGCTTCCTCACCACCGGCAACGCCGCCGGCGGCTGGGAATACAAGTACGGCGCGATGGTGAACGTCCTGTACGACTTCACCACCTTGGCCACCTGGATCCAGCCCTACATCGGTGCCGGCGTCGGCTACGAGGCGGCGAAGTGGAGCAACATCCGAGCCTACAACGGCGCCGGCTCGATCAACATGAGCGACAGCACGCAGACCAAGGGCTCGTTCGCCTACCAGGGCATCCTGGGTGCGGCGTTCCCCATCGCGGCTGCGCCCGGCCTCGCGATCACCACCGAATTCAACTACCTCGGAATGTCGGGCAACCGCGAGTACAGCGCGATCGCCAGCTGCAATACCTGCGGTGCCGGCGGCAAGCCCGCGACCGGCTCGGGATCGCTGACCTCGAACAGCAACCACAACTACTCGTTCCTGGTTGGCGTGCGGTACAACTTCGGCGTCGCGCCGCCGCCGGCCCCGGCCCCCGTCGCGGCCCCGGCCCCGGCTCCGGCCCGCTCCTACCTGGTGTTCTTCGACTGGGATAAGGCGACGCTTACGGATCGCGCGCGCCAGATCATCGCCGAGGCCGCTCAGAACTCGACGAAGGTCCAGTACACGAAGATCGAAGTGAACGGCTACACCGACACCTCGGGCTCGCCGAAGTACAACATGGGCCTGTCGATCCGCCGCGCTCAGGCGGTGGCCGCCGAACTGGTCAAGGACGGCGTGCCGAAGTCGGCGATCGCCATCCAGGGCTTCGGCCAGACCCACCTGCTGGTTCCGACCGCCGATGGCGTGCGCGAGCCGCAGAACCGCCGCGTCGAGATCATCATCCGCTGATCTGCGGCCAGACCTGACCACGGAACGGGGCGCCGAGAGGCGCCCCGTTTTGGTTTGCGGGCCCGCGCCGCGGCGCCCATCCGAACCTGCCCGCGCGGCGTCGCGCAATGGTGGCCGCCTCCGGCATTGGCCGGGGCCGCAAAACGCTCCATGATCGGAGCCGATGCAGGAGAGCCGGCCATCCCCCGCGCGTTTGCGTCGGAACGAGGAGACTGACCGATGCGGCTGACGGGTGTGTGGCTGGCTGCGTGCGCGGCGACCATTTCCGTTGCGCTTCTGCCCGCACAAGGGCGCGCGCAGCCGTTCCAGGGCTTCTATGTCGGCGGCAGCGCGGGCTACGACCTGCCGAACGGCGTCCGCGTCACCACCCCGCAACCCGCCTCGCCGCGCACCGTGCTGGAAGGCAACGGCGGCTACGCCGCGCTGGGCAGCGTGGGCTACGGCCTGGGCAACGGCTACCGCTTCGAGCTTGAGGGCAATTTCCGCCAGTATGGGGTCAACAAGTTCGCCAGCGGCGTGGCCTCTTCCGCCGGCGGCAACGTGCAGACCTACGGCGCCATGGCGAACGTGCTGTTCGACATGGATATCGGGTTTCCCTGGCTCTACCCCTATGTCGGCGGCGGCGTCGGCTATGCGTGGACGCACCTGAACAAGGTCACCGCGGTCGCGCCCGGCGGCTTTTCACTGAATGCCGACGACACGCAGAGCGGTTTCGCCTTCCAGGCGATCGCCGGCCTGTCCTTTCCGATGCCGGGCATCCCCGGCCTGTCGGCGACGACCGAGTACCGCTTCCTGGGCATCCCCGGCGGCGAGACCTTCAGCGCCACGCAGTCGGGCACGCCGAGCCAGTTGCAGTTGAACCGGCAGTTCAGCAACAGCTTCCTGGTGGGCGTGCGATACGCCTTCGGCGTGCAGCCGCCGCCCGCCCCCGCGCCGGCGAAGGCGGCGCCCGCTCCGGCGCCTGCGCGCACCTACCAGGTGTTCTTCGACTGGGACAAGGCGACGCTGTCCGACCGCGCCCGCCAGATCATCCGCGAGGCCGCCGATGCCGTGCCGCAGGCGCAGACCACGCGGATCGAGGTGAACGGCTACACCGACACCTCGGGATCCCCGAAATACAACATGGCGCTGTCGCTGCGCCGCGCCCAGGCGGTGGCCGCCGAGCTGGTGAAGGACGGCGTGGCGAAGAACCTCATCGCCATCCAGGGCTTCGGCCAGACCCATCTTCTCGTCCCCACCGCCGACGGCGTGCGCGAGCCGCAGAACCGGCGCGTCGAGATCATCCTGAAGTAGGCCCAGCACAATTCCGCCCGCGCTTCCATTGCCCTAAACAGGACCTCCGGCAAGCACTCGCGGAGCAAGACAGGCGATGGTTCCCCGCTACACACGCCCACAGATGGCGGCGATCTGGGCGCCCGAGAACCGGTTCCGCCTGTGGTTCGAGATCGAGGCCCTGGCCGCAGAGGGCATGGCCCGCGTCGGCGCCATCCCCGAATCCGCCGCCCGCGCGATCCGCGAGAAGGGCGCCCCCAAGGTCGCGAACATCACGGCCGAGGACCTGGAGCGGATCGACGCCATCGAACGGGAAACCCGCCACGACGTGATCGCCTTCCTCACCTGGCTCGCCGAGGCGATCGGGCCGGACTCGCGCTTCGTCCATCTCGGCCTGACCAGCAGCGACGTGCTCGACACCTGCCTGTCCGTGCAGATGACGCAGGCCGCCGACCTGCTGATCCAGGACATCGACGCCGTGCTCGCCGCGCTCAGGGCCCGCGCCTTCGAGCACAAGTTCACGCTGACCATCGGCCGCAGCCACGGCATCCACGCCGAGCCCACGACGTTCGGCCTCAAGCTCGCCGGCCACTACGCCGAGTTCGCACGCAACCGCGACCGCCTCGTCGCGGCGCGGGAGGAGGTGGCGGTGGCGGCGATCAGCGGCGCGGTCGGCACCTACGCCCATGTCGATCCCCGCGTGGAGGAATACGTCGCCGAACGCCTCGGCCTGAAGGCGGAGCCGGTCTCCACCCAGGTCATCCCGCGCGACCGCCACGCCGCCTATTTCTGCGCGCTCGCCGTCGCCGCGAGCGGCATCGAGCGGCTGGCGACCGAGGTGCGGCACCTGCAACGCTCCGAGGTGCGGGAGGCGGAGGAGTTCTTCCACCCCGGCCAGAAGGGCAGCAGCGCGATGCCCCACAAGCGCAACCCGGTGCTGAGCGAGAACCTGAGCGGCCTCGCCCGCGTCGTCCGCGCCGCCGTCGTGCCGGCGCTGGAGAACGTCGCGCTGTGGCACGAGCGCGACATCAGCCATTCCTCGGTCGAGCGGGTGATCGCGCCCGACGCCACCATCGCGCTCGACTTCGCGCTGGTCCGTCTCGCGGGGATGATGGAGAAGCTGCTCGTCTATCCCGACCGCATGGCGGGCAACCTGGAGAGCCTCGGCGGCGTCGTGCATTCGGGCGAGGTGCTGCTGGCGCTCGCCCGCGCCGGCATCTCGCGGGAGGACGCTTACCGCATCGTCCAGCGCAACGCGATGGATACCTGGACCCGGCTGGGCCAGCCCGGATCGCGCAGCTTCCGAGCCAATCTCGACGCCGATCCCGAGGTGGCGGGGCGGGTGGACGCGGCGATGCTGGATGCGGCGTTCTCGTCCGACATGCACACCAAGGCGCTCGACCACGTCTTCGCCCGCGTCTTCGGCGAGCCCGGCCCCGCGGCCTGAGGGCGTCGCGGCGTGTGTACGGTCGTCGTGCTGTCGCGTCCCGGCCATGCCTGGCCGGTGATGCTGGCCGCCAACCGGGACGAGCAGCAGGACCGCGCCTGGGATGCGCCGGCCGCCCATTGGCCGGGCCTCGCGCTGATCGGCGGGCGGGACCGCACCGGCGGCGGCACCTGGATGGCGCTCAACCGCCACGGCGTCGCCTGCTGCGTGCTGAACCGGCCGGGCTCGCTCGGCCCCGCGCCGGGCAAGCGCAGCCGGGGCGAGCTGCCGCTGATCGCGCTCGCCGCCCGCAGCCTGGGTGCGGCGGTGGAGGTGGCGACGGCGCTGCCCGCGCATGAGTGGCGCAGCTTCAACCTGGTCCTTGCCTCGGCCGAGGGCGCGGCCTTCGTGCGCGGCCTGGGCCACGGCCATCCCGAGGCCCATTTCCTGCCGCCCGGCATCTCGATGGTGACGGCGCACGATCCGAACGACGCCGAAAGCACGCGCGTCGCGCGCCACCTGCCGCGCTTCGCCGCCGCCCCGCCGCCCGATGCGGACGACTGGCGCGGCTGGCGCGCGGTGCTGGCGGACAGCGGCGGCGGCGCGGCCGAGCAGATCAACGTCGCCCCGCGCGGCGGCTTCGGCACGGTCTGCTCCGCGCTGCTCGGCCTGCGCGCCGACGCCCCGCCCGATTTCCGCTTCGCCCCCGGCCCGCCGGATGCCGCCGCCTTCGCGCCGGTGCCGCTCGCCTTCCCGCCCTTCTGATCCGCCCCTCCCGCCGACCGCACGCCGCACACGGAGCACGCCATGGCCACCCACCGCCTCTCAGCCTCGCCCGAGACCGTCCGCTGGGGCACGTTCGACGCGAAATATCCACCGCTGCTCACCATCGCCTCGGGCGATACGGTGGTGATGGAATGCGTCTCCGGCGCGCCCGACGTGATGCCGGGGCCGGAGACGGGCTTCCACATCCCGCCCGCGCTCGCCGCCATCCACGCCTCCGGCATCCACCGGATGCCGGGCCACATCGTCACCGGCCCGGTCGCGGTCGCCGGCGCCGAGCCTGGCGACATGCTGGAGGTGCGGATCGACGCCATCGAGTTCGGCGCAGACTGGGGCCATTGCGGCTTCCGCCCGCTGGCCGGCACGCTGCCCGAGGACTTCCCCGACCGCTTCCTGACCCACATCCCGATCGACCGCGCGGCCCGCACCTGCACGTTGCCCTGGGGCACCGTGCTGCCGCTGTCGCCGTTCTTCGGCGTGATGGGGGTGGCGCCGAAGGCCGCCTACGGCACGATCTCCACCATCCAGCCGCGCGAGCACGGCGGCAATCTGGACAACAAGGAACTGGGCGCGGGCAGCACGCTGTTCCTGCCGGTCTGGGTGCCGGGCGCCAACTTCTCGGCCGGCGACGGCCACGGCGTGCAGGGCGACGGCGAGGTGTGCATCAACGCGCTGGAAACCTGCCTGACCGGCACCTTTACCCTGGTGC
Organism: Pseudomonadota bacterium; assembly: GCA_018240635.1. Taxonomy (GTDB): domain Bacteria; phylum Pseudomonadota; class Alphaproteobacteria; order Acetobacterales; family Acetobacteraceae; genus JAFEFJ01. The sequence continues at coordinate 2,781 of JAFEFJ010000107.1, read as the reverse complement.
TGCACAAGGGCGGCGGCGCCCGCGACCCGCTGCTGCGCCATCCGCGCGCCGAAACCGCAACCCATTTCATTTCAATGGGTATGAACGAGGATCTCGACGTCGCAATGAAGCAGGCACTGCGCGAGATGATCGCCTTCATCTGCGCGCGGACCAATCTTTCGCGTGAGCAGGCCTACCAGTTCTGCTCGCTGGCGGTGGATTTCCACGTCACGCAGACCGTGAACGGCGAAAAGGGCATCCACGGCCTGCTGAAAAAGGGCCTCCTTTTCTAGACCTAGTGTTTTTACCTAGGAGTTTTCCACAAGTTTTTGTGGTTTCCCCTGGTTGCGCGGTTGAGCCCCGGGTCCGTGTCCGTTACCGTATCTTGTGGCGACAGGGGCGAGGAACCACGACATGGAGTGGAGCGAAGAAGTCATCGGCAGGCTTCGCGTGCTGTGGGGTGAAGGTCATTCCACGGCCGAGATAGGCCGCCGCCTCGGGGTGTCGAAGAACGCGGTCGTCGGCAAGGCGCACCGGCTGGATCTGCCGGCCCGGCCCTCGCCGATCCGCCGCGACGGCAGCGGCGCCACGCCCCGCGTGCGGGCGCCGCGCCGGGTGGCCGGGCCCACCCTGCCGCCGCTGTCGAGCACGCATGGCGCGACGCACGCCGCGATGGTCACCCGTCCGGTGCCGGTCGCGCCGCGGCCCGCCCCCGTGCCGGCCGAGCCGCGCGCGGAGGCATTCGCCGCGCCGCCGGCGCCCGTCGCGGTCGCCCCCGTGCCGCGGCCGCAGCCCGCGCCGCGCCCCTTCGCGCGCACCGTCGCCTGCTGCTGGCCGATCGGCGAGCCAGGCACCAAGAGTTTCCGCTTCTGCGACGCCGACGCGACCCCCGGCAAGCCGTACTGCCAGGAGCACGCGCAACTCGCGTATGTGCGCGTCCGCGACCGCCGCGAGGACGCGGCCTGAACCCTTACCCTCACCCTCCCGGCCCGTCGGGACCGGGGGGGTGAGGGACGCTACGTCTCATCCCCCAGCGCGCGCCGGCGCAGGTCGTTCAGGCGCTGCTCGCCGCCCGGGGTCTTCGGGTCAAGCTCCATCAGCTTCTGCCAGGCCTCGTAGGCGCCCTTCCAGTCCTCGCGCGCCTCGGAGATCTGCGCCAGCGTCCGGAACGCCTCGAAGTTGCGCGGCTGGATCTCAAGCGTCTTGCTGATGTCGGCGATCGCGCCCTGGGTGTCGCCCGACTGGAAGCGGGCGATGGCGCGCTGGCGGTAGGCCTCGGCGAAGTCGGGCTGCAGCGTCACCGCGGCGTCCAGATCCTCCAGCGCGTCCTGCGGCGCGCCCGCCCGCAGCTCGCGCACGCCGCGCGCCAGCAGCAGCGTCACCGCCGGCGTGCCCTGCATCACCATCATCTGCGCGAAGCGCGCCTCCAGCGGCGCCGCCACCTGTTCGGACGGCGCGGCCTTCAGGGCATCCAGCAGTTTGTCGATCGCGGCCTGCCGCTCGGCGGCCGATTGTGCCGCGGCGGCCAGCACCGGCCCAGCCAGCATCGGTACGGCCAGCATCGGCCCCGGCAGGCAGACGGCGAGCAGGAACAGCTTCCAGCGGCGCATCCGCGATGCTGGCGCGCCGGCGCGGCGAAGATCAAGCGCCGCGCGCGCCTCGCGCGATCAACTGCGCTACGCGGCGGCGGCCCGGCCGGCCGGCACGCCCGCCGGGCGCGGACCGCCCGCCATCCAGTCCAGCAGCTCGATCGTGTGGACCACCGGCAGCGTGCCGCCCGAAAGCTGCGTGATGCAGCCGATATTGCCGGCCGCCACCAAGTCGGGCCGCGTCGCCTCGATGTTCGCGAGCTTGCGGGCGCGCAGCCGGTCGGCGATCTCGGGCTGGAGGATGTTGTAGGTGCCGGCCGAGCCGCAGCAGATATGCCCCTCGGCCGGCTCGGCCACCGCGAACCCGGCCTTGCGCAGCAGCGCCTTCGGCTCGCCGGTGATCTTCTGCCCATGCTGCAGGCTGCACGCCGCGTGATAGGCCACCGTCAGCCCTGCCGGATCGCGCGTCGGCGCGTAGCCGATCTCCGTCAGGTATTCGCTGATGTCGCGCGCGCGCGCCGCCACAGCCTCGGCGCGGCTGCGCCAGGGCTCAGGCTCGTTGCGGAACATGAAGCCGTAATCCTTCACCGTCGTGCCGCAGCCCGAGGTGTTGATCACGATGGCGTCCAGCCCCTCGCCCTCGATCTCGCGGTTCCAGGCGGCGATGTTGGCGCGCGCCGCTTCCATCCCGGCGTCGTGCTTGCCCATGTGCAGCGTCAGCGCGCCGCAGCAGCCCGCACCCTGCGCCACCACCACTTCGATCCCCATCCGCGTCAGCAGACGGATCGTGGCGTCGTTGATTTGCGGCCCCAGCACGGTCTGCGCGCAGCCCGCCAGTAGCGCCACCCGCCCGCGCCGCCCACCGTCGCCGGAAACCCGTTGGGCCGGATGCACCTGCGCGCCCGCCGGCGTCGCGGGTCTCGGCAGCGCGGCGGGCGCCAGCTTCAGCATCGCCCGCAGGCGCCGCGCCGTCTGGCCCTCGCCCGGCAGCAGGCCCGCGAACGGCCGGGCGAGGCGCGCGCCGATCAGCGCGGCGCGGAACAGGCCGGGCTTCGGCAGCACCGCCGCCAGCACCGCGCGCAGCGCCCGGTCGGGCCAGGGGCGGCGGTAGGTGCGCTCGATATGAGTCCGCGCATGATCGACCAGGTGCATGTAGTGCACGCCGGACGGGCAGGTGGTCATGCAGGACAGGCAGGACAGGCAGCGGTCCACG
>JAFEFJ010000106.1 GCA_018240635.1 Pseudomonadota bacterium | reverse complement strand
CCGACATCCTCGAACACCGCGCCGCGCGCCTCGGCCCAGGCGTGCATCGGCGTGCGGCGCACCGGATCGAACAGCGCGCCGCGCGAATGCCCGGCGAAGGTTCCGAACGTAACCGGCGTGTAGGGCAGCCGGAACGTGGTCAGCCCCACCTCCGGCATCGTCTTGCCGAGCGCGTCGGACGCGAGCGCCAGCGCGTTCATGTTCGACGTCTTGCCCTGGTCCGTCGCCATGCCGGACGTGGTGTAGCGCTTCACGTGCTCGATGGAGCGGAAGCCCTCGCGCACCGCCAGCGCGATGTCGCTCGCCTTCACGTCGTTCTGGAAATCGACGAAGGATTTCGCGGCGGCGGCGCCGGGCACCAGGCCATGCCAGCCGCCGGAGGGGATGATTTCTCCCGCAACCGGAAGCGGCGGGGGGACGTTCTCAATCCCCGCCGCCCAGGCGCCGGCGGCGAAGCCGTCCGCGATGCAGGCGCCGATGCCGGCCAGGCCGCGGCACGCGCCGGCGCAGATCATGTCCTGCGCGGGCTCGCCGGGAAGGTAGATCTGCCGTTCCTCGTCGAACACCAGCGTGCCGCGCGACTGCGAGAACAGATGGAGCGACGGCGTCCAGCCGCCCGCCATCGCGACCAGATCGCAGGGGACGTGCTCGATCGCGCCTTCGCCGTCGATCCGGCGCAGCGCGGCGGAGGCGACGCGCAGCCCGCCGCCGGTGTCCACCACGGCGGTCGCGGGACGCACCGGCAGGCCGTGCGTGTCGCAGCCGGGCGCGGCGCGCAGATCGGCGACGGCGGCGATGGCGATGCCGGCGCGCTGCATGTCGCGCGCGGCGGCATAGCCGCTGTCGTCGGCGGTGCAGACCACGGCGCGCGTGCCCGGACGCACGCCCCAGCGGTTGACGAAGGCGCGCGCCGCGCCCGCCAGCATCACGCCGGGCCGGTCGTTGTTGGCGAACACCAGCGGCCGCTCGATCGCGCCGGCGGCGAGCACCACGCGCCGCGCGCGCACCTTCCACAGCCGCTCGCGCGCCCGCCCCAAGGGAGCAGCGGGCCCGGGCGGGCCGCGATGGTCGGTCAGGCGTTCCGCCAGCGCCACGAAGTTCTGCGCGAAATAGCCGAAGGCGGTGGTGCGCGGCAGCAGGCGGACGGACGGGCGGCGCGCGAGCATCTGCAAGGCGAAATCGAGCCAGATCGCCGAAGCGGTGTCCTCGATGGCGACGCCGTGCTCGGACAGCAGCCCGCCGCCGCACTCGTTCTGCTCATCGACCAGGATGACATGCGCGCCGTGCTCCGACGCCGCGAGCGCCGCCGCCACCCCCGCGGCGCCCGCGCCAACCACCAGCACGTCGCAATGCGCGTAACGCTGCGTGTAGGCATCCGGATCGGGCGCGGACGGCGCGACGCCAAGGCCCGCCGCGCGGCGGATCAGCGGCTCGTACAGCCGGTGCCAGGCGCGGCCCGGCCCCATGAAGGTCTTGTAGTAGAACCCCGCCGACAGCAGCGGCGCGAACCATCCGGCAGCAGCGCCGAGATCGAACGCCAGCGACGGCGCGCGGTTCTGGCTGACGGCCACCAGCCCGTCATGCAGCTCCACCTGGGTCGCGCGCAGGTTGGGCGTGCGGCGCGCGCCTTCGCCGACCGTGACGAGCGCGTTCGGCTCCTCCGCGCCCGCCGCAATCGGCCCGCGCGGGCGGTGGTATTTGAAGGAACGGCCCATCAGCATGATGCCGTTGGCGAGCAGCGCGGAGGCCAGCGTGTCGCCGGGATGGCCGGTATAGGTGCGCCCGTCGAAGCGGAAGCGCAGGATTTCCAAGCGGTCCACGCGGCCGCCCTGCACGAGACGTCCCGGCGTCGTCATGGCAGATCGATCTCGGGACGCGGCGCGCCCGCGGGATAAGTGGCCAGCAGCTTGTCGGTGACGGTGTGGCGGACCGCGTTGAAGAAGCGCCCGCAGCCATGCACGTGCCGCCAGCGTTCCGCGATCAGGCCCTTCGGGTTGTCGCGCCAATACAGGTAGGCGGCCCATTCCTCGTCGGTGGCGGCGGCGGGATCGGCGGGGCGCGCGATATGCGCGTGGCCGGCGTGGCGGAACTCGATTTCCGGCCGCGCCATGCCGCAATAGGGGCAGTGGATCAGCAGCATCGCGCCGCCCTCAGTGCGCCACGGCCGCCGCCGCGGCTTCGTCGATCAGCCGGCCGGTGCGGAAGCGGTCCAGCGTGAAGGCGGCGTTGATCGGATGCGGCGCGCCGGTGGCGATGGTGTGGGCGAAGACATGGCCCGATCCGGGCGTCGCCTTGAACCCGCCTGTGCCCCAGCCGCAATTGACGAACAGGCCGGGCACGGGCGTGAGCCCGACGATGGGCGAGCGGTCCGGCGTCACGTCCACGATGCCGCCCCAGTTGCGCAGCATCCGCAATCGGCGGACGTTCGGGAACAGCTCGCAGATCGCATCCAGCGTGTGCGAGGAAATGTGCAGCGCGCCGGTCTGGCTGTAGGAGTTGTAGGCGTCGGTGCCCGCGCCGATCACCAGCTCCCCCTTGTCGGATTGCGACATGTAGGCGTGGATGGTGTTGGACATCACCACGCAGGGCATCACGGGCTTCACCGGCTCCGACACCAGCGCCTGCAGCGGATAGCTTTCCAGCGGCATCCGCACGCCCGCCATCGCCATCACCACGCTGGTGTGGCCCGCCGCCACCACGCCGATCCTGGGCGCGCGGATCGCGCCGCGCGTGGTCTCCACGCCCTCCACCGCGCCATCAGGGCGGCGGCGGATCGCCGTCACCTCGCAGTTCTCCACGATATCGACGCCCAGCGCGTCGGCGGCGCGGGCATAGCCCCAGGCCACCGCATCGTGCCGCGCGGTGCCGCCGCGGCGTTGCAGGGCGGCGCCCAGGATCGGGTAGCGGATGTCGCGGGAGATGTTCAGGATCGGGCAGAACGCCTTCGCCTGCTCGGGCGTCAGCCATTCGTTGTCGATGCCCGCGAGCCGGTTGGCGTGCACATGGCGCTTCGTCACCATCACGTCGTGATGGTTGTGCGCCAGCATCATCACCCCGCGCGGGGAGAACATGACGTTGTAGTTCAGCTCCGCCGCCAGCCCCTCCCACAGCTTCAGCGCGTGGTCGTACAGGCCCTCGCTCTCGCGCCAGAGGTAGTTGGAGCGGATGATGGTGGTGTTGCGGCCCGTGTTGCCGCCGCCGAGCCAGCCCTTCTCCAGCACCGCGACGCGGCGGACGCCGTGTTCTTTCGCGAGATAGTAGGCGGTGGCGAGCCCGTGCCCGCCGCCGCCCACGATGAGCGCGTCGTATTCGGGCTTGGGCGCCGCCTGCCGCCACTGCGCGGGCCAGCGCGCGTTGCCGGATACGGCGTTGCGGATCAGGGACGCGAAGGAGAAGCGGGCCATGCGAAAGCGGCGCCTCCGCGCCCGAGCCGTGAACAGCGGCGCAAGTCATCGCGGCGCGGTGAGGGCGTGTCAACGGGCCAGCCGATGGCGGGAGAAGCCTCCCTGGCGCGCGTCAACTCGACGGCGAGCCCTTCGGCGCGCCCTTGAGCGGACCGTGGCTCATCACCCAGCGACGCAGCGCGTCGTGCGGCTTGCCGCGCAAATCGGCCGGGGCGACGACTTCGTGGAACGCCTGGCCGGGGCGCGGCATCAGCGTCACGCGCGGGACCGCCGGCGCGTGCGACGAAGCGGCCTGGGCATATTCCTTTTCATGCTCGCTGACATGCCCGTGCACGATCGCGACCAGCTTGCCTCGGGCGTCGCCGATGACGGTGATCTTCATGTCACGCCCCCGCCCTGAAGGTTGATCGCCGCGCCCTCGCGCCCATCGGTCTCGGTCGTCGTGACGACATAGACCACGTTGTTGAACCCGTTCGTCTGGATGCCCTGGTTCGACGCCACCACGGTGCCCAGCAGCCCCGGCGCGGGGTGATGGAAGGGGCCGGCGATCTGCAAGCCCTTATCGGCGTTCCCACTGAACCAGTAGGACCAAGTCACCGACTGCCCCGGCTCCAGAAAGACGATCGGGCCGACATTGCTCCACGCCATTGGCCGCCTCCCTCCGTGCATTTCGTTCCGGGCAGGCTAGGCCCGCCCCAATAGCGCAACAAGCGAGCGACACCCTGCGCCCAGTCACACGCGCGCGATCCCTCCTGTCGTCCCGTCGCGACCCGCGCCCTTCACAGGGGGCGGCGGGCGGGCGATGGTTTGCAGGCCACTCCGTACGGACCCCGCCGATGCCGCCCTCCGACTGGCGCGCCCGCGCCGCCGCTCCCTTTGTCTGTGAAAAGCACCCCGCGCGGGGCAGCCGGGGCATGGTGGTGACGAACCATCCGCTCGCCTCGGCGGCGGGGGCGGAGATGCTGGCGGCGGGCGGCAACGCGGTGGACGCCGCCATCGCCGCGCTGTTCGCGCTGACCGTGGTGGAGCCGATGATGGTCGGCATCCTGGGCGGCGGGATGATGCATCTGCGCCTGCCCGACGGGCGGCACGTCGCCATCGACAACCAGAGCCGCGCGCCGCTGGCGACGCATCAGACGATCTACACGCCGGACCCCGAGGCCGCGCCCGGCACGATGGACACGGTGGGGCGGCGCAACGCGCTGGGCCCCACCGCCGTGGCCGCCCCCGGCAACCTGATGGGCTGGTGCGAGGCGCTGGGCGAATACGGCACGCTGCCGCTGCCCGTGGTGATGGAGCCCGCGATCCGCCACGCGTCGCGCGGCTTCCGCGTCACGCGCTACCTGCACGAATGCATCGCCGACTGCGCCGCGGACCTGGCGCTGGACAACGAGATCGCCGCCCTGCTGCTGCCGGACGGCAAGCCGCTGGAACCGGGCGCGCTGCTGATCATGGCCGACTACGCCGAGACGCTGCGCGACATCGCGGGCGAAGGCGCGGACCTGCTGTACCGCGGCAGCCTGGGCGCGCGCTACGCCGACCACATGGCGCAATCCGGCGGCTTCCTGACGCGCGAGGACCTGACGACCTACCGCACCGTCAACCGCGAGCCGGTGCGCGGCACCTATCGCGGCTACGACATCATCGGCCCGCCGCCGCCCACCTCCGGCCCGCTGCACATCGTGCAGATGCTGAACATCCTGGAAGGCTACGACATCGGCGCATTGGGCTTCGGCGCACCCGACACGGTGCATCTGCTGGCCGAGGCGCTGAAGATCGCCTTCGCCGACCGCGCCGCCGCGACCGCCGACCCGGACTTCGTGAAGGTGCCGGTCGAGCGCATCCTGTCGAAATCCTACGCCGAGGAGCGGCGCGCGCGGATCGACATGACGCGGACGCAGGAATGGACGGCGGGCGTCGCGCCGGAAGGTTCGGCGCACACCACGCATCTGACGGTGGCGGACGCCGACGGTACGATCGTTGCGGCGACGCAGACGATCAATTCCCTGTTCGGCGCGCGCTACATCGTGCCGGGCACGGGGATGATCCCGAACAACTACATGTTCGTCTTCGATCCGCGCCCGGGCCGCGCAAGCTCGGTGGAGCCGGGCAAGCGCGTCACCTCCTCGATGGCGCCGGTGATCGCGCTGCGCGACGGCAAGCCCGCATTCGCGCTCGGCCTGCCCGGCGGGTTGCGCATCTTCCCGAGCGTGATGCAGGCGCTGGTCAACCTGATCGACCACGGCATGAGTTTGCAGGAAGCGGTGGAGGCGCCGCGCGTCTGGACGCAGGGCTATGCGCTGGAGATGGAGGAAGGCTTCCCGCAGGCGGTGTCGGATGCGCTCGCACGGCGCGGGCATGACGTCGTGCGGCTGGGCAACGTCGCGGGCGGGATGTGCGCGATCCGCTTCCTGGACGGCGGCACGATGGAGGGCGCGGCCTGCTGGCGCGCCGACGGCACGGCGATCGGGCTGGGCGGCGGCTACGCGCGGCCGGGCGTGCGGTTCCGGCCGGAGGCTGCCCGCCGCTAGAAGCGCCGCACGGCCCGTGCTTGGATAGCGGGCCAGGGGAGAGAGGAAGCGTCCCATGGCGCCCGTCGCCACGATCGACTGCGACATCCATCCCGCGGTCCCGAACATCGCGGCGCTGCTGCCTTACATGTCCGGCTTCTGGCGTGATTCCTTCGTCGAGCGCGGCATCGACGGGCTGGAGATGCAGAGCTATCCGCCCGGCGCGCCGATCACCGCGCGGCCCGACTGGCGTCCCGCGAAAGGACCGGCGGGCGGCAGCCTGGAGGCGATGCAGGTTCAGGCGCTCGATCGTTTCGGGCTCGATCTCGCGATCTGCAACACGCTCTACGGCGGGCAGGTCGCGGTGAGCGAGACGATGGGGGCCGCGATCTGCTCGGCGGTGAACGACTGGATCGCCGAGCAATGGCTCGACCGCGACCCACGCCTGCGCGCTTCCATCGTCGTGCCGGCGCAGGCCCCGCTGCTGGCGGCCGAGGAGATCGAGCGCAAGGCCGCCGACCGCCGCTTCGTGCAGGTGCTGATGCCGGTCGCCTGCGAGATGATGCTGGGGCGCAGCTACTACTGGCCGATCTACGAAGCCGCGTCGCGCCACGGCCTGCCGATCGGGCTGCACGCCGGCAGCATGTACCGCCACACGCCGACATCGACCGGCTGGCCGAGCCACTTCCTGCACGACTATGTCGCGCACAGCCAGACCTTCGAGGATCAGTTGCTTTCGCTCGTCACCAACGGCGTGTTCGTGAAGTTTCCCGACCTGCGGGTGGTGCTGATCGAATCCGGCGTGACCTGGCTGCCGGGCTTCCTGTGGCGCGCCTTCAAGACCTGGCGGGCCGTGCGGCCGGAAGCGCCGTGGGTGCGCGAATCGCCGGTCGAGACGATCCGCCGCCAGGTGCGGCTGACCGCGCAGCCGCTCGATGCGCCGGACGATCCGCGCGTGCTGGACCGCATCATCGATCAGATCGGATCGGACGAGATGCTGCTGTTCGCCACCGACTATCCGCACTGGCAGTTCGAGGGCGACGCGGCGCTGCCGCCCGGCCTCGATCCCGTGCTGATCGCCAGGATGCGGCGCGACAACCCGCTTGCGACCTATCCGCGCCTTCAGGAGGCAATCGCATGAGCACCACGCTCGACCGGCCGGAGAACGAGGCGGCGGCCGCGCCGCGTCCCGCATCGGGTCCCGCATCGGGTCTGGGCATCGTCGATACCGACATCCATCCGTACATGAAGACGCCGCGCGACCTCGATCCGTTTCTGCCGGCGCGCTGGCAGCAATATCTGCGGCAATACGACAAGTTCGTCTGCGGCCCGTACGCGACGAAAGGGACCTATCCGCGCTTCTCGCCCAACACGTGCCGGCGCGACGCGTGGCCGCCCGGCGGCGGGCTGCCGGGGTCGGACGTGGCGTTCATGCGCGAACAGCATCTGGATGCGAACAACGTCGCCTTCGGCGTGCTGGAGCCGCTGCTGAACGCCAACATCGCGCGCAACCTGGATGCCGCCGCGGCTTTCTGCACGGCGATGAACGACTGGCAGAAGGAGGTGTTCTACCGGGCCGACAACCGGCTGCGCGCATCGATCCTGGTGCCGCAGGACGACGCCGAGGCGTCCGTGAAGGAGATCGAGCGGCGCGCCGGCGACGCCGCCTTCGCGCAGGTGCAGCTCGGGTCGAAGACCACCGAACCGCTGGGCCGCCGCCGCTACTGGCCGATCTTCGCCGCAGCCCAGGCCAACGGGCTTTCCATCGGCCTGCATATCGGCGGCACGCAATCCAGCGCGCCATCGGCCGGCGGCTGGCCGCAGTTCTACATGGAAGACCATCACGTGCTGATCCATTCCATGCAGAACCAGGCGGCGAGCCTGGTGCTGGAAGGCGTGTTCGAAGCCTTCCCCAACCTGAAGGTCGTGCTGATCGAGGGCGGCTTCGCCTGGGGGCCGACGCTCGGCTGGCGGCTCGACAATCACTGGCGGAAGATGCGCGACGAAGTGCCGGCGCTGAAGCGCAAGCCCTCGGAATACATGCGGACCAACCTGTGGTTCGCGACGCAGCCCGTGGAGGAGCCGGAAAACCCCGAGGATCTGCGCCATGTCTTCGACTGGATCGGCTGGGACCGCATCGTCTATTCCAGCGACTATCCGCACTGGGACTACGACGATCCGCGCGCAGCCTGGCGCATCCGCCTGAGCGAGCAGGAGGAGCGCATGATCCTGCGCGACAATGCGCTGGCGATCTACAATTTCCGCTGAAACGAAGCGGTAGGGGAAGAATCCAGGATGGACGCGATGCCTTTCGATGCCGCCCGCCTTCTCGCGCGTGACCTGCCGGCGCCCGCGCCGCGCTGGACGGGGTTCCCGCGCTTCAACTTCATCGGCGGGCACAACGATCCCGGGCAGGTGCCCGCCGAGGCGCTGGCCGAGGCCGCCGCCGCGGCGATCCGGCGCGAGGGGCAGAAGCTCGCGCTCTACAATCTCGCGCAGGGGCCGCAGGGCTACGAGCGGCTGCGCGACTTCGTCGCCGAGAAGCTGCGGTCGCATCGCGGCGTGCAGGCGACGCGCGAGGATGTGCTGATCACCTCGGGCTCCGGCCAGGGCATCGACCTCGTCAGCCGCCTGTTCGTCGAACGCGGCGACACGGTGCTGGTGGAGGAATACTGCTACCAGGGCGCGCTGAACCGCTTCCGCAACATGGGTGCGACGCTCGCGCCGATGGCGCTGGACGAACACGGCATCCGCATGGACGCGCTGGAGGCGCAGCTTGCGGACATGGCCGCGCGCGGCGCGCTGCCCAAGCTGATCTACACGATCCCGACGATCCAGAACCCCACGGGCAGCGTGCTGCCGCTGGACCGCCGCAAGCGGATGATCGACCTGGCGCGCCGGCACAACGTGCTGATCTTCGAGGACGAGTGCTACGCCGATCTGGTCTGGGCCGGCGACGCGCCGCCCGCGCTCTATGCGCTGGCGCCCGATTGCGTCGTGCATATCGGCTCTTTCTCCAAGACGCTCGCGCCCGCGCTGCGCGTGGGCTACGCGGCCGCACCCTGGCCGATCCTGTCGCGGCTGATCGCCTGCAAGGGCGACGGCGGCACCGGGGCGGTCGATCAGATGGTGGTGGCCGAATATTTCAGCCGCAACTTCGATGCGCATGTCGGCAAGCTGACCAAGGTGCTGCACGAGAAGCGCGACGCGATGATCGAGGCGGTGGAAAAGTTCTTCGGCACCTCGGCCGAAATGTGGCGGCCCGAGGGCGGCATCTTCCTGTGGCTGAAGCTGCCCGACAGCGTCGATGTGCGCACGCTCATCAAGCCCGCCGCCGATGCCGGGATCGCGTTCAATCCCGGTCCCGACTGGGCCTGCAACGGCGAGGCGGCGAAATCGCATCTGCGCCTGTGCTTCGGCCTGCCGTCGAAGGAGGATATCCGCGCGGGCGTGGAAGCCTTCGCGCGCGTCTGCCACGAGCAGACGGGCATTCCCGCGATCAGCGCGAACGTCCGCCTGTAATGGCAGCGGCGTGGGGCACGCCGGAAACGGTCGCGGCGGGATTCGCCGCCACCGCCGCGCGCTGCCCCGACCGGCCCTTCCTGTGCGTCCTGCCGGAAACGGCGGAGGCCTACGGCATCGAAGCGGGGGAGATCGCCTACGGGGCGGCGGCAGCGCGCATCGCCGCGCTGCGCGCCGCCTACGCCGATGCGGGCTACGGGATGGGCCACCGCGTCGGGCTGATGGTGGAGAACCGCCCGGCGTTCTTCCTGCACTGGTTCGCGCTGAACGGCCTGGGCGTTTCCGTGGTGCCGCTGAGCGCCGAGCTGCGGCCGGCGGAGCTGAACTACCTGATCGAACACAGCGAGATCGTCCTCGGCGTCGCCGCCGCGCCGCTGATCGACAGGCTGCGCGCCGCCGCGCCGGCGCTGCCGGTGGTTGCAGACGATGCCGTGCCGCCGCGTGCGCCGACCCCCGCGCGTGGCGGAACGCCGGGCACGGCGAGCGAGTGCGCGGTGATGTACACCTCCGGCACCACCGGCCGGCCGAAGGGCTGCGTTCTTTCCAACCGGTACTATCTCGGCGTGGGCGCATGGTATGCGGCGCTCGGCGGGCTCGCGGCGCTGCGCGACGGCGACCGGATGATCACGCCGCTGCCGCTCAGCCACATGAACGCGATGGCCTATTCCGCGCTGTCGATGGTCGCGGTGGGCGGCTGCCTGATCCAGCTCGACCGGTTCCATCCGCGCACCTGGTGGCGATCCGTGCGCGAAAGCCGCGCGGCGGTGCTGCATTATCTGGGCGTGATGCCGTCGATGCTGCTGGGCGCGCCGCCCTCGGCGGACGACCGCGCGCACAGCATCCGCTTCGCCTTCGGCGCGGGCGTGGACCGCCGCCACCATGCGGCGTTCGAGGAGCGCTTCGGCTTTCCGCTGGTGGAAGCCTGGGCGATGACGGAAACCGGCTCACGCGCGGTGATCGCCAATGCCGAACCGCGCCATGTCGGCACCGCCTGCTTCGGCCGCCCGGTTCCGCCGTTGGAGACGCGCATCGCGGAGGAGGATGGCGAGTTCCTGGTGCGCACCGCCGGACCCGACCCGCGCGACGGTTTCTTCAGCTTCTACCTGAAGGACCCGGATGCGACCGAGGCCGCGTGGGAAGGCGGCTGGTTCCACACCGGCGACGTGGTGCGCCAGGACGCCGACGGCTACCTGTATTTCGTCGATCGCAAGAAGAACATCATCCGCCGCAGCGGCGAGAACATCGCCGCCGCCGAGGTGGAGAGCGTGCTGCGCCGCCATCCGATGGTGGCCGAGGTCGCCGTCGCCGCCGCGCCCGATCCGGTGCGCGAGGAGGAAGTGCTGGCCTGCATCGTGCCGCGCGCGCCCGTGCCCGACGCGCGGGCGGCGGCCGAAAGCATCGTGCGCGCCGCGCTGGAGGAGCTGTCCTACTTCAAGGTTCCCGGCTGGATCGCCTTCGTCGATGCGCTGCCGCTGACCGCGAGCCAGAAGGTCGCGCGGGGCGAGCTGAAGGCGATGGCGGCGCGGCTGCTGGACGGCGGCACCTGCATCGACACGCGGGCGCTGAAGCGGCGGTGAGCGCGCGCGGCTACGACGGCGTCGCGCTGTGCTGCCCGGTGACGGAGCCCTATGTGCGCCGGTCGGAGCACGGCGCGGCGTGGTTCCTGTCGCGCGCGCTGCGCCGGCTGCTCGATGCGTCGGGGCTCGCGAAGGACGCGATCGACGGGCTGTGCGCCTCCAGCTTCACGCTGGCGCCCGACAACGCGGTGGGGTTCACGCAATACGCGGGGCTGTCGCCGCGTTTCCTTGAGTGGCTGCCGACGGGCGGGGCCTGCGGCATCATGGCGCTGCGCCGCGCCGCGCGCGCGGTGCAGGCGGGCGATGCCGAGGTGGTGGCGTGCATCGCCGGCGACACCGCGAACGAGACGAGCTTCCGCGACCTGATCGCGAGCTTCAGCAGCTTCGCGCGCGATGCCGTGTATCCCTACGGCGCGGGCGGCCCGAACCAGAGTTTTGCCTATATCGCCGACGCCTATATGCGCGCGACCGGCGCGACGCGGGCGGATTTCGGCAAGCTGGCGGTGGCGCAGCGGGAGAATGCGCGGGCCAATCCGCTCGCGTTGCTGCGCGCGCCGATGACGCTGGAGGATTACCTCAACGCCCGCCCGATCGCCGAGCCCCTGCACCTGTTCGACTGCGTGATGCCCTGCGCGGGCGCGGACGGGTTCCTGGTGATGGCGGAGGACCGCGCGCGGCCTCTGGGTCTTCCCTTCGTGCGCGTGCTGGGCGCGATCGAGCGGACCAACGCCTTCCCTGACGATCCGGTGCAGCTGCGCGGCGGCTGGGCGATGGACCGCGAGGCGCTGTGGGCGCAGGCGGGATGCGGGCCGGGCGACGTCGATCTTGTGCAGACCTACGACGATTATCCGGTGATCTCGATGCTGCAATTCGAGGGCCTGGGCCTGTGCGGCCCCGGCGAGGGCCCGGACTTCGTGCGGCAAAACAGTTTCGGATGCGACGGAACCCTGCCGCACAACACCGGCGGCGGACAGCTCTCGGTCGGGCAGGCAGGCGCCGCAGGCGGCTATCTGGGACTGGTCGAGGCGATGCGCCAACTGACCGGCACGGCGCCGGGGATGCGGGTGGCGGGCGCGCGGCGCGCGCTGGTGGGCGGGTTCGGCATGATCAACTACGACCGTGGCCTGTGCTCGGCGGCCTGCGTGCTGGCGCGCGGATGATCCGCTTGCAGCGATGCCGGGAGTGCGGGCGCGCGCAGTATCCGCCGCGCGAGGTGTGCGGGGCGTGTCTGTCGGATGCGCTGGAGTGGGAAAGCGCCGAGGCACTGCCAGCCCGCGTCCTCGCACACACGGTGCTGCACCACAGCAACGCCCCCCCCTTCAAGCCGCTCCTGCCGCTGACGACGGGACTGGTGCGGCTGGATGCTGGGCCGGTCGCGGTGGTGTTCCTGGCCGGCGGCGCGCAAGCGGGCGATGCGGCGACGGTGCGGGAGCGCGACGACGGACTGTGGGAGGCTAATTCGTGTAGTCGGAATTATACTCAAAGCTAGGTCAAGGCGCCCCCGTGCCGCCCCTCAGGCAACACTGAAGAAATTTCTTTCCCTCAGGCTTTCGCAAGCGCCGTCTAGCCC
>JAFEFJ010000105.1 GCA_018240635.1 Pseudomonadota bacterium | reverse complement strand
GGCGAGCTGCTCGGCGCTGAAGCGCGCCTACCGGAACATCCTGATCGGCGAACGCCGGGACGTGACGCTGGTCTATCTGGACGGCACGCACGAACTCATCGCCCGCCGGATGGCGTCGCGCCACGGCCACTTCATGCCGACCGCGCTGCTCGACAGCCAGTTCGCGACGCTGGAGCCGCCCGGCGCGGACGAGGCGCCGATCGTCGTCGGCATCGACGGCGCGCCGGAGGCGATCGTGGACGCCATCGCGGCGAAGCTCAGGGAGCGCACGACATGAGCGGCGACTTCGCGGTCTATCCCAGCCTGCGCGGCAAGTCCGTCTTCGTCACCGGCGGCGGCAGCGGCATCGGCGCCTCCATCGTGCTGCATTTCGCAGCCCAAGGCGCGCGCGTCGCCTTCGTGGACGTGGACGATGCCGCCTCCGCCCGCGTCGTCGCGGCGGCGGAGGCGGCGGGCCATCCCGCGCCGTTCTTCCAGCATTGCGACGTCCGCGACATCGGCGCGCTGCAATCCGCCATCGCGGCGGCGGCGGATCGCGTGGGCCCGATCACCGTGCTGGTGAACAACGCCGCCCGCGACGACCGCCACAAGTTCGAGGACGTGACGCCCGACTACTGGGACGAGCGGCAGGCGGTGAACCTCCGCCACCAGTTCTTCGCGATCCAGGCGGTCGCGCCGATGATGCGCGCGGCGGGCGGCGGCTCGATCGTGAATTTCGGCTCCGTCAGTTGGCGCACGCACCAGGGCGGGATGCCCGCCTACACCACGGCCAAGGCGGCGGTGGAGGGGCTGACGCGCGGCATGGCCCGCGACCTCGGTCCCAACCGCATCCGCGTCAACTGCGTCATCCCCGGCTGGGTGATGACCGAACGGCAGATCGCGCTGTGGCTCACGCCGGAGACCGAGGCCGAGCTGATGCGTAACCAATGCCTGCCGGAAAAGCTCGCGCCCGACGACCTCGCCCGCATGGTCCTCTGGCTCGCCGCCGACGACAGCCGGATGTGCACCGCGCATTGCTGGGTGGTGGATGCAGGACGGAGTTGAGGTGCGGGGGATTGCTCTTACCCTCTCCGCCCCTGGGGGCGGAGAGGGCAGGGTGAGGTGGAGGATTCCAGAGGCCCTCGCTCATCGGGCACCGCCGCCCACCTCACCCTCCCATCGCTTCGCGCTGGGCCCCTCCCTCTCCCCCCCGCGGTCGCGGGCGGAGAGGGGGTGAGATGATCGGGGGGAACCATGACCGCCAGACGTGAAAACCACCGCGAGAACGTCGCCGGCCGCGCCAATGTCGAGGACACGGCGGAGTTGCACGCCTACTACGACGAACTCGAACGCCTGCAGGCCGCGCCGCTCTGGACGGTGGCGAACAAGATCGAGCCGTGGCAGCCGCAATCGGCCTCGGTGCCGATGCTGTGGCGCTACCGCGACCTGCGCGACCACGTCCTCCGCTCGCTCGATCTCGTCACGCCCGAAAAGGCCGGGCGGCGGGTGATCTATCTCGACAATCCCGGCCGGCGCGACGTGGCGGCGGCGGTGGGCTGGCTCTATTCCGGCCTGCAGGTGATGCGCCCCGGCGAGAGCGCGTCCGCGCACGCCCATTCGGCCTCGGCGCTCCGCTTCATCATGGAAGGCAGCGGCGCCTACACGGTGGTGGACGGGCACCGGATCACGCTCGGACGCAACGATTTCGTGCTCACCCCGAACGGCACCTGGCACGAGCACGGCGTCGATGCCTCGGGCACCGACTGCATCTGGCAGGACGGGCTCGATATTCCGCTGGTCAACGCGCTGGAGGCGAATTTCTACGCCGTGCATCCCGATCTGAAGCAGGCGGTCGGCCATCCGGTGGACGACGTGACGAAAAGCTGGGGCCATCCCGGACTGCTGCCCGACGGCGCGGACTGGTCGAAGCCCTACTCGCCGCTGCTGAAATACGAATGGGCGCCGACCTACGAGGCGCTGACCCGCTACGCGGCCGCAACCGATGGCTCGCCCTTCGACGGCGTGCTGCTGAACTACGTCAATCCGTCGAACGGCGGGCCGGTGATGGCGACGATCGGTGCGGCGATGCAGATGCTGCGTCCCGGGGAGCGGACGCGCGCGCACCGCCACACCGGCAGCGTGCTCTATCAGGCCGCGAAGGGCAGCGGATACTCGATCATCGGCGGCCGGCGCTTCGACTGGCAGGAGCGCGACATCTTCTGCGTGCCGTCCTGGACCTGGCACGAGCACGCCAACGCCTCCGATGCCGAGGACGCCTGCCTGTTCTCCTTCAACGACCTGCCGGTGATGCGCGCGCTCGGCCTCTACCGCGAGGAAGCCTTCGGCGACAACGGCGGGCATCAGCCGCAATCCTGATAGGGAAATTCGTATCATGTGGGAAGAAAGCAGCCGGTATCCCGATCCGGCGGTGCAGGTGCTCGATCCGCGCTTCAACCAGTACCGCCTGCCGCTCGCCTCGGTGGAGCGGCTCTACACCGGCTGCCGCTGGTCGGAAGGCCCGGTCTGGTTCGGCGACGGGCGCTACGTGCTCTGGAGCGACATCCCGAACAACCGCATCCTGAAATGGGAGGAGGAGACAGGCGCCGTCTCGGTCTTCCGCAAGCCGTCGAACAACGCCAACGGCAACACGCGCGACCGGCAGGGCCGCCTCGTCACCTGCGAGCACGACGCGCGGCGCGTCACCCGCACCGAATACGACGGCAGCATCACCGTGCTGGCCGACCGCTACCAGGGCAAGCGGCTCAATTCGCCGAACGACGTCGTGGTGGCCTCCGACGGCGCGGTGTGGTTCACCGATCCGGTGTTCGGCATCCTCGGCTACTACGAGGGCCACAAGGACACGTCGGAAACCCCGCCCGCCGTCTACCGCATCGACCCGCACAGCGGCGAGGTGCAGTGCATGGCCGACGACATCGAGGGGCCGAACGGGCTCGCGTTCTCGCCGGACGAGAAGATCCTCTACGTCGTCGCCTCGCGCGCCAATCCGCGCAAGATCCTGGCCTACGACTGGAACGGCGCGTCGCTGTCGAACGGGCGGGTGTGCATCGACGCGGGGCCCGGCACGCCGGACGGGTTCCGCCTCGATATCGACGGCAACCTGTGGTGCGGCTGGGGTATGGGCGATCCGGCGCTGGACGGGGTGCGTGTGTTCACCCCGCAGGGCGAGGCGATCGGCCACATCGCGCTGCCGGAACGCTGCGCCAACCTCTGCTTCGGCGGCCGCTACCGCAACCGCCTGTTCATGGCGGCCAGCCACGGGTTGTACTCGCTGTATGTGAACACGCAGGGCGTGGCGGGGGGTTAGTTCCCGCCGTCATTCGCGAGGCGCGCAGCGCCGTGGCGATCCGGGGCGGCCGCTCCCGTGCCTCGGCCCTGGATCGCCACGCTTCGCTCGCGATGACGAAAAAACCAGAGCCCAGGTGGGCGCCCCTACCGCACCTGCGCGCGCGGCCTGAACCGGCGGTGCAGCAGCCACCCGCCGGCGGACATGACCAGGAAGGCGGCGAGCCAGAAGGCGGCGGGCTGCCACTCGCCCGCCTCCAGCCTGGTGATGGACATGCCCGCCCATTGCGCGGGCAGCACGTGCACCGGCGCCCAGACGAAGGCGGACAGCACGTTCGCGACCAGGAAGCGCGAGCGCTTCATCCCCACCATGCCCGCCACCAGCGGCACGGTGGAGCGCAGCACCGGCAGGAAGCGGCAGATCGCCACGCTCAGCACGCCGTAGCGGTGGAAGAACTTCTCCGCCTCAACCATCAGCTCCGGCCGGCGGCTGAACGGCCACATCCGCCGCAGCCTGCCGTTGAAGCGGTGGCCGAGCCAGAACGAGAGGAAATCGCCGATCACCGCGCCCACGATGGCCACCACCATGATCGGCATCATCGGCAGCCCCTCGATCGCCGCCGCGCCCGCGACCGCCATCAGGATCGGCGTGCCGGGCAGCAGAATGCCGAGCACCGCCACCGCCTCGATGATCGCGGCGAGGAATGCGACGAGTACGGCCAACTCCGGGTTCTGGCTGACCAGCGTGGCCGAGCCGTGAACCACTGCCCAGATCGTGTCGATCGTCCGCCTCCCCCGGCTTCCGCCCTGGCCTGACCCGCGCGCTATGGCGCCTATATGCGGTTGCCGGAGGGCGGCGTAAACCGTGATGAACAAAGGGTAAGGCCGGAGGCGGAGCAGCGTGGAGGAACTTGACTGCGTCGTGGCGGGCGCGGGCGTGGTGGGGCTGGCGGTGGCGCGCGCGCTGGCGCTGGCCGGGCGCGAGGTGGTGGTGCTGGAAGCCGCCGAGGGCATCGGCACCGAAACCTCGTCCCGCAACAGCGAGGTGATCCACGCCGGCATCTACTACCCCGCGGGCAGCCTGATGGCCCGCTTCTGCGTCGCCGGGAAGAAGGCGCTGTATGCCTTCTGCCGGGAGAAGGGCGTGCCGTTCCGCAACTGCGGCAAGCTGATCGTGGCCACCAACGCGGACGAGGACGGCAGGCTCGCCGACATCCGCCGCCGCGCCGCCGCCAACGGCGTGGACGACATGCGCATCCTGACGCGCGCGGAAGCGGTCGCGCTGGAGCCGAACCTGTCCTGCACCAGCGCGCTGCTCTCGCCCTCCACCGGCATCGTGGACAGCCACGGCTTCATGGTCGCGCTGCAGGGCGACGCGGAGAACGCGGGGGCGGCGGTGGTGTTCCACAGCCCCGTGCTCGCGGCGCGCGCGGTGCGGGGGCCTTCGGGGAATGGCGGGCTGGAGATCGATGTGGGCGGCGCCGATCCGGTCACGCTGCGTTGCCGCCTGCTGGTCAACAGCGCCGGGCTGCACGCCCCCGCCTTCGCCGGCCGCATCGCGGGGATGCCGCCCGAGCGCATCCCCACCGCCTACTACGCCAAGGGCAACTACTTCACCCTGTCGGGCCGCTCGCCCTTCTCGCGGCTGATCTATCCGGTGCCGGTGCCGGGCGGGCTCGGCGTGCACCTGACGGTCGATCTCGGCGGGCAGGCGCGGTTCGGGCCGGACGTGGAATGGATCGACGCCATCGACTATACGGTCGATCCGCGCCGCGCCGACAGCTTCTACGACGCGGTGCGCCGCTACTGGCCCGACCTGAAGGACGGCGCGTTGCAGCCGGGCTATGCCGGCATCCGCCCGAAGATCGTGCCGAAGGGCGCGCCCGGGCAGGATTTCGTGGTGCAGGGACCACAGACGCACGGCGTGGCCGGGCTCATCAACCTGTTCGGCATCGAGAGTCCGGGGCTGACCGCTTCGCTCGCGCTCGCGGATCATGTGGTGGAGGTATCGCGAACCGGCTGAGGAGCCCCACATTGAAGCTACGGCGCTGGAGACCGACGATGCGACGCTGGCTGATCGCTCTGGCTCTGTTCGTTCTCTGCCTCGATGCCGGCGCGGCGCGCGCGCAGTCGGTGGTGCTGGTGGGCTGGTGTGCGCGCAACATCACCGCCGCCGCGGCGCCGATCGCGGTCGCGATTAAGATGGGCTGGTTCCGCGAAGCGGGCTTCCAGGTGGACCTCGACCCGCTCGGCGGTTCCGCCGCCTGCGTGGAGGCGGTGGCGGACGGCAGCCTGCCCTACGCGCTCGCCTCCATCGAGCCGCTGGCCGCGGCGGGCGCCAAGGATGCCGGCGTGCGGAATTTCTACACGGCCTATCAGGGCAACATCTACGGCCTGGCGGTGCCGGCGGATTCGCCCATCCGCTCCGCCGCCGACCTGCGCGGCAAGCGGATCGGCGTGACGTCCTTGACCTCGGGCGGCGTGCTGGTGGCGCGCGCGCTGGCGGCGAATGCCGGGCTCGATCCCGCGCACGACATCACGCTGGTCGTGGTGGGCGAGGGCGCGCATGCCGCCGCGCTGACCGCGCACGCGGCGGTGGACGCGCTGTGCCTGTACGACGTGCAGTACGCGATGGTGGAAGCGGCGGGCGTTCCGCTGAGGATGCTGGACAACGGCGCCATCGCGCATTTCCCCTCGAACGGCCTGCTGGCGACGGACACCACGCTGTCGGTGCGCCGCGCGGACTCGGTGGCGCTGGCGCGCGGCTACGCGATGGGCACGGTGTTCGCCATCGCCAATCCCGTCGCGGCGGTGCGCATCCTGCACGAGGTCTGGCCGCAGACCGTGCCCGACGGCATGGACCCGGTCGCGGTGCGGGAGGATCTGCGGGCGCTCGGCGCGCGCATTCCGAACTGGCGGCTGGAGGCGGGCGGCGTGACGCGCTGGGGCGAAAGCTCGCTCGCCAACTACGACGCCTACCTCGCCTTCCTCGCCCGCAACGGCGCCGCCCCGGCGGCGCTGCCCGCCGCCGATCTCGTCACCAACGACCTGATCCCCGACATCAACCGCTTCGACGCCGACGCGGTGGCCGCCCAGGCGCGGGCCTGGCGCCCCTGACCGGCTCCTCTCTTGTCGTCATGGCCCGCGCAGGCGGGCCATCCCCGTCTTACTTGATGCCGCCGTCGAAGACATGGATGGCCCGCCTGCGCGGGCCATGACGGAGGAGGGTGTCCCCCGTCGCGCGCCAGCGTGAATTGCGGCAGCATCCGGCCACGCGAAGATGGAGGATGCCATGCGGCTCGAAGGACAGGCGGCGATCGTGACGGGCGGGGCGTCGGGGCTGGGGGCGGCGACCGCCGCGGCGCTGGCGTCGGCGGGGTGCAAGGTCGCGGTGCTGGACATCAACGCCGAGGCCGCGGCGAAGGCGGCGGCGACGCATGGCGGCATCGGCATCGGCTGCGACGTGGGCGACGAGCAATCGGCGGAAGCCGCGTTCGCCCAGGCGCGCGCCGCGCACGGCCCGGCGCGCGTGCTGGTGAACTGCGCGGGCATCGGCACGCCCGGCCGCATCGTCGGCAAGGAAGGGCCGATGAAGCTGTCCGCCTTCGAGCGGGTGATCCGCGTCAACCTGACCGGCACCTTCAACATGCTGCGCCTGGCGGCCGCGGAGATGCAGGCGCTCGATCCGATGGAGGACAACGAGCGCGGCGTCATCATCAACACCGCCTCGGTCGCGGGCTACGAGGGGCAGGTCGGGCAGGCGGCTTATGCCGCGTCGAAGGCCGGCGTGATCGGTCTGACGATCCAGGCGGCGCGCGAACTGGCGCGCTCGGGCATCCGCGTCGTCACGATCGCGCCCGGCCTGATCGAAACCCCGATGTTCGGCGGCCTGCCGGACGACGTGCGGGCGAGCCTCTCGGCCTCGGTGCCGTTCCCGGCGCGGCTCGGCCACCCGTCGGAATACGCGGCGCTCGCGATGCACATCGTCGCCAACCGGTTCCTGAACGGCGAGACGATCCGCCTCGATGGCGCGCTGCGCATGGCGCCGCGGTAGATGGTGGGCTGAAGCCCACCCTACTCATCAACGGAAGCGTAGGGTGGGCCTCGGCCCACCAAACCCCGAAACCGTAGGGTGGGCTTCAGCCCACCAATTCACGAAGGATCGTTCGCCGCCATCAGCAGCTTGTGGGGCAGCCACACGCGGGTGACTTTCCAGGACAGGCCCTGAAGCTCCATCTGCACGCGCACCGGCTCGCCGCGCGCGCCGTCTCCGGGCGGGCGGAGTTCGGCGACGAAGGCGGTGGGGCTGCCGTCGAAGAACGCCCAGCGCACGCCGCTGACGGCATCCAACGTCAGCGTGGCGGGATCGAAGCGCTGCGCGACGGCGAGCAGGCCGCGCGGCGAGACGCGCGTGTCGATCACGTTGGCGGCGACGCCGCGGACGAAGGAATAGCCGAACGGGCGCAGCGAGTTGCCGCTGGACGCCGGCATGTCGGCCACGTCGTCGCAGATGTCCTCCTTGATGCCTTCCCGCACCGGGCCCCAGGCGACGAGCCGTTCGAGCGTCTGCGCATCGCCGCTGCCGAGCGCGGCGCCGAGGCGGGCAAGGGTGACATAGGGATAGGCCACGTAGGCGAAGGCCGCGGCCGCGGCGGAGGCGAGCACCCAGGTGCGAATACGCATCGGCTGATCCCTTGCCCTATCCAGCAGGCGAGACGGAGTGTAAGGCGTAAAGGGTCATAAAATCCATACCGTCGGACGATCGGGAGCGGCGATGCGCGTAACCATCCTGGGAGGCGGCGGGTTCCTCGGCCAGCGCATCGCGGCCGCGCTGGCCGCCTCCGGCACGCTCGGCGCCCGTCCGGTCGCGCACCTGACGCTGTTCGACATCGCGCCCCCCAGAACGCCCGCCGCGCGGTTTCCCGTCACGGCCCTCGGCGGCGACGTGACCGACCTGCCGGCCGAAGCGATCCCGCCCGGCACCGACGTGATCTTCCACCTCGCCGCCGTGGTCAGCGCGCAGGCGGAAGCCGATTACGACCTCGGCCGACGGGTCAACCTGCGCGGCACCGACGCGGTGGTGGACGCCTGCCGCGCGCTGACGGCGGCGGGCGGCAAGCCGCCCCGCGTCGTGTTCACCTCCTCGGTCGCGAGCTTCAGCGGCGGGCAGAACGCGGTGCTGGCCGACGATGCGCGGCAGATCCCGGCCAACAGCTACGGCGCGCAGAAGGCCGCGGCGGAGCTGATCCTGGCCGACGCCACGCGCCGCGGCTTCATGGACGCGGTGACGGTGCGGCTGCCCACGGTGGTGGTGCGGCCCGGACGGCCGAACAAGGCGGCGAGCAGCTTCTTCTCGGCGATCATCCGCGAGCCGCTGCTGGGGCTTGAGACCGAGCTTCCGGTGGACGACGGCTTCGCCGTCTGGATCGCGAGCCCGCGCCGCGCCACCGACTGGCTGCTGCACGCCGCGGCGATGGACACCGGCACGATGGGGCTGGACCGCAGCCTGACGCCGCCCGGCCTGAGCGTGACGGTGGCCGAGATGCTCGCCGCGCTGGAGCTGGTGAAGCCCGGCGCCTCCGCCCTGGTGCGGCGTGCCGCCGATCCCGCCATCGCCGCCATCGTCGGCGGCTGGCCCGCCGCCTTCATCCCCGCCCGCGCCGAGGCGCTGGGCTTCGCCCCGCACGAGCCGTTGGTGGACGTCGTTCGCGCCTTCGTCGCCGACGACCTGGCGGCGACGCGGGCGGACCGGGGGCTGTAGGCCAGCTCCCGCTCCCCTCGCGGGAGGGGGCGGGGCCAGGGGGTCGTTCGGGGCAGCGCCCGCAACGCACCACGTCCTTGCCGCATTTTCATGCGAAACGGGGCCGGGTGCGGTTGATTGCGCCGCGCCCTGGTTCCAAGAATGCGCAGGCGGCCGCGCCGGCCGCGTTACCGGACGTTCCGCATGCCGACCAGCCCTGGCGACACGGCCATCGCGGGCACCGAGGGTGCCCCGCCCGCCGCCAGAATTGCGTCCGGCGCGAAGCGGCCTTCCCGTCCCCATCCCGTCCGCCACCGCCGGCAGTTCGGCGACATGCTGCTGCACGCGCCGCAGACGATGCGCGCGCTGGTGCGCACCAACGAGCTGTGGCTGTCGGTGCTGGCCGCCTTCATCGGCTGCGGCGCCGGGCTGCTGGTCTGGGGGATGACCGAAACGACGCAATTGGTCCACGAGGCGCTGTTCGGCCTGACATCGTCGCAGCGGCTGTCGGCGATGGTGGAGCTGAACCCGTTCGCGACGGTGCTGGTGCCCGCGTTCGGCGGGCTGGCGCTCGGGCTGGTGGGGCTTGCGATCACGCGGTTCTGGCCGCGCCCGGTGGTGGACCCGATCGAGGCGAACGCGCTGCATGGCGGGCGCATGTCGATGGGCGGCAGCCTTCTCGTGGTGCTGCAGACCGTGATGTCGAACGGCGTCGGCGCATCCGTGGGGCTGGAGGCGGGGTACACGCAGATCGGCTCGGCGGTCGCCTCCCGCATCGGCCGCAGCTTCCGCGTCCGCCGCAACGATCTGCGCCTGCTGGTGGGCTGCGGCGCGGCGGCGGCGATCGGCGGCGCGTTCAACGCGCCGCTGACCGGCGCCTTCTACGCCTTCGAACTGGTGATCGGCACCTACACGCTGGCGACGCTGGCGCCGGTGGCCATCGCCTCGATGGTGGCGGTCGCGGTCGTGCACGCGCTGTCGAACGATCCGTTCGAGTTGCAGCTTCTGGTGCCCTCGCGCATCGACGGGGTGGACTACGTGCCGATCCTGGCGCTCGGGATGCTGTGCGCGCTGATCGGCATCGCGATCATGCGCGGCGTGACGCTGACCGAGCAGCTGTTCCGCCGCAGCCGCGTGCCCGGCTGGCTGCGCCCGGCGATCGGCGGGCTGGCGGTGGGCTCGCTCGCGCTGGTCTCGCCGATGGTGCTGTCATCGGGCCACGGCGCGCTCGCGCCGCTGATCGGCACGCCCTATCCGCTCGCGCATATCGGACTGCTGATGGTGCTGAAGGCGGTGGCCTCGGCGATCTCGCTCGGCTCGGGGTTCCGCGGCGGGCTGTTCTTCGCCTCGCTGTTCCTGGGCGCGATGGTGGGCAAGTTCTTCGCCGGCGCCTTCGCCGCCATCAGCGCCGCGCACGCGCTGCCGCCGGTGGTCTGCGCGCTGGTGGGCATGAGCGCGATGGCGGTCGCCATCGTGGGCGGGCCGCTCACGATGGGGCTGCTGGCGCTGGAATCCACGGGCAGCCTGCCGCTGACCATCGCGGTGCTTGCCGCCTGCGTGCTGTCCACGCTGACCGTGCGGCGCGCCTTCGGCTACAGCTTCGCGACCTGGCGCTTCCACCTGCGTGGCGAGGCGATCCGCAGCGCCGTCGATATCGGCTGGATGCGGTCGCTGACGGTGGGGCGGATGATGCGGCGCGAGGTGCGCACGGTGCGCGCCGCGACCCCGCTCGCCGCGTTCCGGCGCGACTTCCCCCTCGGCGCCACGCAGCGCGTGGTGGCGATCGACGAGAAGGACGGCTACGCCGGCATCGTGTGGCTGGCCGAGGCGCATGCCGAGGAAGCGGGCGAACGCACGGTGGCGGACGTGGTGCATCACCCGGACGCGATGCTGCTGCCGCAGATGACGGTCAAGGAAGCCATCGCGCTGTTCGAGCGGGCCGAGGCGGACGCGCTGGCGGTGGTGGACGGGCCGCAGAACCGGCGCGTGATCGGGCTGCTGACCGAGCATTTCGCGCTGCGCCGCTACAGCGAGGAACTGGACAGGCAGCGGCGCGACCTGTCGGGGGAGTGATCGCGCCGTCATCGCGAGGCGCGGAGCGCCGCAGCAATCCAGGGCAGCGGCACGGTGCGGAGGCCCTGGATCGCCACGCCGCCGAAGGCGGCTCGCGATGACGGAGCCTGCGCGCTAGGCTGCGGCGGCGTCCAGGCGGGAGGGACCACATGAGCGCACCGGACCTGCATTTCTCCCGCGACGAATACGACGCCCGTCTGCGCAAGACCCGCGCCGCGATGGAGGCGAAGGGCGTCGATCTGCTGATCGTCTCCGATCCGTCCAACATGGGCTGGCTGACCGGCTACGACGGCTGGTCGTTCTACGTGCATCAATGCGTGCTGGTGCCGCCCGACGGCGAGCCGCTGTGGTACGGGCGCTTGCAGGATTCGAACGGCGCGCGCCGCACCGCCTGGATCTCGGAGGAGAGCATCCTCTGGTATCCCGACCACTACGTGCAGAGCACCGAGCGGCATCCGATGGATCTGCTGTCCTCGATGATCGAGGCGCGCGGCTGGGGCTCGGCGCGGATCGGCGTGGAGATGGACAATTACTGGTTCAGCGCCGCCGCCTTCCGGTCCTTGCAGACGCATCTGCCGAACGCACGCTTCGTCGATGCGACGGCGCTGGTGAACTGGCAGCGCGCGGTCAAAAGCGCGCGGGAACTGGACTACATGCGCCGCGCCGCGCGCATCGTGGAGGCGATGCATGCGCGCATCCTGGAGAAGATCGAGCCCGGGATGCCGAAGAACCAGCTCGTGGCCGAGATCTACGACGCCGCCATCCGGGGCGCCGGCAGCTTCGGCGGCGACTATCCCGCGATCGTGCCGCTGCTGCCCTCGGGCGCCGACGCCGCCGCGCCGCATCTGACCTGGGACGACAAGCCGATGCGCCCGAACGAGGGCACGTTCTTCGAGATCGCCGGCTGCTACCGCCGCTATCACTGCCCGCTGTCGCGCACCGTCTTCCTGGGCAAGCCGCCGCCGGCGTTCCTGGAGGCCGAGAAGGCGGTGCTGGAGGGGATGGACGCGGGGCTCGCGGCGGCCAGGCCCGGCAACACCTGCGAGGACATCGCCAACGCCTTCTTCGCCGTGCTGAAGCGCTACGGCATCGTGAAGGACAACCGCACCGGCTATTCGATCGGCATGAGCTATCCGCCCGACTGGGGCGAGCGCACCATGAGCCTGCGCCCCGGCGACCGCACCGAGCTGCGTCCCGGCATGGCGTTCCATTTCATGACCGGGCTGTGGCAGCAGGACATGGGGCTGGAGATCACCGAGAGCATCGCAATCACCGAGACGGGCATGGAGTGCCTGGCCTCGGTGCCGCGCAAGCTGTTCGTGAAGCCGTAGGGCGGGGCCGGCGCGTCAGGCGACGCGCGCGAGCTCCGCCTCGATCGCGTCGCGCAGCTTCCCGCTGCCGGGCTCGGCGCCGGAGCGGAACGTGCCCTTGATCCGCCCGTCGCGGCCGATCAGCACCTTGTTGAAGTTCCAGTCCGGCTGCCACCCGCC
>JAFEFJ010000104.1 GCA_018240635.1 Pseudomonadota bacterium | reverse complement strand
CAACCCAACCGCGGCGCCGCCCTCGGTGCTGGGCAACAGCGCGGTGCTGCTGGACAGCCTGCCGCCCCCTGCCGCCTGGCGGTGGCCCACCTACGTCCCGGCGCCGTCCGCGCCACCCGCCGACTGGTCCGCCCTGCCGGCCACCGCGCTCGACACGATCCAGGCGGAGCTCGATGACCTGGTGCTGGCGGCGTCCGACGAACGCGCCGACGCGCTGGGCGAGATCCTGTCGCAGGCCGACGAATTCATGAGCTACCTGCTCAATCTGCTGACGGCGCGGCCGGGCGCCTATCCGGCGACGACGCGGGTGCTGGCCATCGCCAACCTGATCGCGACCTTCGCGGCAATGTATTTCAAGGGACGCTACACCCGGCCCCGCCCATCCCAGCTCTGCCCCGCGCTGCTGCCGCCGCTGGAGGTGCCGGGCCACGCCTCGTTCCCGAGCGGACATTCGACGCAGGCGCATCTGATGGTGCTGTGCCTGAGCGACGTGTTCGCGGGCGTGCCGGGCCAGACCCCGGCGCAGTCCTCACTGCTGCCGCAGCGGAAAGGCACGATCGACGATCTGTGGACGCTCGCCGACCGTATCGCGCGCAACCGCGAGATCGCGGGGCTGCACTACCCGAGCGATTCGGCGGCGGGCGTCTCCATCGCCTGGTGGCTGCACAATCTGATGACGGTGCCCTCCCAGGGCCGCTACCTCGCGACGGTCGCCGCCGCGCACGCCGAGTGGGTGGGGTGATGGCCGCGAAGGGAGGGCGCTCCGGAAACACGCAGGCCGTCTCGATCGATGTGCTGCTGGACCTCAAGAGCCGGTTCAGCGGGCTGGACGCGCCGCAGGGCTTGTTCGATCCCTCGGCGGCGGATGCGAAGACGCTGGAAACCTACGGGATTCCCCTGCCGCCCGACGCATCGGCCGCGCCGCTGGAATACGCGGCCTGGCACGCGGCGTTCGGAAAGCCGCTGACGATCACGCCATTCCGCTTCGATGACGAAACGGTAGAGTGGATCGAAAAAAGCAAGTTTCGCCTTTACCAGCGGCAAGCCGTGGCGCAGGCCGAAGCCGCGTCGCCTTGGGAGGGCAGCACCAACTGGTCCGGCGCCTACCTGACCGCAACCGGTTACAAACGGTTCCAGCGCATCTGGGGATGCTGGAAGGTGCCCGCGACGCTGCAGCAGCCGCCCCCGCCGCTGGGCGGCAGCGGCAACGGCTTCGCCTGCTCGACCTGGATCGGCTTCGACGGGCAGCGCCGCTACTTCAATTCGTCGCTGCCGCAGGTGGGCACGGCGAGTTTCCTCGATGTGCCGGGCGGCGGCGCGGTGACGGCGCAGGCCTGGATCCAGTGGTGGGCGCGGCAGGAGGCGGACCCCGCGCCGGTGATCCTGACGCTGCCGGTCGCACCCGGCGACCGCATCGCCGCCGTGCTGACGGCGACGGACCCGAAGACGGTGATCGGCTGGATCGTCAATCTGACGACGATGACGGGGATGCCGGTGAAGGGCGAGGCCCCGAAGGTGATGGTCGGCGGCACCGAGGCGCGGCCCGACATCGCGGGCGCGACGGCGGAATGGGTGGTGGAGCGGCCGGCGATCCCGCACAAGAAGCTGCTCTACGACATGCCGGACTACGGCGACGAGACGTTCAGCCATTGCGTCGCGGTGGCGTGGAACCTGTCCGATCCGCTATCGCCGATGGCGCGGCGGGAATACGGCGTGCGGACGGCGCGGCGCATCCGCATGTATCAGCGGCTGGACGGCCCCGCGCGGACGCAACTGGTCTCGACGCCTGCCGCCGTTTCGGGCGGGCTCGGCGCGACGGGCCTGCCGGTGCATTACGGCGGCATCTGACCGCTTCTGGCATGGCGGTTGCCTTCGGGTCCATGCTGCCGCCGCCCGGAGGTCCGCCATGCGCCGCGACAAGATGCATCTGCTCGCCTACGTGAAGACCGGCCCCTCGGCCAATCATGCGGGCGGATGGCGGCATCCGGCGGCGCGGCTGGACGACATCTTCGCGCCCGCGCGCTACGAGCGGCTGGCGCAGGTGCTGGAATCGGCGCGGTTCGACGGCTGCTTCTATGCCGATACGCAGGGCATTCCCGACATCCATGGCGGCAGCTTCGACACCTATCTGCGCTATGGCGGGCAGATCTCGTATCTCGATCCCCTGATGGTGCTGCCGCTGATGGCGCGCGCGACCACGCATCTGGGCCTGGGCGCGACGTTGTCCACGACGTTCCACAATCCCTATCACCTGGCGCGCGTGCTCGGCTCGCTCGATCACCTGTCGGGCGGGCGGGCGTGCTGGAACGTGGTGACCTCGTCCACCGAGTTCGAAGCGGCGAACTACGGGATGTACGGGCTGCCCGCGAAGCATGACCGCTACGACCGCGCGGATGCGGTGCTGGAGGCGTGCTGCGCGCTGTGGGACGGGTGGGAGCCGGATGCGCTGGTGATGGACAAGGCGAGCGGCCTGTTCGCCGATCCGGCGAAGGTGCGGTACGCCAATTACGAACGCGGCGGGGTGCGCACGCGCGGGCCGCTGACGGTGCCGCGCTGCCCGCAGGGGCGGCCCGTGCTGATGCAGGCGGGATCGTCGTCGCGCGGGCGGGAATTCGCCGCGCGCTGGGCGGAGGCGATCTTCTGCAAGGCCAACGGCGTGGCGAACGCCGTGGCGTTCTACCGCGACATCAAGGACCGCATGGCGGCGTACGGGCGGGCGCCGGAGGAATGCAGGGTGCTGCCCTCGATGACGGTCGTTCTGGGCGAAACCATGTCGGTGGCGCGCGAGCGGGCCGAGTACCTGGAATCGCTCGCCGAGCCGGAACTGACGCGGGCGTGGAACTCCGCGATGCTGGGCGCGGACATGAAGAAGGCGCGGACCGAGGCGGAGGTGGAGGCCGCGAAGGGCAACCAGGGCCATGGCGGGATCGAGGACGAGACGCGGCAGATGATGCGCGACCACGGCCTGACCTTCGAGCAGGCGACGAGCCGTACGCGCGGCGTGGTGGTGGGCACGCCGCAATCGGTCGCCGATCACATGCAGGAAATCTTCGAGGCCGGCGGCTGCGACGGCTTCGTCATCTGGCCCACGGTGGAGCCCGCGATGTTCGAGGAATTCGGGCGGATGGTGGTGCCGGAATTGCAGCGGCGCGGGCTGTTCCGGACGGAATACGCGGGGCGGACGCTGCGGGAGAATTTGCGCGGATAGGCGGGCGCTTCAGTCGAGCCAGCGGAACCGCGCCAGGTCGACGCGGTTCCGTTCATCAAACTCGACGCCCTCTTTTTCCAGCCGCGTGCGCTGGAGCCCGTCGCCACCGTTGCGGGAGAGGCTGCAGGACACCTCACCCTTGGCGTTGATGACGCGGTGCCACGGAATCCTGACCGCTGGATCGAGGTTCTGGAGCACGTATCCGACAAGACGCGCCCGCCGCGGCATGCCCGCCATCGCGGCGACCTGGCCGTAGGTGGCGACCCAGCCCTTGGGGATGCGGCGGATCACCGCGCAGATCGCCATGACGGCCTCATCGCCTGTCGGCACGGCGTTCCGCCTCGGCGGACCCGCCACCGCGACGTCAGGACGCCGACGCGTCGTCGCGGAACCAGGCTTCGACGGGGCCGGTGAGCTTCATCGTCATCGGCATGCCGTGGCGGTCCAGGGTCTTGCCGACGGCGACGCGGACCCAGCCTTCGCTGATGCAGTATTCCTCGATGTTGGTCCGCTCCACGCCCTTGAAGCGGATGCCGATGCCACGCGCCAGCAGCGCCTCATTGTAGAACGGGCTGCGCGGGTTGTTCGACAGGCGGTCGGGCGGAGAGTCGGCCACTACAGCATCCGTTGCAGGATGATCTTCTGCACGTCGGACGTGCCCTCGTAGATCTGGCAGACGCGCACGTCGCGGTAGATGCGCTCCACCGGATAGTCCGCGAGGTAGCCGTAGCCGCCCAACGTCTGGATCGCGGCGGTGCAGACCGCCTCGGCGGCTTCGGAGGCGAACAGCTTCGCCATGCAGGCGGCTTCCAGCGCGTTCTCGCCGGCAGCGCGCATCCGCGCGGCGTGCAGCGTCATCTGGCGCGCGGCTTCGAGCTTGGTCTTGGCGTCCACGAGGCGGAACGACACCGCCTGATGCTCGATGATCGGCACGCCGAACGCCTTGCGGTCCTTCGCGTAGGCGATGGCGTAGTCGAGCGCGGCACGCGCCATGCCGACGGATTGCGCGGCGATGCCGATGCGGCCGGATTCGAGCGTGGAGAGGGCGATCTTGTAGCCCTCGCCCTCGGCGCCGATGCGCTGGTCCTCCGAGACTTCCAGATCCTCGAACGACAGCGCGCAGGTGTCGCTGGCGGCCTGGCCGAGCTTGTCCTCGACGCGGACCACCTTGTAGCCGGGCGTCGATTTGTCCACGACGAAGCACGACAGGCCCCGCTTGCCGGCGGCGGGATCGGTGACGGCGAAGATCGTCACGCTGCCGGGCATCGTGCCGTTGCTGATGAACTGCTTCGATCCGTTGATGACGTAACGGTCGCCCTTCTTCACCGCGCGGGTGCGCAGGTTCGAGGCGTCGGAGCCGGCGCCCGGCTCGGTCAGGCCGAAGGAGCCGACATGCTTGCCGGTGGCGAGCGGGCGCAGCCAGCGGTCGCGCTGGGCGTCGGTGCCGTATTTCTCGATCACCATGCAGGTGGGCGAGTTGTGGACCGAGACCATCGTGGACACCGCGCCGTCGCCGGCGGCGATCTCCTCCAGCACCAGCGCATAGGTGACGGGATCGAGTTCCGAACCGTCCCAGGCCGCCGAGGTGGTGGCGCCGAGGAAGCCGAGCTCCCCCAGTTCGGCGATGATCTCGGGCTCGATCCGCTTCGCCTTCTCGCGCTCGGCTGCGTGCGGCGCCAGGCGCTCGGCGGCGAATTTGCGCGCCATGTCAACGACGAGGCTGTCGGGGGCGAAGGCCGGGCTGTCGAGCATGGCGGTGTTCCCTCTATTCCGCGGCGACTGCTAGCGCGGGCTCGGCGAGGCGCGCAAG
Source organism: Pseudomonadota bacterium (assembly GCA_018240635.1). Taxonomy (GTDB): domain Bacteria; phylum Pseudomonadota; class Alphaproteobacteria; order Acetobacterales; family Acetobacteraceae; genus JAFEFJ01. The sequence continues at coordinate 7,656 of JAFEFJ010000104.1, read as the reverse complement.
CAGGCCGGTCCGGGCGGCGCGGGCCTTGGCGAGGTTGGCGGCCTTCACCGGGCCGTAGCCGCGCACCGTGTCGGGCAGCGCGGCGAGCGCCGCGGCGGCGTCGAGGGTGGCGGGCGAGAGCCGGTCGAGCGCCTGCGCCATGTCGGCCTCGTATTCCGCGATCAGGGCGCGTTCCTCCCGCCGCTCGGCCTGCATGCCGAACGGATCGAGCGGCGTGCCGCGGAGCAGCTTGCCGTGGCGGAGCAGGCGGAACAGCGGGCGGGCGATGCTTCCCTTCACCGCGATCTTGCGCCGCCGCCCCGTCGCCGGATCGACGCGGGAGAGCAGCGGCGGGGCCATGTAGAACACCTCGTCCGGGCCGTAGTCCGACGCGGCATGCAGGCGGGCGACCTCGTACTCGTCCTTGTAGCCCATGACGCGGAACCAGCCCTCGGCGGCGGCGCGGGAGAGCTTGCCGGGCTTGCCCATCACGGCGGTTTCGCGCGCAACCACGCGGCCCACGCGCTCGCGGTAGCGGCGGGCGTAGCGGGCGGACTGGTAGCGGGTCAGCGCAGCGGCGCGGCTGTCGATCAGCGCCTCCAGCGTCTCCGGCACGTCCTGATCGACGGAGTCGGCGAGGATTTCGGCGACGAGGTCGGGGCGCGCGGCGAGGATGCGGCCCCACAGGAAGGCGCGGCGGTTCATCGGCACAGCGGTGCCGTTCAGTTCGATGGCGCGGTCGAGCGCCGCCTCGGACACCGGCAGCAGGCCGCGCTGCCAGGCGAGGCCGAGCAGCAGCGTGTTCATCGCCTGCGCGTTGCCGAACAGCCGCTCGGCCAGGCGCACGCCGTGCAGGTAGATCGAGGCGTCGCCGTCGGTGGCGCGCGCGATGGCGCGGCGGTGCAGGCCCGCGTCGATGGCGAGCCAGGGATCGCGCTTGAACCCGGCGGTGGCGGCGAGATCGAGATTGCCGATCACGACGGCCGACCTGCCGCAGCGTTCCAGCACGCCCGCCTGCGCGCCCACCGCGAGATCGGCGGCGAGCATCACGTCGGCGGCGCCGAGCGGGATGCGGACCACGTCCGCGCTGTCGGCGGCGCCGATCTGCACATGCGAAACCACCGCGCCGTTCTTCTGCGCGAGCCCGGTGAAGTCGAGCGTGCTGACGTGCCTGCCTTCGAGATGCGCGGCCATCGCGACGATGGCGCCCGAGGTGACGATGCCGCCGCCGCCGATGCCGGCGAACAGGCCGCGCCACGTCGCCTGCTTCGCGGGCGGCGGCGCGGGCAGCGCGGCGGCGAGCTCGGCCTCGCGGGCTTCCCAGCGCGGATCGACGTCGGGCGCGCGCGGCGCGCCGGCGGTGGTGACGAAGCTCGGGCAGAAGCCCTTCAGGCAGGAAAGATCGACGTTGCAGCTTGTGGGATTGATGCGTCGCTTGCGGCCGAACTCGGTGGCGACGGGCTCGATGGCGATGCAGCTCGACTGCACGGAGCAGTCGCCGCAGTTCTCGCACACCGCCTCGTTGATGTGCACGGAGCGGGTGGGCTGCTCCATCTTGCCGCGCTTGCGGCGGCGGCGCTTTTCGGTGGCGCAGACCTGATCGTAGATCAGGACGGAGACGCCTTCGTGCGCGCGCAGGTCGCGCTGCACGGCGTCCAGCTCCTCGCGCCCGTGCAGGGTGGCGCCTTTCGGGAAGGCGGAGGCGGCGGGCAGGCGGGCGCGGTCGTCGGCGACGATGGCGATGCGGGTGACGCCCTCGGCGGCGACCTGCGCGGCGATGGCGGGCACGGTCAGCGCGCCCTCGGCGGGCTGGCCGCCGGTCATGGCGACGGCGTCGTTGAACAGGATCTTGTAGGTGAGCCGCGCCTTCGCCGCGACCGCCTGGCGGACGGCGAGGATGCCGGAATGGGTGTAGGTGCCGTCGCCGATATTGGCGAAGACGTGCTCGATCTCGGTGAACGGCGCCATGCCGACCCAGGTGATCCCCTCGCCGCCCATCTGCGTGAAGGTGCGGGTCGCGCTGCTTTCGTCCTGCGCGAGGAAGTGGCAGCCGATGCCGGCGGTGGCGAAGCTGCCGTCGGGCAGCTTGGTGGAGGTGCCGTGCGGGCAGCCGGCGCAGAAGGCGGGCGCGCGGGTCAGCAGGCCGGGCGGACGCTCGGTGGGCGGCGGGGCGGGCGGATCCTCGACGTTGAGGCCGAGCGGGCGGACGAAGCGCGCGACGGCGCCGGCGACCTGCTCGGGCGAGAGTTCGAGCAGCGGCGAAAGAAGCGGCGCGCCCGAGACGTCCGTCTTGCCCGCGACGGCGGGGCGGATGTCGGCGGGCATGTTGTAGAGCGCGTCGCGGATCTGCGCTTCGACGAAGCTGCGCTTTTCCTCGACCACCAGGATCGCCTGCTTGCCGCGCGCGAAATCGCGCAGGCCCTCGGTCTCCAGCGGCCAGGTCATGCCGATCTTGTAGATCGCGATCATCGGATGGCGGTCGAGCCCGAGCGTGCGCAGCGCGTGCAGCGTGTCGGTGTGCGCGCGGCCCACGGTGACGATGCCGACGGGCGCGTCGGCGCGGCCGGAGAACAGGCGGTCGAGCCGGTTGGCGCGCGCCCAGGCGAGTGCGGCGGGCAGCCGCTCGGTCATCACGCGGCGTTCGAGTTCGATGCGGGCGGCGGGGAATTGCAGCGAGGGGTCGTAGCTGAGGCCGTGCGGCGGCAGCGCGATGTCGGGTACGGCAAAACGGCGTTCGCTGGATACGAACGCCGTGTTGTGCTGCTCCGCGGTTTCCGCCGTGACCTTCAGGGCCACCCAGAGACCCGAGAAGCGGGACAGCGCGATGCCGGCGAGGCCGAAATCGAGAATGTCCTGCACGTCGGACGGGTTGAGGATGGGCGCCATCACGCCCTCGAACACGTGCTCGGTCTGGTGCGGGTAGGTGGAGGACTGAGCGCCGTGGTCGTCGCCCGCGACGGCGAGCACGCCGCCGAGCGCGGAGGTGCCGAGCATGTTGGCGCAGCGCAGCGCATCGCCCGAGCGATCGACGCCCGGCCCCTTGCCGTACCACATGCCGAACACGCCTTCGACCTTCTTGCCGGGGAAGGCGTCGAGCTGCTGGGCGCCCCACAGCATGGTGGCGGCGAGGTCTTCGTTCAGGCCGGGCTGGAAGCGGATGTCGTGGGCTTCCAGCAGTTTCTGCCGGCGCCAGAGTTCGAGGTCGAGCCCGCCGAGCGGCGAGCCGCGATAGCCGGAGACGAGGCCCGCGGTGCGGTGGCCCGCCGCGCGGTCCAGCCGCGCCTGTTCCAGCAGCACGCGCACCAGCGCCTGCACGCCGCTGAGCAGGACGGGTTCGTCGAGATCGACGTAGCGGGAATCGAGGGAAATCTCGCGGGGGGCGAGTCCGATATCCATTGGCACGTTCCTCTGTCCGGTCGCGGCGCTTACCCGTGCGGCCAGTGCGTTTTGCCGGTCCGATCTTAGATGGGGTGGCGAAGAAGGTGCTGCCATAGTTGACCCCGCAACGGCCGATTCCTGGCAGGATCTGCCAATGACGCGGCGCAACACGCACGATCCGGCGACCGCGATGCCGCAACGCAGAGAGAGACGATGGACCTCGACCGCATCGATATCGGGCTGCTGGACCATCTTCAGCATAACGGACGCGCGACCACCGTCGAGTTGAGCGAGGCCGTCGGGCTGTCGCCCTCGCCCTGCCACCGGCGGCAGCGTCTGCTGGAGGAGGCGGGGGTGATCGAGCGCTACGTCGCGCTGCTCGATCCCGCGAAGGTGGGGCTGCCGGTGACGGCGTTCGTGACCGTGATGCTGACCGCGCACACCGACGAGGCGCTGCGCATCTTCGAGAGCGCGGTGAGCGACTGGCCCGAGGTGATGGAGGCCTACGAGATGGCGGGCTCGGGCGACTACCTGCTGCGCGTCGTCGCCGCCGATCTGGCTGGCTACGAGAGCTTCCTGCGGACACGGCTGACGCGGCTGCCGGTGGTGCGGTCGGTGAACTCGGCCTTCGCCTTGAAGCGGCTAGCGTACCGGACCAACCTGCCGCTGAAGAAGCCGGCACGGTAGCCTGCGGGGGAAGCAGATGGACGAAACGATCCTGGTTGAGCGCAACCCGGCCTGGCACAAGATCGTGCTGAGCCGGCCGGACAAGCTGAACGCGGTCAACGAGGCGATGCTGACCGCGCTGATCGCCGCGCTGGAAGCGGCGGCGGCGGACAAGACGTGCCGCGCCGTTCTGCTGACTGGCGCGGGGCGCGGGTTCTGCGCCGGGCAGGAACTGGGACCGTCGGTGCTGCCGGGGCCGAACGGGCCGCCCGACCTGCGGACGCTGGCCGACACGTACCATCACCGCGTGGTGCGCCTGCTGCGCTCGCTGCCGATCCCCGTGGTGGCGGCGGTGAACGGCGTGGCGGCGGGCGCGGGCGCGAGTTTCGCGCTGGCCTGCGACATCGCGCTGGCCGCGAAGTCGGCGAGTTTCGTGCAGGCCTTCGTCCGCATCGGCCTGGTGCCCGATTCCGGCGGCAGCTACTTCCTGCCGCGCCTGGTGGGCGAGGCGCGGGCGCGCGCGCTGGCGATGCTGGGCGTGCCGGTCAGCGGCGAGCAGGCCGCGGAATGGGGCATGGTCTGGCGCGCGGTGGACGACGACGCGCTGATGAGCGAGGCGGAGGCGCTGGTGGGCCAGCTCGCGACCGGCCCGGCCGCTGCACTCGCGCAGACCAAGCGGCTGCTGGAGGCGAGCATGGGCAACGATCTGTCCGCGCAACTCGACCTGGAATGCGAGCAGCAGGGCATCGCCGGCGCCTCGCCCGACTTCGCCGAGGGCGTCGCCGCCTTCCGCGCCAAGCGCCGCCCGGCGTTCGGGCCGCGCGGGTGACGGCGGACGCGGATACCGTTGCCCGCACCTCGGCGGATGCGATGTGGGCGGAGGACGGGGCGAGCCGGGGGATGGGCATGTCGCTCGATGCCGTGGGACCGGGACGCGCGGTGCTGTCGATGACGGTCAGGGCCGACATGGTGAACGGGCTCGGCCTGTGCCACGGCGGCTACATCTTCTCGCTCGCGGACTCGGCGATGGCCTTCGCGAGCAACAGCCACGGCCAGGCGGCGGTGGCGCAGCATTGCGGCGTGACCTTCATCCGCCCGGGACGCGCCGGCGAGCGCCTGACCGCCGAGGCGACCGAGCGTGGCCGCCACGGCCGCCAGGGCATCTACGACGTGCGCGTGACCGGCGAGGACGGCACCCCGGTCGCCGAATTCCGCGGCCACACGGTCACGATGGGGAAGCGCCCGGCATAGGCCGTGGGGTCCGCGCTGGCACGGCAACTGCTAGTTGGCATGCCGCTCGACGGCGAAGCGGTACTGCGACCACGTATCGGCGCCGAGGGAGAGAAACGTCCAACCGGAGCCTTCGATGCGATGCCTGCTTGTTGCCGACCTGCACTACGCGCTGCCGCAGTTCGACTGGCTGCAGAAGGTGGCGCCCCGCTACGACGTGGTCGTGCTCGCAGGCGACGCGCTCGACCTGGGGTCGAGCGTGGACTTCCGCGCGCAGATCGTGGTGGTGCGTAAATATCTTCAGCGCGTGGCCGGAATGACGCGGCTGATCGTCTGTTCGGGGAATCACGATCTCGACACGCGCGACCGCGACGGGGAGAAGACCGCGCGCTGGATCAGCGATCTGCGTAGCCTCGACATCGTCGCGGACGGGGACTGCATCACGCTGGGCGACATGCAGATTTCCGTCTGCCCGTGGTGGGACGGGCCGGTGGCGCAGGCGCGGCTGGCGGCGCAGTTGGAACGCGATGCGCGGACGCGCGCCGGACGGCGCTGGGTGTGGATCCATCATGCGCCGCCCTACGCGACGGCGACGAGCTGGTCCGGCAGCCGCTCGCTGGGCGATATCGAGCTGGTGGGGCAGATCGCGCAGCACGAGCCCGACCTGGTGTTCGCGGGGCACATCCACCAGGCGCCGTTCCGCAAGGACGGAGGCTGGACCGACAGGGTGAACGCGACCTGGGTGTTCAATGCGGGGCATCAATACGGCGCGCCGCCCGCGCATATCGCGCTGGACACGGCGGCGGCCGAGGCGGTGTGGATTTCGGCGATGGATGTTCAGTGCGTGCGGCTGGACCAGCCGCTGGTGCGGCCGATCCCATCCGCCGAGGCGCTGCCCGACTGGCTGCCGCGCCCCGCGCCGGCAGACACAGCGGCTTAGCTGCTACGTACCGTTGGGATCGCGCAGGGAACCGGGATCGATGGCGCGGTCCGGCTCGTAGAGCAGGGCTTCGAGAACCTCGCCCATCATCGCGAGATGGTCCTCGCGGTCGGCGAACTGGCGCTTGAGGTCGGCGACGTAGCCGGTGGCGGCGTTCAGCCGCCGGGCGAGCAGGCCCGCGATCTGCCAGAGCATCGCGGGGTGCTCGCGCAGGAAGCCGGCGGCGTCCTCGATCGCGATGACCTTCGCATCGTCGAGCGCACGCGCCGTGGCGGTGTGCGGCGCATCGAGCAGCGCCGACATCTCGCCCACCACCATCCCGGGTTCGTCGCAGACGGCGATCTGCGTATCGCCGCGCAGCACCTCGATGCGGCCATCGACCAGCACATAGGCGCGGCCGGTGCGGGCCCCTTCCGGCAGGAGAACGGTGCCGCCGGGGACGCGGGTGACCGGGAGACCGGCGCAGTGATCGAGGATATCGCGCATGCGCGGCGGCCGTTCCGTCAGAAGTGGATCGCCCGCTTATACGCGTCCAGCACCGCCTCGTGCATCGTTTCCGAGATCGTGGGATGCGGAAAGACGGTGTGCATCAGGTCGGCTTCGGTGGTTTCGAGCGTGCGGGCGATGGTGTAGCCCTGGATCATCTCCGTCACCTCGGCGCCGACCATGTGCGCGCCGAGGAGCTCGCCCGTCTTGGCATCGAACACAGTCTTCACCATGCCCTCGGGCTCGCCCATCGCGATCGCCTTTCCGTTGCCGATGAAGGGGAAGCGGCCGACCTTCACCTCGTGCCCCGCCGCTTTCGCCGCGGCTTCGGTCAGGCCCACCGAGGCGACCTGCGGGCGGCAATAGGTGCAGCCGGGGATGTTCTTCACGTCCATCGGATGCACGTCGTTGAGGCCCGCGATCTTTTCGACGCACATCACGCCCTCGTGGCTCGCTTTGTGGGCAAGCCAGGGCGGGCCGGCGAGATCGCCGATTGCGTACACGCCGGGCTCGCCGGTGCGGCAGTACTCGTCGATTACGACATGCGTGCGGTCCACCTTCACTCCGGTGCCTTCGAGGCCGATGCCTTCGACGTTGCCGACGATGCCGACGGCGGAGATGACGCGATCGACGGTGATCTCCTGCGACTTGCCGCCTGCCTCGACCGTGACGGTGACGCTGTCCGCGCCCTTCTTCACGCCCTTCACGCTCGCCTTGGTGAGCAGGGTCATGCCCTGCTTCTCGAAGGATTTGGCGGCGAAGGCGCTAATCTCCTCGTCCTCGACCGGCAGCACGCGGTCGAGCACTTCGACGACGGTGACCTTGGCGCCCATGTTGAGGAAGAAGCTCGCAAACTCGATGCCGATGGCGCCGGAGCCGATCACAAGCAGCGACTTCGGCATCATCGGCGGGACCATCGCGTCCTTGTAGGTCCAGATCAGCTTGTGATCCGCCTCGATCCCCGGCAGTTCGCGCGC
>JAFEFJ010000103.1 GCA_018240635.1 Pseudomonadota bacterium | reverse complement strand
AGCCGTCCTCGCCATCCGAAAGGTATTTGATGAAACGCCCTTCCGAGCCGTGCCGGCCGCGCGTGTCCTGATAGACGACGGCGTAGCCGCGCGCGCCGAAATACGCGGCGAGCTCGGCGCGCGATGCCGGTTCTTCGGGCGCCGCCTCGGTGATCTCGCTGCGGCTGGGCAGATGCCGCCCGTAGGGCGTGCGTTCCAGGATGACGGGGAAGGTACCGGCCCCATCGGGCAGGTGGATGTCGGTCGCGAGGCGGACGCCGTCGCGCATCGCCACCATCTCGGTAACCAGCTTCATGCCGCCTTGCCGTGCTGCGCGTCGGTTTCTTCCAGTTCCACCGACAGGCGGCGCAGCGCCTCGGTGTGGGGGTGCTTCGTGCGGCCCGCGCGCAGGTCCTCGGCGGTGAGCTGCTCCACCATCTCGCCGCCCTGCATCACGCCGATGCGCGCGCAGAGATGCGACACGACCGCGAGGTTGTGGCTGACCAGGATGTAGGTCAGGCCGCGCTTTTCCTGAAGATCGGACAGCAGGTTCAGCACTTCGGCCTGCACCGAGACATCGAGCGCGCTGGTGGGTTCGTCGAGCAGCAGCACCTCCGGCCCCGCCATCAGCGCGCGCGCGATGGCGACGCGCTGGCGCTGGCCGCCGGAGAGCTGGTGCGGGTAGCGGAAGCGCGTGCTGGGCGGCAGCGCGACTTCCGTGAGTGCCGCGGCGATGCGGGTTTCGATGTCCTTGATGCCGTGCACCAGCAACGGTTCGCTCAGCGCGCGGTCGATCGTCTGGCGCGGGTGCAGCGAGCCGTACGGGTCCTGGAAGACCATCTGCACGCGGCGGAAGAAGGCGCGGTCGCGTGCGGGGGTGACGGTTTCGCCGCCGACGCGGATCGTGCCGGTCCAATCGCGGTTGAGGCCGGCAAGGGCGCGCAGCACGGTCGATTTGCCCGAGCCGCTTTCGCCGACGATGCCGAAGCTCTCGCCGCGCGCGACGGAGAATGAAACGTCGCGCGCGGCGTAGGCCGTGCCGTAGCGCACGGAGAGGTTTTCGACCTCGATCATCATGCCGCCGCCCAGGACGGATCGCGCCGCAGCACCGCGAGGCGCCTGCGCTTCTCGCTGAGGATCGGCAGGCATTCCAGCAGGCCGCGCGTGTAGGGATGCTGCGCGCGCGCAAGCTCGCCGGCGCGGCATTCCTCCACCACGCGGCCCGCGTACATCACCAGCACGCGGTCGCAGAAGTGGGACACCAGCGGCAGGTCGTGGCTGATGAGGATCAGGCCCATGCCGCGCCGCTGCACCAGATCCTCGATCAGCCGCAAGATTTCCGCCTGCACGGTGGCGTCGAGCGCGCTGGTGGGTTCGTCGGCGATCAGCAGCTCGGGGTCCGGCGCCAGCATCATCGCGATCATCACGCGCTGGCCCATGCCGCCCGACAACTGGTGCGGATAGCGGTCCGCGACCGCGCCGGGATCGCGGATCTGCACCTGCGCCAGCAGATCGACCGCCGCTTCGCGCGCCTGCCTGCGCGTGCCGCCGCGATGCGCGCGCCACGCTTCGGCGATCTGCGCGCCCGCCGTCATCACCGGGTTGAGCGAGTATTTCGGGTCCTGCATCACCAGGCCCGCGCGGCCGCCGCGGATGCGGCGCATCGCGTTCTCGTCGGCGTTCAGCACGTCGATCCCGTCGAAGCGCAGCGCGTCCGCCGACAGCATCGCCGCGCGCGGCAGCAGGCGCATTATGGCGCGCGCCGTGAGCGACTTGCCGGAGCCCGACTCGCCGACGATCGCGAGCTTTTCCTGTCCCAGCGTGAAGGAAACGCCGCGCACCGCCTCCAGCGGACCGGACGGCGAGGGGAAGGCGATGCGCAGGTTCTGGACGACGACTTCCATCAGCCGCGCTTCGGATCGAGCACGTCGCGCAGCCCGTCCCCCAGCAGGTTGAAGGCGAGCGAGGCGGCGAAGATCGCAAGCCCCGGGATCGTCGGCACCCACCATTGTTGCAGGATGAAGCCGCGCGTCGCGGCGATCATGGTGCCCCATTCCGGCATCGGCGGTTGCGCGCCCATGCCGAGGAATCCCAGGCCCGCGGCGGTGAGGATGATGCCGCTCATGTCCAGCGTGACGCGCACGATGAGCGAGGAGACGCAAAGCGGCGCGATGTGGCGCAGCACGATCCGCCCGGCCGATGCGCCGGTCAGCCGCACGGCGGAGATGAAGTCGGCGTTGCGGATGGTCAGCGTCTCGGCGCGGGCGAGGCGGGCGTAGGGCGGCCATGCCGTCAGCGCGATGGCGAAGACCGCGCTGCTGACGCCGGGCTTCAGCGCGGCGACGAAGGCGAGTGCCAGGATCAGGCGCGGGAAGGCCAGGAAGATGTCGGTCACGCGCATCAGCACGCGGTCCGCAAGCCCGCCCGCGTAGCCGGCCACGGTACCGACCGCGAGGCCCACGGGCGCGACCAGCACGACCACGGCGATCACCATGCCGAGCGTGACCCGCCCGCCGTAGAGCAGGCGCGTGTAGAGATCCCGCCCAAGTTCGTCGGTGCCGAGCCAGTGCTGTGCGGAGGGCGGGGCGAGGCGGCCGGCGAGGTCCTGCGTGGACGGGTCCTGCAAGGTCAGCAGCGGCGCGAAGACGGCGGCGAGCACCAGCACGATCACGGTGACCAGCCCGGCCATCGCCAGCTTGTTGCGCCGGAATTGCAGCCAGCCGCGATAGGCGCGGCCCCAGGCCGCCTGCCGGCGGGATTCCGGCGCCTCGGTCAGCAGCCACTCGCGGCGAGAGAGCGCGGTCATTTCACGCGCGGGTCCAGCAAGCGGTAGGCCAGATCCGCAAGCAGATTGAGGCCGACATAGACGCAACCGATCACCAGCGTGGCGCCCAGCACAGCGTTCATGTCGGCGTTCAGCAGCGAGACGGTCAGATAGAGGCCGATGCCCGGCCAGCTGAAGACGGTCTCCGTCAGCACCGCACCTTCCAGCAGGCCGGCATAGGCGAGTGCGACGATGGTGATCAGCGGCACGGCGATGTTGCCGAAGCCGTGCCGCCACAGGATGCGCATGCCCGACAGGCCCTTGGCGCGGGCGGTGACGATGAACTCGCCCGCCAGCGCATCCAGCATGAAGGCGCGCGTCATGCGCGCGATGATCGACAGCGAGAAATACGCCAGGATCAGCGACGGCATCGCAAGATGCCAGAGCGCGTCCTGGAACACGTCCCAGTTGCCCGCCAGTGCGGAATCGACGACGAGCATCCCGGTCACGTCCGGCACCATGCCTTCGTAGGCGACATCGACCTGCCCGGTGCCCGGCGCGATGCCGAGCTTGACGTAGAAGATCAGCAGCGCGAGCAGGCCAAGCACGAAGACCGGGATCGATTGCCCCGCCAGGCTGAGGACGCGCACCGCATGGTCGAAGCGCGAGCCCTCGCGCGCGGCGGCGACGACGCCGAGCGGGATGCCGAGCACGACCGCGATGATGATGGCGACGGTCGCGAGTTCCAGCGTCGCCGGAAAGTAGCGTCCAATATCGGCGGTGACGGGCTGCGAGGTCATCACCGAGCGGCCGAGATCGCCCGACAGCAGATCGCGCACATAGATCGCGAACTGCACGTAAAGCGGCTTGTCGAGCCCGAGCTGGTCGCGGACATGCGCGATCACGTCGGGCGGCGCGTGGTCGCCCACGATGGCGATGACGGGGTCGATCGGCATGGCGCGGCCGATCAGGAACGTCACCAGGATCAGGCCGAACAGCGTGGCGATCACGCCCCCCAGCCCGCCCAACCCCGCACCGAACAGGCGGAAGCCCCGGCGCGCCCTGCCGGAGGGCGGGGCGCGCCGGACCGAGGTGTCTTCCGATACGGCGGTCACGCCTTGCGGATGTTGCCGTAGTACATGAAGTCCGAGGACGGGCCGACGCGGAAGCCGGAGACGCCCTTGCCCAGTGCCGCCACCTGCGTCTGCTGCATCAGGATTGCGAAGGGCGCGCGCTCCATGAATTCGCGCTGCATCGTGTGGTACAGCTCGATGCGCTTGGCGGCATCCAGCTCATGCGCCGCGGCGACCGACTGCGCCGTCAGCTGCTTGTCCACGAAGTGGCTGCGCCAGGCCAGGATCTTCAGCTTGCTCTGATCCGAATCGTCGGGGTTCTCGCAGAACGCCTGAGAGTTGGAATTGGGATCGAAGTAGTCGGTGCCCCACACCAGCATCGCAAGCTGGTGCTGCCGCGCGCGGGTCTTGGTGATGACCTGCTTCTGCTCGCCCGGCTGCAGCGTGACCTTGATGCCGATGGCGGCGAGATCGGCCTGCACGGCCTGCGCGATTTCCGTGTAGGGCGACTGCGAGATGTAGTCCATCGTGACCGCGAAGCCGCCGCCGAGCCCGGCTTCGGACATCAGCTGCTTGGCCTTCGCGACATCCTGCTTGAAGGCGATCTGCTTCAGCGCGCCCGGAAGCGCATCGGTCAGGAAGGACTGGCCCACGCTCCAGGTGCCCGGCGTGATGTTCTTTGCGATCGCTTCGTAGTTGACCGCCCACTTGATCGCCTGGTGCACCTGCGGCTTCGCCAGCTCCGGCATCGCCTGGTTCATCGCGATGTACATCACGCTGCCCTGGGCCGAGGACGACAGCGTGACGTCCTTGTTGCCGTTGAGCGTCTTGAGCTGGTCGGCGCCCAGGTTGCGAGCGATGTCGGCGTCGCCCTTCTGAAGCTGGAGCAACTGCACCGCCGGATCATTGACGTGCTTGATGATGACGCGCGCGATGTTGGGCTTCACCGAGGCGTGCGGATTGGCGTCCAGGATGACGTGATCGCTCGCCTGCCAGGAGGTGAGCTTGTAGCCGCCCGACCCGGCGCTGCGCGTCTTCAGCCAGCCGTTGCCGAAATCGCCGTTGGTGGCGTTCGCCATCACGGTCGCCTTGTCCACCACGCTGCCCACGTTGGCGGACAGGCAGTACATGAAGAAGCTGCTGGCGAAGGCCTGGGGCAGCTTGATCTCGACCGTCTGTTCGTCCGGCGCGGTGATCAGCGAATTGACGTTGTCCGCCGTCAGACCGAACTGCGTCAGGATGAAGCCCGGCGTCTTGTTGAGCTTCACCACCCGTTCCAGGCTGAACACCACGTCGGCGGCGGTAACCGGCTTGCCGGATTCGAAGGTGCTGCCCTTGCCGAGCTTGAAGGTGTAGCTCTTGCCGTCCGGCGAAATGGTCCACTTCTCGGCCAGGTCGGGCGCGATCTTGTAGGCGGCATCCAGGTCGGGCCGCACCAACCTGCGGTAGCAGTTGGCGTTCACCTCGGTGTTGGAGAACTCGTACACCTCGGCCGGGTCGAAGGCGATGATGTCGTCGATCTGCTTGGCCATCACCACCACGTTCTTCGGCGTGGCGGCGGAAGCCCGGTCGATCACCACCGGCGCGGCGAGGGGGGCGGCCAATCCGGCGGCGGTGCTTGCCAGCAGGCTGCGGCGGGTGAGCATGTCTTGGTTCTCCAGGATGTCGCGGCGGCAGTACCATAGGCACGGCGGGGAGCGGGCGGAAGCCGCTTCTCCAGGGCGACAGGGGGGGGCAGGGAGGGACGCGATGAGCCACCAGGAGTATGTCGGGCGGACGGAACTGCGGACGGACACGGTCTGGCCGCTGCTGCTGCGCGGGCTGTCGGCGACGCTCGACGTGCCGGAGCCCGAGCATGGCGTGCTGCCGCCGCTGTGGCACTGGATGCTGTTCCAGGACTGGGCGCCGGCGCACGGGCTGGGACCGGACGGGCATCCGAAGCGCGGCGGCTTCCTGCCGCCGGTGCACGACCTGCCGCGGCGGATGTGGGCGGGCGGGCGCGTGCGCTTCCACGCGCCCCTGCATGCCGGCGAGATCGCGAGCCGCACCAGCACGATCCTGAGCGTGCAGGAAAAGACCGGCGGATCGGGCCGGCTGGTGTTCGTCACCGTCCGCCACGAGATCGAGGGGCCGGGCGGGCTCGCCATCGTGGAGGAGCACGACATCGTCTATCGCGGCGCCGAGGGCGAGGCGGTGAAGGCCGCCCCTGCGGCCCCTCCGCTGCCGGCGGGCGCGTTCTCCCGCGCGATCGTTCCCGACCCGGTCCTGCTGTTCCGCTACTCGGCGCTCACCGGCAACGGCCATCGCATCCACTACGACCTGGATTACGTGACGCGGGAGGAAGGCTATCCCGGCCTGATCGTGCACGGCCCGTTGCAGGCGACGCTGCTGGCCGACCTCGCGCGGCGCCAATTCGGGCGCGGGCTGAAAAGCTTCACCTTCCGCGGCCGCCGCCCGGCGTTCCACAACAACGCGATGACGCTGTGCGGCTGGCAGGACGCCGGCGCGGTGAAGCTGGAAACCCGCGACCACGAAGGCGCCGTCTGCATGACGGCGGAGGCGGTGCTGGCCTGAGACCGGGGCAGGCGGGGTCAGACCGCCTCGATCACGTGCAGGCCTGAGCGGTAGCGGCCACGCAGCGTGACAGCGAGGCCGCCCGCAAGGCTCGCGCCCGTCTCCTCGCCGTCATCGGCATCGACGTCCGCCACGCGGTAGCGCCGGTCGGCGCGCAGGCCGGGCAGGGCGAAGCGCCGCGTCTCGTGCGCGCTGGCCAGGCGGAACGCGAAAAGCGCGCCGCTCAGGCCGTCCTTTGCAACGTACCAGACCGCCGCCCAGTCGCCGTCCGGCCCGGGCGGCGGGCCGTGCGTCAGCAGATGCTGGTCGCCGTGGTGGATGATCGGCCGCAACCGCTCGGCGTAGAGGCGCACATGTTCCGCGGCCAGGGCGGTGTCGGCGTGCGACCAGCGGTCGATGCGCGCGCTGATGCCGAAGCTGCCGAGCATCGCGACGCGCAGGCGGAACGCCAGATCGCCCAGCTCCGCCACCTGCGGCTCGTCGTCGTCGTATCCCGCGACCGGGCCCGGCGGCCATTCCACCAACCAGTCGTTGCAATCGACCGCGGGGTGCGCGAGCTGGCTGCCGAAATGGATCGCCAGCTTGCGCAGCGCCGATGGCTGGTCGCTCATCCAGTTGACGTGCGCGTGCGACAGGATCTCCCCGTCCATGCGCCCGCCGCCGCTGGCGCACATCTCCAGCAGGAGCGCGGGGAAGCGCGCGCGCAGCTCGTCCTGCATCGCATAAAGGCCGCGGTAATGGGCGACCAGCGGGTCCTGCCCGGTCAGCGCGTCCGGCAGGCCGGGCGCCCAGCCGCCGGCGCCCAGATCGGCGTTGAAGTCCCATTTCATCCAATCGACGCCGACCAGCTCGATGATCCGGGCGATCCGCTCCGTCGCGTGGCGGCGGGCTTCCGGCACGCCGAGATTGAGCACCGCGCGGTCGGCCGGTGCGGGGGCGTGCCCGTCGATATGATGCAGCCATTCGGGATGCTCGCGGCGCAGCGGGGAAAGCTGGCCGATCACCTCCGGCTCGAACCACAGGCCGAACAGCATCCCGGAATCGCGGCAGGCGCGGCTGACCTCGCGCAGCCCGCGCGGAAAGCGGCGGCGGCTGGTCCGCCAGTCGCCGGTGCGTGCCGCCCAATCGGCTTCGGCGTCGTCGCCGGCGTCGCCGTCGTCGGTGCGGTACCAGCCGGCATCGACGACGAACGCCTCGCAGCCCAGGCGCCGGGCCTGCGGGATCATCGGCAGCATTGCCGCTGCGGTGGGCTCGCCGAAATACGGGTACCAGGTGTTGAACTGCACGGGGATGGCCCGATCCGGATCGGGACGGGTCGCGCGGCGGTAATCGTGCAGGCGCCGGGTCGCCGCGTTCAGGTCGCCTTCGAACCGTCCGGCCAGCGCGGCGGGCAGCGTCAGCGCCGCGTCCGGCATCAGTTTGTGGCGGAAGCGCCAGCTGTTGAGGCCGCCCAGCACCGCCGCGCCCTGTGCGTGCGGCGTGACGCGCAGCGCCCAGTTCCCCGACCAGAAGATCTGGCACAGATAGGTGGAGCCCGAAGCGCGCAACGCGACGTAGGGCTGCGCGCCGAAGCCCGTCTTGCCGACGCGGCTTTCCAGCAGCAGCGGCCCGGACAATGCGCGGTCGCGCTGGGTCTCCATCTCCGCCGCCCAGGAGCCGGACAGGTAGACGAGATGATCGACGCGCTCGTGAATGCCGAGCCAGATCGACTGGCTGGCGCGCACCGTCACCGGCGGCCCCTCGCCCGTGTGCCGGACGGTGGTGCGGCGGACCAGGATGCCGCTCGCGGCGTCGATGGCGAAGGCGACATCGGCGGCGAGCGGCAGCGCCACGGCGCGCAGCGACAGGCGCAGCGTCAGCGGATCCTGGGTTTGCGCATCCGCGACCTGCCATGACACGGGCGTGCGGCGCGTGCCGGTGGCGAGCAGCACCGGCTGCGCCGCCGCCGGCAGCGGCGCGATGGGCGCTTCCCCGCCATCCGCAGCCGCCGCGGGACCGAGGCAGTCGCAGGTGAGCGCGGCATCATCCAGCGCGATCACGTAGCGGCTCGTGCCGTGCGCCAGCGTCCACCGATGCGCCCGGGCGCCGTCCGCCGGGACGGCATCGTCCGGCGGGGGCGCGGCCAGCGCGCGCATCGGCGGCACGGCGAGGGTTGCCGCGCCTGCGATGAACGACCTGCGCCTCACGCGGTACTCCCGCCCTGCGGTTCAGACGCGAAGGGCGGCGCACCCGCCGCCCCCGCGTCCTGCAAACCTGGACGCCCCGCGCGCCGGATTCAACCGGCGGCGGGTCGAAGGAGCGGCGTGTCAGGCACGCTCCACCCGGCAGAGCAGGCAGCCGGGCCTGGCGGTGTGGATGTTCACGAAGGACGTGCGCGGATCGCCGATGGCCCGGTCCAGCGCCTCGTCGATGTCCCCGCCATCGGCGACGTGGCCGAGGTCGTAGAGGCAGAGCTGGTCGGCGTCGTAGGCGCGCACCGAAACCAGGCGAGGTCGGACGATCTCGGCGACGTGGTCCGCCCGGTCGTAACGCTCGCAATCATGCGCGTGGACGAAGATCGGGCTCGGTGTCCAGTAGATGCCGCGCGGGCCGGGCAGGTCGTAGGAGCCGAGCAGCACGTCCTCCCCCACCTCGGCGTCGCGCAGGCAGTGGCGGCAGGGCGCGCCGGGCTCGGTGACGGTGCGGCGGATGATCGCGTTGCCGGCGTCGTCGCGCATCGTGGCGCGGAAGCGCAGTGCGGTTTCGGTGGGCATGGGCACGCAGCGGAAGCGGGACATGGTTGGCTCCTGTCGAGCGGTGAGGCGATGGCCGTTTCATCGCCCAACCGCCCCGCCGGCGCCCTCCGGGCGTTGCGCTGGCACTCCGGCATTTGCCTGCCCGCCGCCTTTCCTGCATGTACGAGGCATGAACGGGGCAGCAGCGAGAACGTCATGGCCTTTCTGACCGAGCCCGAGCCGACGCGGGGCGTCGCGCAGGACGTGATGCCGGGCGTGCGGCGCGTGGTGGCCGCCAATCCCGGGCCGATGACCTATCACGGCACCAACACCTACCTGATCGACACGCCGGACGGGCTGGCGGTGCTCGATCCCGGCCCGGACCGCGCAGAGCATGTGCAGGCGGTGCTGGCGGCGGCAGGGACAGAGAAGATCGCGCTGATCCTGGTCAGCCACACCCATCACGACCATGTCGGCGCGCTGCCCGCGCTGAAGGCGGCGACCGGCGCGCCCACGGTCGGGTTCCGCACCAGCGCCGTCGATACGTTCGAGGCCGACATCAAGCTCGATCACGGCGATCCGGTGGCGGGGATGGTGGCGCTGCACACGCCCGGCCACTGCTCGGACCATCTGTGCTTCTCCACCCGCATCGACGGCACCGAGACGCTGTTCAGCGCCGATCATGTCATGAGCTGGTCGAGCAGCATCGTCAGCCCGCCCGACGGCGACATGGCGGCGTATTTCGCCAGCCTGAACCTGCTGCTCGACCGGAAGCAGGACGCGGTCTACCTGCCCGGCCACGGCCCGCCGCTGCCGGGGCCGCACAGCCTCGTGCGCGCCCTGCTCGCCCACCGGCAGATGCGCGAGGCGGCGATCCAGGCGGCGCTGCGCGACGGGCCGGCCGATATCGTGACGCTGCGCGAGCGGCTCTATTCGCAGACCGATCCGCGTCTGCGCCGCGCGGCCGAGCGCAACGTGCTCGCGCATCTGCTCAAGCTCCAGGCCGAAGGCAAGGCGCGCCAGGACGGCGAGCGATGGGCGGCCGCCTGACGGCGCGCGCCGCCTGAGATCACCCATGCGCCGGGCCGCGCGCCTCGCGCTGCGGGCGCTTCTGGGCGTCCTGCTGCTGCTGATCGTGGCGGCGGGGGGCGTCGCGGCTCTGGTGTGGCGCACCATTCCCGGCGGGAACGAGCAGGCGGCGATCCCGGGCCTGTCCGCGCCGGTGTCGATCCGCTTCGACGGCGACGGCATCCCGTGGATCCGCGCGGCGACGGAGACCGACGCCGCCGCGGCGCTGGGCTTCGTTCATGCGCGCGACCGGATGTTCCAGATGGAACTGATGCGGCGCAACGCATCGGGGCGGCTTGCCGAGCTGTTCGGCGCGGCGGCGCTGCCGCTGGACCGCATGATGCGCACGCTGGGCGTGCGGCAGGCGGCGGACGCGGATTACGCGGCGCTGCCCGCCAGGACGCGCGCGATGCTGGATGCCTATGCGCGCGGCGTGAACGCCTGGATCGCCGCGCATGGGCGGTTCGGCGCGCCGGAGTTCCTGCTGCTTGGCCCGCCCGAGCCCTGGCGGCCGCAGGACAGCCTGCTATGGGCGAAGACGATGGGGCTGTGGCTGTCCTACAACTGGCGGACCGAGCTGTCGCGGCTGTCCTTGCAGGGGAAACTGCCGCCGGAGCGGATCGGCGAATTGTGGCCGCCCGACGGCGCGCCCGGCAATCCGCAGGCAATGCGCGCGCCGCTGCCGTTCGCGGCGCGCTACGCGGCGGCGGCGGCGCGGCTCCTTGGTGTGCTGCCGCGCTTCCCCTCGGCGTTCACGCTGCCCGGCACGGCATCGGACGAATGGGCGGTGGATGGCGCGCACAGCGCGACGGGCGCGCCGCTGCTGGCGGGCGACCCGCATCTGGGCTTCGGCTTTCCCGGCATCTGGTACCTCGCGCGCATCGACACGCCGGACGCGACGCTCGCGGGCGCGACGGCGCCGGGGGTGCCGTTCCTGGTGCTGGGCCGCAACCGCGCGATTGCCTGGACCTTCACCACCACGGGCGCCGACGTGCAGGACGTGTTCATCGAAACGCCGACCGCCGGCGGAGATGGCTACGAGACGCCGGACGGCCCGCGCCCCTTCGCGGTGCGGGAGGAACGGATCGCGGTGCGCGGCGCGCCCGACGAAATCCTGCGCGTGCGTACGACGCGGCACGGGCCGGTGGTGAGCGACCTCGCGCCGCGCGCCGACGGCAAGGTGCTGGCGGTCTCGATGGCGAACCTGCTGCCGGGCGACACGGCGGCAACGGGCCTGTTCGCGCTGAACCGCGCGCAATCGGTCGCGGAGGCGGGCAAGGCGGCGGGGCTGATCGCCTCGCCGGTGCAGAACCTGCTGGTGGCGGACCGCGCGGGGATCGGGCTGTTCGTCACGGGGCGCGTGCCCATCCGTCGCGCGGGCGACGGGTTCGCGCCGGTGCCGGGCGCGGCGGGCGCCTATGACTGGACCGGCTTCGCGGGCGGGGAGGCGCTGCCGCGTTACGTGGCGCCCGCGAGCGGGCGGCTGGTGAACGGCAACGAGCGCATCGCGCCGCGCGACTTCCCGGTCTTCCTGGGCCGCGACTGGTTCGGCGACTGGCGCGCGCGGCGCATCCGCGCGCTGCTGGATGCGCAGCCCGCGCACACGGTGGCCGAGTTCGCGCGGATGCAGGTGGACGACGAGAGCCTCTATGCCGCCGCGCTGCTGCCGCGCCTGCGCGCCGTGCCGCCGCCGCCGGGCACGGCGGGAAAGGCGCTGCGGCTGCTGGACGGCTGGGACGGGCGGATGGCGATGGACGCGCCGCAGCCGCTGATCTTCAACGCCTGGATCGACGCCATCTTCGCCGCCGTGCTGGACCGCGCCGGCGTGCCGGAGAACGCGGCGGGGCCGGAGCGGGAGTTCGTCGCCTATGCGCTCTCTCCCGCCGGGGCGCATTGGTGCGGCGGCGACTGCGACGCGCTGCTGGCCGGGGCGCTGACCCGCGCGGTCGCCGACCTGTCGGCGCGCTACGGCGCGGACCCGGCCGCGTGGCGCTGGGGGGCGGCGCATGTCGCGGAGTTCGCGCACCCGCTGCTGAGCCGGCTGCCGGTGGTGGGCGGGCTCGGCGTGTTCGGCATCGCCACCCCCGGCGACGACACCACGCTCGATCGCGGCGGCACCGCGCCGGGGACCGGGTTCCGGTCGCTGCACGGCGCGTCCTACCGGGGCGTCTACGACCTCGCGGACCCCGACCGCAGCCGCTTCGTCGTCGCGCCCGGCCAGTCCGGCAACCCGTTCAGCCCCCATGCGCGATTTCCTCGTGCGCTGGCGCGACGGCGACACTATTTCGCTGGGGCCGGATCCGGCGCGGGTGGCCGCGACCGTGACCCTGATCCCCGGAGGGACCCGATGAGCTACGGCATGGCGATGATCGAGGACGACCTGCTGACCCGCGGGGTGCTGACCCGCCGCATGCTGGCCTGGTGCGTGGACCTGTTCCTGATCGCGATCCTGGTCGGCGCGTTCTGGATGGCCGGGCTGTCGTTCGGCATCGTCACGCTCGGCCTGGGGATGCCGGTGCTGGGCCTGCTGCCGCTGAT
>JAFEFJ010000102.1 GCA_018240635.1 Pseudomonadota bacterium | reverse complement strand
GATGACCGAACGCCTGTTCCTGGACGACGCCTACCTGACCGAAGCGGCGGCGCGCGTCGTCGCTGTCACGGAGCAGGGCATCGTGCTGGACCGCACCCCCTTCTACGCCCGCTCGGGCGGCCAGCCCGGCGATGCCGGCACGCTGCGCTGGGAAGGCGGCGAGACCGCGATCGCCGACACGGTGAAGGGCGAGGGCGAGACCATCCTGCACGTCCCCGCGCCCGACGCCGCGCCGCCGCCCGTGGGCACGGAAGTGCAGGCCGGTATCGACTGGGAACGCCGCCACCGGCTGATGCGGATGCACACCTCGATGCACCTGCTCTGCCGCCTGATCCCGGGCGCCGCCGTCACCGGCGGGCAGATCGGCCTCGACAAGTCCCGCCTCGACTTCGACCTGCCCGACCCGCCCGCGAAGGAGGCGCTTGAACAGGGCCTCAACGACCTGATCGCCGCCGACCATCCGGTGTCGCACGAATGGGTGGACGAGTCGGTGCTCGACACCGATCCGGGCCTCGTGCGCACGCTGTCGGTGAAGCCGCCGCGCGGCACCGGGCGGCTCCGCCTCGTGCGCATCGGCGCGGGCGACGCGCCCATCGACCTGCAGCCCTGCGGCGGCACGCATGTCGCCCGCACCGGCGAGATCGGGCGCATGACGGTGCTGAAGATCGAGAACAAGGGCCGGCAGAACCGCCGCATCACCATCGCGCCGGCCTGACGCGGGAGAGAACGAACCGATGGAACCGCTGGTCAGCACGGACTGGCTCGCCGCCGAACTCGGCAAGCCCGATCTCGTGGTGTTCGACGCCACCAAATACCTGCCGAACGAGAACCGCGACGGCGCGGCGGAATTCCTCGCCGCCCACATCCCCGGCGCGCGCTACTTCGACATCGACGTGGTGGCCGACCAGGACACCGATCTGCCGCACATGGTCCCCACGCCCGGCCGGTTCGCCAAGCTGATGGGCGCGATGGGCATCTCCAACGCCTCGCGCGTGGTGTTCTACGACCAGAAGGGCCTCGCCTCGGCGGCGCGCGGCTGGTGGCTGATGGGGCTGTTCGGCCACGACAAGGCGGCGGTGCTGGATGGCGGCCTGCCGAAATGGAAGGCCGAGGGAAGGCCGCTCGCGGATGGGCAGCCCGCGCCCGCCGCGCCCGCCTCGTTCCGCCCCGATTTCCGCGCCGCCCGCCTGCGCGGCATCGGCGACGTGCTGAACGACGTCGCGGCCCGGTCGGCGCTGATCCTCGACGCCCGCGCCGCCGGTCGGTTCAATGCCACCGCGCCGGAGCCGCGGCCGGGGATGCGCGGCGGCCACATGCCGGGGGCGGCGAACGTGCCGTACACCGACCTGCTGAACCCCGACATGACGTTCCGCGCGCCGGCCGAACTCCGCGCCCGCTTCGCCGCCGCCGGCGCGGACGGCAGCCGCCCGGTGGTGACAAGCTGCGGCACCGGCGTCACCGCCGCGATCCTCACGCTCGGGCTCCGCCTCGCCGGCCTGCCCGAAGGCGCGCTCTACGACGGCTCCTGGACCGAATGGGGCGGCCGCCCCGACACCCCGATCGAAAGCTGACAGCGATGGATGACAATCACGGCGCGGCGCATCCCGACGGCCGCAAGCACCGGTTCCGCACCCGCCTCTCCCACGCCGGCCGCCCCGGCACGAAGGCCTATGGCTTCGTCAACACCCCGGTGCATCGCGGCTCGACCGTGCTGTTCCCCACGGTGGGCGAACGCCTCGGCGCCGCCGCCCACCGCTTCGAGCAGGTGATGACCTACGGCACCCAGGGCGGGCCGACGCACTGGGCGCTGGAAAACATGATCGCCGAGATCGAGGGCGGCACGCGCTGCGTCGTGGTCTCGACCGGCCTCGCCGCCGTCACCACGCCGCTACTCGCCTATCTCGGCGCGGGCGATCACTGCCTGATGCCGGACAGCGTCTACGGCCCCGCGCGCAGCTTCGCCGAGGGCATGATGGCGCGCTGCGGCATCGAGACGACGTTCTACGACCCCACCGTGGACGAGGCGGGCATGGCCGCGCTGCTCCGTCCGAACACCAAGGTGGTCTATACCGAAAGCCCGGGCAGCCACACCTTCGAGGTGCAGGACATCCCCGCCATCGCCCGCGCGGCCCATGCGCGCGGCGCCAAGGTGCTGATGGACAACACCTGGGGCTTCCACTTCTTCCAGCCCTTCACGCACGGCGTCGATGTCTCGATCCAGGCGCTGACCAAATACGCCTGCGGCCACTCCGACGTGCTGCTGGGCAGCGTCACGGTGAACTCCGAGGAGGACTGGCAGGCGGTGCGCGGCGCCTCCAGCGCGCTCGGGCAATACGCGAGCGCCGACGATTGCTGGCTCGCTGCGCGCGGGCTGCGCACGCTCGGCATCCGCCTGCAGGCGCAGATGGAAGCCGCGGTCGAGGTCGCGCACTGGCTGCGTCACCGGCCCGAGGTCGCGCAGGTGCTGCACCCCGCCCTGCCCGGCGCGCCCGGCCACGCGATCTGGAAACGCGACTTCACCGGCGCGTGCAGCCTGTTCGGTATCGAGCTGAAGCCCGAATACAGCGCCGAGGCGAGCCACGCGATGATCGACGCGCTGTCCTTGTTCGGCATCGGCGCGTCCTGGGGCGGCTACGAAAGTCTCGCGATCCCGACGACGGGCTTCATCACCCGCACCGCCGGCACCGGCAAGTTCGCGGGCCCCGTCATCCGCATCCATGTCGGCCTGGAAGACCCGGCCGACCTGATCGCCGATCTCGACATCGGGTTCGCCGCGCTGCACGCCTATCGCGGCCGCAATCTGGACGAGTAGCCGCTTCGCATCGTGATCGCCGGCCGGAAGGAAACCGGCCGGCGGGTGTGAAGTGCTTCACATGCCGCCCGCTGCCCCGCGCGTACACCCGGAGGTCCGAGGGATGCGAAGGGAGGCAACCAGCGCGCCATGCGACCGGCAAATCTGGATCAGGACCGCCCCGCCGACGCGCCCTGCCTTGGCCTCAGGATCCTCTGGCTGGAACTGTGCGGCGCCCCGCCCTTCGGCGACCTGCGGCCGCACGCGCTCGGCGTGGCCGACTACGCGCTGGTGCTGGACCAGGGACGCCAACTCGGCTGCCGCGCGGTGCAGTTCGTGGGCGAGGACGCGGTGCGCCATGCCGGCCTGCCGCGCCTGATCGCCCATGCGCGCGGCATCGGGTTCGAGCATCTGGAGGTCTGCGCCGATCCCGCGCCGCTGCCGCAGGCGCTGCTGCGCTGCTTCGCCGCGCACGGCGCCGCCGTGCTGCTCACCCTGCCCGCGGGCGCGCGCGAAACCGCCGAGCCGCCCGCCCCGCACGCGCGGATGCTCCGCCTGCTCGCCGCCGCCGGCGTCGCCGCGCGGATCGGCCCGCGGCCGGTGCTGGAGGAATGGATGACGCCGGGCGGCGGCGCCGGGCTGCGCCCGGTCGGCACGGTGGCGGACGCGAGCCTCTCGGCCGGGTAGGCCGCCTCAGGCCAGGTCGTGCGCGGCGTAGGTCACGCGGTCGCGGTCCGCCGCCGTCCAGGCCCAGTTGATCGTCTGATCCTCCGCCCCCACGCCGCCCAGGCTGCCCCAGTAGGCGCGCGGATACTTGCCCCGGTTGAGCGCGCCGCCGACCACGACGACGACATGGCCATGCGCGTCCCTCACCGCCTGCTCGTCGCCGCGCAGCCCGCCGATCACCAGCTTGCCCGCCATCGCGCTCGCCGCGGCCGCCGCGCCGTCGGGCAGCATCGTCCAGGTGCCCCCGCCGCGCAGCGTGCCGACGATCTGGTCGGCATTGCCGGCGATCGCGACGCCGAGCCGGTCGCCGACGGCCCGGACGAAGCCGCTGCAATCGTGCTGGTTGGCGGCCCACACCGCCTTGCAGGCTTCCACGACGCGCTGGTCGGACATGGCGGGTTCGTGCTCCTGGCTAGACCGGAAGGCCCGGGATGAGATGTGCGACCTGCGCGAAGGCACCGACCACCTTCGCGGCGATGGCAACGTCCTTGATCCAGGTATCGACCTTGCCGCGGAAGGCGCGCAGCGCGGCCACGCTGTTGTTGATCGTCGTGCGCGATGCGGCAAGCGTTTCGTCGTCGGTCTGGAATTTCTGCTGCGCCAGCGCCTGGCTCAGTTGCAGCGCGGCCATGATCTGGTCGGTGATCGCGGTCAGCGCATCGAGCGAGTCGGCGCTGTCCTCCGCCGCGTGCAGCGTGCGGATGTAGTTGCGCAGCGCGGCGATCTTGGCGTCGATGTCGTCCGGCATGATCCGTTCTCCTGAAACGATGCGCGGCCGCGCGCCTCAGCCGCCCAGGCCCTTGTAGAAGCCCTGCACGGCCTGCACGCGCGCGACGAACTCCTGGATCGCGGCGATGCCGTCCGGCGCCTGCGCGTTCGCGACCGCCTTGTTGGCCGGCGGCAGCGCGCGCAGCGCCGCCTGCAGGGCCGCGATGTCCGGGCGGGCGAAGCGTTTGGCGAATTCCTGATCCAGCACCCACTCGCCCACCAGCGTGCCGCCACGCGAGCCGCGCGGGTCCGACTTGATCGACAGAAGCGCGAGACGGCGCAGGCTGTCGCCCGCGTCGTGGATGCCGTCCAGCACCGCGCCGATGGCGTCGTTCTCGCTCAGCAGCACCTGCGTCACGATCTCGATCGGCTGCTGCATCCGCGCCGCCGTCTGCGTGATGGTGCGGGTTTCCACGAGCTGCACCACGTAGTCGCCCACCGCCGCGATCGCGGTTGAGAACGCATCGACGCCGATCGTGGTCGCCTTGGCGCTCGCCAGGAAATCGCCCACCAGCGCCTTGTCGCCCGCGATCTTGCGCAGCGAGCCGTCGATGGATTTCGCGCTCGCGTCGAACGCCGTCGCATCGCCCGTCTGCGCCAGCGCCTGCAACGCCTGCCCGTAGGCAGACAGGCCGTCGAGGATGCTCTTGCGCAGCGCGCGCTGCGCCTCCGTCATGGTGGCGGCGGGCAGCGGCACCGGGCGCGGCCCGCCCGCCAGCGCGGGACCGACGAAGCTGTTGTAGCTGTTCAGGTCGCTTTCGTTGCGCGCGAGCGCATCGTAGAGGCCGAGCTGCGCGGCCGACACATCCGAAACGGCCTTGCCGAACTGCCCCACCGGCGCGCCGACCGGCGCGGGCAGCAGGGACCCGCAGGCGCCAAGGAAAAGCGCGAGCGCGGAGGCCCGCAGGGCGCGCATCCATCCCGCGGCGCGCGTCCGGGATCGGGCCGCCGGGCCGGAACGGACGCCATCCATCCCCACTCTCCTCGCCTGCGGACTCGTTACGCCGAGTTTCTTGTTGTAGGCCCGCACGGGCCGCGCGTCAGCCCTCCATCGCCTCCACGGTCGCGACGTCGAGCAGGCGTTCGATCACCTCGGGTTCCTGCGCGCCCGCGATCGCGTGCCGGCCGCCGACGACGAAGCAGGGCACGCCGTTGATGCCGAGCCGGTGCGCGCGGAGATTGTCGGAATGCACGAGGTCGGTGTCCTCGTCGGTCGCGAGGTAGCGTTCGACCGCGATCGCATCCAGGCCCATCGCCTCGGCGATGCCGCCGAGCACGGTATGGTCGCCGATGTCGCGCCCGTCGGTGAAATGGGCGGAGAACAGCGCCTCCACCATCGCATCGGCGCAGCCGTAGCGGGCGGCGAAGCGCACCAGCCGGTGCGCGTCGATGCTGGACGGGGTGCGGCGGACGCGCTCGAAGCGGAACAGCACGCCCTCGGCGCGGCCGATCTCGGTGATCGAGGCATAGAGCCGCCGCGCGCGGTCCTCGCCGCCGAACTTGCGCACCACGTAGTCGGGCCGCGCCATGCCGCCGCGCGGCATGTCCGGGTTCAGCAGGAACGGCCGCCACACCAGGTCGAACAGCAGGTCCGGCCGGCGGCGGATGGTGCGCAGCAGCCGGCGCACGCCCAGGAAGCACCAGGGGCAGACCAGATCGTGCACCACCTCGATCGTGAGCCGCGCCTTCGGCGGCGCCAGGATATTCATGCGCGCGGTCCTGCTCTCTCGATCCTCATCGAACTGACATCATCCAGAGGCCGTTCCCACTCCGCAAGGGCGGGCTGGCCCACCACTCCCCCTCCCCTTGTGGGCGGGGAGACGCTCACCCGCCGCCGTTCCACCGGGCGGGGCCGCGGAAGGGGCGCATGTCGGGATAGCCGCTGACCGCCCAGGCGCCGTCCACCAGCAGGCTCGCCCCCGACACATAGCTTGCGTCTGCGCTGGCGAGGAAAAGCAAGGGACCCGCGATCTCCTCGGGCTGCGCCGGGCGGCCCATCGGGATGCGCGCCTTGAAGGCGGCGAGCGCGTCGGGATTGTCGAAATGCCGCCTGGTGAGCGGGGTTTCCACCAGCCCCGGCAGGACGGCGTTCACCCGGATGCCGTGCTCGGCGAGTTCCAGCGCGGCGTTGCGGGTCAGCATCTCCACCCCCGCCTTGGCGGTGGCGTAGGCGCCGCCGCCATGCATCGGCACATGGGAATTCAGCGACGCGACATTGACGATCGCCCCGCCCCGGCCCTGCGCCGCCATCCGGCGCGCCTGGTGCTTGATGCCGAACATCACGCCCTTGAGGCAGAGGTCGAGCACGAAGTCCCAGTCCTCCTCCGCCATGTCGAGCAGGTAGGACGGGCGCGAGCCGCCGGCGACGTTGAACGCGCAGTCGAGGCCGCCGAACCGCTCCACCGCCGCGTCGGCCAGCGCCGCCATGTCGGCTTCCCGCGTCACGTCGGCGCGCATCCAGGCCACGTCCGCACCGAGTTCGGCCTGCAGCGCGGGCATGCGTCCCTGCGGATCGAGATCGCCCGCGACCACCCGCGCGCCCTCGGCGGCAAGCCGCCGCACGGTCGCCAGCCCGATGCCCGAGGCGCCGCCGGTGACCACCGCCACCTTGCCCGCGAACCGTCCCGCCTGTCCCGCCATCGCCTGTTCCGCCATCGCCGCCTCCTTCCCCGATCGCGGGAAGTCTGCCGCGCGGCGCGGCGGGCGGCTACTTCACCCGGACGAAGCGCAGCGGGAAGTAGTTGTCGGCCTGCTGGACCAGTTCGATGTTCTTGCGCGCCGCCCAGGCGATGACCTGCTGATGCAGCGGGATGTAGCCGACATCGTCCTGCACGATCTTCGCCGCTTCGTCGATCATCGCGTCGCGCTTGGCCTGATCGGTCTCGACCGCGATCTGGTCGGTCAGCGCATCGACCTTCGGATTGGAATAGCCGCCGTAATTCACCTCGCCGGCCGGCAGCTTGCGGCTGACGATGAGGTTGTACAGCACGTTGTGCGCGTCGTAGGTGTTCGGGGTCCAGCCCAGCAGATAGAAGTCGGTATCGTAGGCGGGGGCGGCGATCTTGTTGAAGAAGCGCGTCTTGGTCTGCGCCGTCAGATCGACCTTCACGCCGATCTTCGCGAGCATCGCGACGACGGCGGTGCAGATCGCCTCGTCGTTCACGTAACGGTCGTTCGGGCAGTCCATGCTCATGCTGAAGCCGTTCGGATAGCCGGCTTCGGCGAGCAACGCCTTGGCGCGCGCGGGATCGGCCTTGGGGCGCACGTCCTGCTTCGCATCATAGCCGTTCACGCCGGGCCCCCACATTTCCCATGTGGGATGCGCCTGCCCGCGCATCACGCGCGCCGCGATGGCGTCCTCGTCGATCGCCAGCGCGAAGGCCTTTCGCACGCGCACGTCCTTCAGCGGGTTCTTGCCCTTCACGTCCGAGCGCAGCAGCTCGTCGCGCCACTGGTCCATGCCGAGGAAGATGGTGCGCAGCTCGGGCCCGGTGATGAGCTTCAGGTCGGGCGAGGCCTTGATGCGCTCCTCGTCCTGCGGCGGCACGGTGTAGATCATGTCCACATCGCCCGACAGCAGCGCGGCGGTGCGCGTCGCGGGGTTGCCGATGACGTTGAACGTAACCTTGGTAAGGTTATGTTCCGGCTTGTCCCACCAGTCCGGGTTGGCTTCCAGCACGGTGCGGCGATCCGGCTCGCGCAGCACGAGCCGGAACGGGCCGGTGCCCATGGCGTGGCGGATCGCGAAGTTCTCGGTCTTGGAGGCGGCGAGGTTGACCGGCTCGACCGCGTCGTTCTTCTCGCACCACGCCTTGCTCATCATGGTCCAGGTCGTGATCTCCTGCGGGAAGATCGGATCGACCTTCGCGGTCTCGAAATCGACGGTGAAATCGTCGATCCGCGTGACCGACTTCACAGGCGCCAGCACCGAACGCATCACCGATGTCGTCGCCCGCACGCGGTTGGCCGAGAAGACCACGTCGTCGGCCGTGAAGGGCGAGCCGTCCTGCCACTTGACGCCGTGGCGCAGGTGGAAGCGCCAAACGGTCGGGCTGGTGTGCTCCCAGGACGTGGCGAGCGCCGGCTCCAGGCCGAGCGTGCGGCTGCGGCGGATCAGCGGCTCGTAGATGTTGGCGTCGAACGAGAGCTGGAACGTCTCGTTCCGGGTGTAGGGATCCATGGCGTTAACGTCGCCGTCGTTGGCCCACCGGAAATCGGCGGCCCCGGCGGCCACCGGCATGGCCAGCAACGCTGCGGCGAATGCCAGGGCTCTGGCCGCGGGACGCGGCCGGAAGGTCGTCAGACGCATGCAAGCAACCCCGAGTTTTCCACAACCTAATCGCGATTCACATTCATGTCACGATGAGTTGACGAGACCCCAAACCGAACCGCCGAGCAAGAGTAGTTATGCATAACAACCTTGGGTAGTGTGCGCACTGTCGGTCGCCTGCAATGCGCCAAGCCATGCGACTCGCCCCCGCGGGACGCTATGCTCGGGGCTTTCCGCGGCGGCGCAGGCGATGGACGAAGCCAACCCCAAGCTCGATTGCCTGAAATGCCCGGCCCTGTGCTGCCGGCTCGCCGGCTACGTGGAGGTGACGGAGCTCGACATCACCCGCCTCTCCCGCCATCTCGGCCTGACCCGCGCGGAGTTCGAGGCGCGCCACATCGTCCACCGCACCCGCGCGGGCAAGAAACGCATCAAGCAGGCCGACCGCACCTGCCAGTTCCTCGACACCCGCCGCCGCTGCACGGTCTACGAAGCGCGCCCCACCGACTGCCGCGGCTACAACTGCTGGGAACACACGGACAGCCCGACCGTCTGGGAGTTCGCGAGCTTCTTCCAGACAACCGTGCCCGCCCAGCGCAAGGCCGATGCGGAAGCGGACGCGAAGGAACGCGAGGAGAAGCGCGCCAAGCGGCGGCGCTAGGGCCGCAGCCGACGATGCGGGCCCGGGGGGCCGGGGGGGGGGCCGGGGCTCGGCGGACACGGGCCCCGCATCGGCGCAGGGCGGGCTTCAGCCCACCGAAGCCGCCGCCCTCGTCTCCGGGCGTGGTTCCGGTCCGGCCGGCGGGCTGAAGCCCCCCTGCGCTCGCCATGCTCGCCGGGCAGTCAGTGGCGCATCAAAACCGGGATATCCGCTTCCGCGAGTATCTCTCGCGTGGCTCCGCCCAGCACGAACTCCGACAGCCTGCTCCGGCTGTAGGCGCCCATCACGAGCAGATCGGCGCCGACATGCCGCGCCTCTTCAAGGAGCGCCTGTCCGATGCCGCGGCCGGATGCCCGAAAGCGATGCAGCGTAACCTGCTTTCCGTCGAGCTGCTTCACCACGCTCGGCGGTTCCGGCTCCGCGCCGTCGTCATCGGTTTCAGTCAGCACGGAAACCCGGTCGGCGGATGACAGGAGCGGCATCGCAGCCTCGACCGCCCGGCTGCTGGCGGCGGCCGACTTCCAGGCGATGGCCACGTGCCGGCCAAGGTCGTG
Organism: Pseudomonadota bacterium; assembly: GCA_018240635.1. Lineage (GTDB taxonomy): Bacteria > Pseudomonadota > Alphaproteobacteria > Acetobacterales > Acetobacteraceae > JAFEFJ01. Next base: position 3,166 of record JAFEFJ010000102.1, on the reverse strand, counting down.
CGACATCTCCCTGGGAACCAGCAGCGTCGCCGCCCTGGTATCGAACAGGGCGGCATGGAGGGCTTCACGGGCATCCCCGCCCGCGTGCGGATCAGGGCGGGCCAGCACAAGAAAATCGGCATGCGCCGCCTCTGCCGGAACCACTTGCCTTGTGGGTCCCGTCACCTCGCGCCACATGCCCTGGCGCGTCTCGGCGTGCCATCCATCGAAGATGTCGCGCAGATCGGTCGATCGCCGCGCGTTCTCGCCCGAGATCTCCTGCCGCCGCTCCTCCGTCATGACCTCCTCGGTCGGCATGAAGCCCTCCATTGGATCATGCCGGACGTGCAGCGCCTCGATCTGCGCGTTCCTCAGGCGCCGGCCTGCAAGAGCCGCCGCGGCAAGAACGGGGTGAGCGGTCTCCGGACGATCGAGAACGGCAACGATCCTGGCCGGCATGGTGGACGCCTCCCTCCGGACGCCATTCAGCTTTTCCGCGCTCACGTGCCCGGCCGTGACCGCCATCAGACACGCGAGGACGGAGAGAAGGACGTTGCCCGTGGCCCCGAGAAACGCTCCGCCGCGGGCCAGTTCGAGGGTTTGCAGGCTGAAGGACGAGAACGTGGTGAAGCCGCCGCAAATCCCGACCATGACGAAGATGCGCAGATTGGCATTCGCAGGCAGCAGCCCGTCCGCAAGCGTCAGCGTGCCGAAGAAGCTGATGACGAAGCTGCCGACGACATTGATGGCGATCGTGCCCCAGGGGAACGACTGTCCCCAAAGCCGGGCGGCGAACAGGCCGAAGCCATATCGCGCCATCCCGCCCAGGGCGCTGCCGGCCGCCACCCAGAGGTACGGGATCATGGTTGGCGTCCCTCGCGGGCGCGCCGTGCGGCATTATGGACCAGGATGACGGCCAGTCCCGCGAAAAGCAGGATCGGCGGCGTTGCCGCAGGCAGGCTCACGCGCGGCAGCACCAGCGCGCACAGGACGATCCACCCGACGATGGAAGCGGCAAAGCGCCCGTCATCGACGAATAGCCCGATCAGCTCGTCCCGGACTGTTCGCAGCCAGCTCATGCCCGTTCTCCGGCCGCCAGCATGCGTTGACGTCCCCCGCAGATCGGGATGGCGACCAGGGCGGCGGCAAGGAAACCGGCGTTCAGCGCAGGAATGGACCAATCCTCGCCGGACCAGGTGAGGCCCATGCCCTCGCCGGCCCAGAATGTGCCGAACGCGCACAGAAGCACGCCGACGATGAATTTCAGCGTGTTCTCCGGGATCATCGCGACGGGCCGATGCAGAAGCAGGCCAAGCAGGATCACGAGGACGAGGGCCGCGAGGGCGCCCAGGCTGGCCGGCACCAGGAGTCCCGCGCGGGCGGCGCCGAGCGCGATCACGATGAACACCACCTCGATGCCCTCGATCATGGTGATCTTGAACGCGGTTGCGGCGGCGACACGGTCCCAGCCGCTCTTCCGCACCCCCATCGCCTCAAGCGCCGCACGTTCGCGCGCATAGGCGGCCAGTTCGTCATGGAGCGGGATCACCCCGGATGCCCGCAAGATGGCCTTTCGGAGCCAGCGCATGCCGAACAGCAGCAACAGCGTGCCAAGTCCGAGTTGCACCGCCTGAAGGGGAATGCGGGTCAGCGCAGGACCGAGCACAATGACCAGCGCAAGCAGCGAAGCCAGGGCAAGACCGGTCCCGCCAAGAGCGCCCCGCCAGCCGCGGACCGCGCCGACCGCGAGGACGATCGTCAGCGCCTCGATGAATTCCACCAGCGATGCAAAGAAGGCCGCCGCGATCGACGGTCCGGCGTGTGTCCAGTCGATCTCCATGCTCTCCTCCCCGACCACTCGACAGACGAGGGGGCATGAAAAAGCCCGCCGCGCGGCGGGCCGTTCCGGACGGACTCCCACCGCGCAAACCCTCGCACGGTAGGAGTCATCAGCCCTTGCGGGCGGTTGAAGGGGGACTCCATCCCCGTTCAGGACTTTACGTTCCGGCCACGCGGTCGGCAAGCGGCAGCTTGCAGCATCCGCGTAGGGTGGGCGTCAGCCCACCAACTCTGCCGCCCTCATTTCAGGCTTCGGTCCATCCGGTGGGCTGCGCCCACCCTACAGGCTACGCGCCTAAGGCCCCCCTCCCTACTTCACCAGCTCGATCTCGCCTGCGCGCCAGCTCTTGTCGAAGAAGGGCGGCAGCGGGCTGTACAGCCGCAGGATCGTGAACCAGCCCTTCCCTGGCACGGTCTGGATCCAGTTGCCGCGCGCGACGCCCGCGGGCTGCGTCGGCCCGAACCACACGGTCGTGCTGCCGTCGGCGGCCGCAACGGCGGCGGGCGAGGGATAGCTCTGGCTGCCGGCGCGCGGAAAGTTCTGCGGCGTCTGCAGCATGGAGCGGGTCTGGTTGTCGTACAGCGTCAGCGACCAGAACGCCTCCGCCGGAATATGCGCGGGCAGCACCACCTTGTAGGTCTTCGCGCCGTCGAACGGATTGCCGTCGGCATCGACGAAGCCCATCAGGTACTGCGAGCCCACGCCGGGGATGCGCATGATCATGCCGGGCGAGTCGAGCGTGTAGCCGTAGTAGAAGGCCGTGCGCGAATCGAGCGTGCGCGCGCCGGTCGGCGGCAGGGGCTTGAACATTCCGCCCTCGAAGAGCGGCGGCGGCGTCTCGAAGAAGGCGCCGCCCTGCCAGAGCATGCTCCCCCAGTGCCCGCCTTCGTAATAGGCCCAGTCGGGGTGCTTCATCGCGTAGCGCCAGTTCAGCGCGCGCCCCGTGGCCTGCCCGAACGCCGCCGCGTCCGACAGGATCTTCTTCATCCGCTCGTCGGGCTTGAACGGCTTGCCGTGCACGATGCCGATGGCGGCGAGCTGCCCGGCGAGCTCCGTGTCATAGCTGGTGGCCGGCTCGCTCTGGACGTTCTCGTTGATCATCTCGAAGAAGCCGATGTCGCTCGGCGGGATCGTGTTGAACGACAGCCCGCTGCCCTCGATGAACTTCGTCTCGGGGATTTTCGGCTGCATTGCGATGCGGACCGTTCCGTCCAGCGCCTGCGCGATGCTCGTGCCGAACGCCCCCGGCTGGTAGGGGTAGATCTTCATCGTCTTCTTGACGTTGGCGACCGCGGGCGCGGGGTCGTTGTCGTGCAGATAGGCGCGCGCCGCATACAGCGCGAAGTT
>JAFEFJ010000101.1 GCA_018240635.1 Pseudomonadota bacterium | reverse complement strand
CTTGCGCAGGCGCAGACCGACCTGACCCGGGCGGAAACGCTTTTCAAGCAAGGCGTGGGGCCCCGTACCACCGCGGATCAGGCTCGGACGGCGGTCGAGGTCGCGACAGCGGTCCTGCGCGCCCGCTCCGCCGAGCGCGCGGTTGCCGCGCAGAACCTGGAGGAGGGCAGGGTGCTCGCCCCCGTCGCCGGGCGCGTGCTGACCGTCCCACTCACCGCGGGCAGCGTGGTATTGAACGGCGATACCATCGCCACGATCGGCGAGCAGCCCTTCCTGCTGCGCCTGCGCATTCCCGAGCGCCACGCGTTGTCGCTGCATCAGGGTGATGTCGTCACGATCGCGCCCGCTCAGCTCGGCGCACCCGGGGGTGCCACCGGCACGATCACACTCGTCTATCCACAGATCGAGGAAGGCCGGGTCGTCGCCGATGCAAAAGTGGACAACCTCGGCACGTATTTCGTTGGCGACCGGGTACTGGTCTGGATCGATGCGGGCGAGCGGCGTGGCTTTGTCGTGCCCGAAAGCCTGATCACCACACGCTACGGCCTTGACTATGTGCGACTGCGCCAAACCGATGGTGTCGTGGTGGATACTCCGGTCCAGCGCGGCCAGCCGCGCCAGACCAAGGCGATGCCCGATGGAATCGAAATTCTATCCGGTCTGCACGCGGGCGACGTGCTGGTGCGGCCATGAATCTCGGCCTTTCCGGCGGCCTGACGCAGGCGACCATCCGCTCGCCGCTGACGCCGCTCTTTCTGCTGGTCGCGCTTGCCGCGGGTCTCGTGGCGCTGCTGACCATTCCACGGGAAGAGGAGCCGCAGATCAGCGTCCCGATGGTTGACGTCATCGTCCAGGCGAACGGGCTGCGCGCGCCCGATGCGGTAGAATTGGTCACCAAGCCTCTGGAGGCGATCGTCAAACCAATCGCCGGCGTGGAGCACGTCTACAGCCAGACGCAGGATGACCGCGTCATGGTCACGGTACGCTTCAACGTCGGCACCAACGAAGACGATGCCGTGCTGCGGGTAAACGACAAGATCCGCGCGAACCTCGACAGGATTCCGATCGGTATCCCCGAACCGCTCATAGTGGGGCACGGCATCAACGACGTTGCCGTCGTCGTCCTCACCTTGTCGCCCGATCCAGCCGCTGCGTCCAGGTGGACCGACAAGGATCTGTATGACCTTGCGGGCAAGCTGCGTACGGAACTGATCAAGGTCGACAACATCGGCACAAGCTATGTTGTAGGGTCCGGAGCCGAGGAAATCCGGGTCGAGCCCGATCCCGAAAAGCTCTCGTTGTTCGGCGTGACGCTGCAGCAGCTTGTCGCGAAGGTGCGCGATGCAAACCGGGAGTTCGTCGCCGGCAGCGTCCGGGATAGCGGCGCGATGCGCACCGTCGCGGCGGGACAAACGCTGCGCGGCGTGCCCGATATTGGGTTGCTGCTGCTGACGACCCGCGATGGCCGGCCGGTCTATGTCCGCGATGTCGCGCGCGTGGTGATCGGCCCGAGCACGGCCGAAGCCCGGGTCTGGAACATGACGCCGGCGAAGGACGGATGGGATCGCGTCCCCGCCGTCAGCATCGCGCTCGCCAAGCGCGCCGGCGCGAATGCGGTGGTGGTGTCTCAGGACATCGTCGACCGGGCGAATGCGCTGCGCGGCTCGTTGATCCCCTCCGATATCCGCGTCCAGGTCACGCGCGACTACGGCAAGACGGCGGACGACAAGGCGAACGAGCTGCTGTTTCATCTGGGGCTCGCCACCGTCTCGATCGTGGTGCTGATCGCGTTCGCGGTCGGGTGGCGCGAAGCGCTGGTGACGCTGGTGGTGATCCCGACCACGATTCTCCTCACGCTCTTCGCGGCGCGGGTGATGGGCTACACCATCAACCGGGTCAGCCTGTTCGCCCTGATCTTCGCCATCGGCATCCTGGTGGATGACGCTATCGTCGTGGTGGAGAACATCGCGCGTCACTGGTCCATGAAGGACGGGCGGTCGCGCATGCAGGCCGCCGTCCAGGCGGTGGCCGAGGTGGGAAATCCCACGATCGTCGCCACCCTCACCGTCATCGCCGCGCTGCTGCCGATGCTTTTCGTCTCGGGACTGATGGGGCCGTACATGGCGCCGATTCCCGCGAACGCCTCGGCCGCTATGCTGTTCTCGTTCTTCGTGGCGATGGTGGTGGCGCCCTGGCTGATGCTGAAGCTCGCGCCACCGGCCGGCCAGGCCGGCACGGAAACGCACCATCATGCCGAAGGCAGGCTCGGCCGTCTGTATCGGGCGATCGCTGGGCCCGTATTGCGATCCCGCGCCCGCGCCTGGACTTTTCTGGTCGTCGTGGGCATTGCCACCGTCGCGGCCTGCACGCTGTTCTACACCGAAAGCGTCACGGTGAAGCTGCTGCCCTTCGACAACAAGTCGGAGCTGGCGGTCGAATTGAACCTGCCCGAGGGCAGCACGCTCGAAGATACCGAGCGGCTGCTGTTCGCCGCTGCCGACATCGCACGCCAGCTGCCGGAGGTGCGGTCGATCGAGGCCTATGCCGGCACGGCCGCGCCGTTCAACTTCAACGGCCTGGTCAGGCATTACTACATGCGCCAGTCGCCTGAGTTGGGCGACCTTCAGATCAATCTCGCTGAGAAGGGCGACCGCGCGCGTGCCAGCCACGCGATCGCGCTGGATCTGCGCCGGCGCCTCGCCGCGCTGACATTGCCGGAAGGCGCGACCCTGCAGGTCGTCGAGGTGCCACCCGGTCCGCCGGTGCTCGCAACGCTGCTCGCGGAGATTTACGGCCCCGACGCGGCGACCCGCCTGAAGGTAGCGGAGGAAATCAAGAGGTTGTTCAAGTCGGTGCCCTACATCGTGGATGTCACCGACTCATACGGGCATCCCCGGCCGCGCCTGAGGGTGTCGATCGACCAGGACCAGCTCGAATACTTCGGCGTCGAGCAAAGCGATGTCTACGACACCGTGCAGTCGCTGCTTGGCGGCATTCCCGTGGGCTATTCGCATCGCGGGGAGGGACGCGATCCGGTTGAGATCCGCATCGGACTGCCCAAGAGCGGATTGACCTGGGACCGGCGCCTGGCATCCACGCCGGTGCCCGCCAACACGCTTCCAGGCAGCAAGACGGTCGTGGAGTTGGGCGAGGTGGTGCATGCGGAGCGCGAAGCCGGATCGCGCATTCTGTTCCGCCGCGACGGGCACTTCGCCGACATGGTGATGGCCGAGCTTGCCGGCGCGTTCGAGGCGCCGGTCTACGGGATGCTCGCCGTCAACCGGGCGATCGAGGCGCATGACTGGGGAACGCTGCCGAAGCCCGTGATCAGCTTCCGTGGCCAGCCGCAGAACGAAAGCCGTCCGACGCTTCTGTGGGACGGCGAGTGGGAGATCACCTACGTCACGTTCCGCGACATGGGGGCCGCGTTCGGCGTCGCGATTCTCGGCATCTATATCCTGGTCGTCGCGCAGTTCCGCAGCTTCAAGCTGCCCTTGGTGATTCTGACGCCGATCCCGCTGACGCTGATCGGCATCGTGGCCGGCCACTGGCTCTTTGCCGCGCCGTTCACGGCCACCTCGATGATCGGCTTCATTGCCCTGGCGGGAATCATCGTCCGCAACTCGATCCTGCTGGTCGATTTCGTGAGGCATGGAGCGGGGCAGGGGGAGACGCTGCGGCAGGTGCTGCTGAATGCGGGCGCGATACGGTTCAAGCCGATCCTGCTCACCGCCCTGTCGGCGATGATCGGCGCGGCGACGATCCTCACGGACCCGATCTTTCAGGGGCTCGCGATATCGCTGCTGTTCGGCCTCGCCTCGTCCACGCTGCTGACGGTGCTGGTGATCCCGGCGATCTATGTCGTGCTGCGCGACGGCGAACGCTCGATCGAGGCTGCCTGACGCTCCGCGCGCTTCGCCGCCTGCCACAGCGCCTCCATTTCGCCGAGGGTCGCATCCGCGGGCGCGCGGCCCTCTGCTGAGAGCGCACCCTCGACCGCGCCGAAGCGGCGGGCGAACTTGTCGTTGGCGCGGCGCAGGCAGGTCTCCGGATCCAGATCGAGCTTGCGCGCCAGATTGGCGAGCACGAACAGCATATCGCCAACCTCGTCGGCCAGGCGCTCCGGGTCCGCGCCGTCCAGCTCCGCGCGCAGTTCGGCGGTTTCCTCATCGAGCTTGTCGAGCACCGCCGCGGCATCGGGCCAATCGAACCCGACCCTGGCGGCGCGCGAGGTGAGCTTGGCGGCGCGGGTCAGGGCAGGGAGACCCGCCGCGACGCCGGCCAGCGTGCCGTGCTCCGCCCGCGCCAGACGTTCGGCGCGCTTCTGGGCTTCCCATGCCGCGGTCTGCTCGGCCGCATCCCGCGCGGCCGCATCGCCGAAGACATGCGGGTGACGGCGGATCATCTTGTCGGCGATGCCGCAGGCCACGTCGGCGAAGACGAAGTCGCCGGCCTCCTCGGCCATGCGGGCGTGGTAGACGACCTGGAACAGCAGGTCCCCAAGCTCGTCGCGCAGCGCCGTGCGGTCGTCACGGGCGATCGCATCCGCGACCTCGTAGGCTTCCTCGATCGTATAGGGCGCAATCGTCGCGAAGCTCTGTTCCCGGTCCCACGGGCAGCCTGCGACGGGATCGCGCAGCGCGGCCATGATCTCCAGAAGGCGGCGAAGCTCGGCCTCTGCGGTGCGTGTCATCGGGCGGCTCTCATGGCGGCGGTTCGGAGTGCGGTCGGATCGGGGATGTTGCGTAGGCGGGGACAGTTCTCGGCGGAACGGCCTGCCGCGCCGTTCCATCCGAGGATGGCACCGGGCGGGAGCGTGTACCTGGCAGGCCGACCGCATCGGCGTGCCGGAACGGAAGCAATTTGTCCATGGCGCACACCTCCATCGCCATCATCGGGCGGGATTCAGCGGTGCCGTGCTCTCGCACCATCTGCCGCGGTGCTGTCCGCCCACGACGACGATCCACATCGCCCGCAGGACAGAGGCTTTGACCTACTCGATCTCATCCGAACAGAAATTAACCCTCCCATCGATGAGACAAACAGAATGATCGTTGCTTTCTATGCCGTGAGGGTGGTAATTCCATCCCCGGAGTATGGAGGCGCGGCGCAATGCTCGGTGTCGGCTCAGAAGCGGTCCTGTCCCATCCGGTCGCAAGCGGCCCGTCCGCCGGCCAAGGCGCGGGTCTTCGCCCCCCCGCGCTGTCGGTGATGCTCGCCGAGATCGATCGCGCCGTGCGGGCCGGCGGCCCGGTTCAGCCCGAGCGGATCGCCCAGGTTCTCGCGGCCCATCTCGCCGACCCGGCGCTCCTCGACGGCGTGCTGTGCCCCTGCGACAAGTCCCGCTACACGCGCCACCTGTTGGGAGAGGGCAAGGGCTACTGCGTCCTCGCCATCGCCTGGGCGCCCGGGCAGATGTCGCCGGTCCACGCGCACAAGACGTGGTGCGCCTTCGGCGTGCACCGGGGCTGGCTGGTGGAAAGCTATTTCACTGCGGACGCCAGCGGCCAGGCCAGCCCGGTCGGCTGCAGGCCGCGCGGCCCGGCCGATGTCGGCCATGCGTCAGCGGGACCGGAGGCGATCCACCGGCTGGCGAATGTCGGCGTCGCGGATGCTCTGTCGGTCCACGTGTATGGCGCTGCCTACGACCGGCTCGGCGCCGACGTGAACCACGTCTTCGCGGCTTAGCCCGCCGCTCAGGACTTCTTCAGCGACAGGTGCACGGAGCACAGGGGCGTCCCGATATCCGCCTCAAGCATCCCGCCCGTGACTTTGCCTTTGATCACGGCGGTGCGGAGCTGCTTCCCCCTCATCAATGCCTTCTGCTCGAACGAACCGTCCGCACCGACGTCGACCGACAACTCGGCTTCGCCCCAGCGCCGCGTGAAGTGGTTGTCCGTGATGGAGATCGTGGTGTTGTCGCGGTCCATCCTGGAGCAATCGGCGGAGTTGTTGGTCTGTATGGTGCGCTGGCTGCCCCGGTAGGTTCCGTCGAAAGCGCCGGCCCCCAGGGCGGTGAGGGGCAGGGCGGCCCATACCGCCGTTCCCGCAACCGCTGCGGCGGCCAGGACGGCCAATCCAGGAAAACGATACTCGGCGCTGCTGCGCGCGGCGGCACGCGGGCGGCTGGGCCGCATGGCGTTCCTCCCGTTGCTGTGGCCGCGCCCGTTCGGCCACGGCGTGGGAGCGCATCTCGGCACGAAACGTTCCGCCGCGCCAGCATGGCGGAAGATCAGGCGGAGAGAGGGGACGCGGGGGCGCCGCGCCAACATCACGCGCGCAAACACCGCAGAAGATATATTATGGAAAGAGCGGACGTCGGTCTGTGGGCACGTCCAGCGTCATTCCGTCGAAGCCCGGCTCGATGCCCGGCGGCAGATTCGCCAGCATCCAGGCCCAGTCCATCTCGACGCCCATGTGCGTCAGCACCGTGCGCCGAGGCCGCAATCGCTCGGCCCAGGCAGCGACCGCCTCGACATGCGCGTGCGTCGTGTGCGGGCCATGGCGCTGGAAGCAGTCCACCACCCAGGTATCCACGCCGCGCAGCGCATCGAATGCCGCGTCGTCCAGCCGCACCACGTCCGTCGAGTAGCCGAAGCCGCCGACGCGCAAACCCAGCGAGCGGCTGAGCCCGTGATCCTGCTCGAACACGCGCACGGCCAAGCCCGCCGCCTCGACCGTCGCGCCAAGCGCCACTGCGCGCGGCAGCAGCACCGGACGGTAGAAGCCCGGCGGTTCCCATGGCCTGAATGCATAGGGAAAGCGCCGGCTCAGCTCCGCCAGCGTCGCCTCCGTGGCGAAGGCTTCCAGCGGGCGCCCAGCGATCCGGTTCAGAATCCGGACGTCGTCGAGACCCGTGATGTGGTCGGCATGGGCGTGCGTGTAAAGGATCGCATCGATACGTGGAATCCCGCATGCCAGCAGCTGCTCCCGCATGTCGGGCGCGGTGTCCACCAGCAGGCGCGGCCCATCGGGCGCGGCCTGGATCACGATGCTGCACCGCGTGCGGCGGTTCCGCGGCTCGGCGGGATCGCACAGCCCCCAGTCGCCGCGGCCGTCCGGGCCGCCGACCATCGGCACGCCGGCCGAGGACCCCGTGCCGAGCAGCGTCACCCGCACGGCGGCTTAGGCGGCCTTGCGGAACAGGCGGCGGAAATTGGCGGTGGTCAGATCGGCCAGCGCCTCGGACGTCATGCCGCGCACCTCGGCCAGCACGCGGGCCGTGTTCGTCACCCAGCCGGGCTCGTTCCGCTTGCCCCGGAACGGCACCGGCGCCAGGTACGGCGCATCGGTCTCCACCAGCAGCCGGTCGGCCGGAATATCGGCCGCGATCTCTCTGATTTCTGTCGATTTCGGAAACGTCAGGATGCCCGAGAAACTGACATAGCCACCCATCGAAACTGCATCTTCAGCCAGTTTCCGGCCCGAGCTGAAGCAATGCAGAAGAAAGGCGAACTCCCCGCCCCTATCCCGTTCATCGTGCAGGATAGCGGCGATGTCCTCGTCGGCATCGCGCGCATGGATCGCCAGCGGCAGGCCGGTCTGCTGCGCGGCGCGGATATGGGCGCGGAAATTGGCGTGCTGCACGTCGCGCGGAGCCTTGTCGTAGAAGTAATCGAGGCCGGACTCGCCGATGCCGATCGCCTTCGGATGCGCCGTCAGCGCCGCTATGGTCTCGGGCGCCGGAACGGGCCCCTTCGCCGCGTTGTGCGGATGCACCCCCACGGTGAACCACACCCCGTCCCTGCCCTCCACGATGCCGCGCAGCGCCTCGGATTGCGGCAGGCTGGTGCCGATGGTCACCACCTCGCCCACTCCCGCCGCGGCGGCGCGGGCGAGCACGTCGGGCAGCTCGTCCGCCGTGTAGTAGTCCAGGTGGCAGTGCGAATCGATCAGCATCTTGGGCTTAGGCCTCGGTCTCGACAAAGCGCGGGAAGATGCCCTGCGGCGCCGGCAGCACCGTGCCGTCCGCCACCGGCGCGGCGAGCGCGCGGAAATCCCGCGCTTCGTCCGGCACGCCGAGCTGGTCGAGCAGCTTCGCCATCGAAGCCGGCATGAACGGCTGGAGAACGGTCCCCACCACGCGCAGCACGTCGGCCAGCACGCGCAGCACCGCCGCCATCCGCACGGGATCGGTCTTGCGCAGCGCCCAGGGCGCCTGATGGTCGATATAGGCGTTGGCGGCGCGGATCACCTTCCACACCTCCTCCAGTCCGTCATGGAAAAGCTGCCGCTCCACGCGCTGGCGCATCAGCGCGGGCAACCCGTCGGCGGCGGCGAGCAGCGCGGTGTCGGCCTCGGTCACAGGCCCCCTGCCCGGCAGCCTGCCCTCGCAGTTGCGCGCCACCAGCGACAGCGTGCGCTGCGCCAGATTGCCCAGGTCGTTCGCCAGGTCGACGTTGGTGCGCGAGATCATCGCCTTGTGGCTGATCCCGCCATCGGCGCCGAACGGCTTCTCCCGCATCAGGAAGTAGCGCACCGCATCGAGCCCGAACGTCTCGGCCATCGCCAGCGCATCGACCACGTTGCCGAGCGACTTGCTCATCTTCTCCCCGTCCACCACCCACCAGCCGTTGGTGGTGACGCGCTTGGGCGTGGGCAGTCCGGCTGCCATCAGGAAGGCGGGCCAGTAGACGGCGTGGAAGCGGACGATGTCCTTGCCGATGAAGTGCACGTCGGCCGGCCAGAACCCCCAGCGCGGCGCGTCCGGATCGGGGAAGCCGCAGGCGGTGACGTAGTTGTTCAGCGCGTCGAGCCAGACATACATCACGTGGCCGGGCGCATCCGGCACGGGGATGCCCCAGCGGAAGCTGGTGCGGCTGATCGACAGGTCGTTCAGTCCGCCCTTGACGAAGCTGATCACCTCGTTGCGGCGGGACGCGGGCGCGATGAAGTCCGGGTTCGCATCGTAGAACGCCAGCAGACGGTCCTGCCAGGCGGACAGGCGGAAGAAGTAGGACGGCTCGCGCACCCATTCGACCGGCGCGCCGGTGGGCGCGACCTTGGTGCCGTCGGGCCGCACCGTCAGCTCGGCCTCGTCGTAGAACGCCTCGTCGCGGACGGCGTACCAGCCCTCGTAATGGCCCAGATAGATGTCGCCCGCCGCGGCGATGCGCCGCCACAGCTCGGCGCAGGAAACCTTGTGCCGCTCCTCGGTGGTGCGGATGAAATCGTCGTACGACACGTTCAGCCGGTCGGCCATGTCGCGGAACTTGGCCGATACCTGATCGGTGAAGGCCTGCGGGTCGAGGCCCGCATCCGCCGCCGCCTTCTCCACCTTCTGCCCGTGCTCGTCGGTGCCGGTCAGGAAGAACACGTCGTAGCCGTCGAGCCGCTTGAAGCGCGCCATCACGTCGGCCGCGATCGAGGTGTAGGCGTGCCCGACATGCGGCGCGCCGTTCACGTAGTAGATCGGGGTGGTGACGTAGAAGCGTTGGGTCATGGGTTTCCGGTGACGGAGGAGCCGGTTCTGGTTGGGCTGAGCAGGCCGAGGCCGGCGACAAGGGCCTGCCGCTTGTCCAAGCTAAAGCGCTCGGTTTCATCCTGCAGGCGGGTCAGCGCGTGCCACGTCTCGCCCCAGGCATCAAGGGGACGCAGCGCGACAAGCCGCTCCTGCTCGGGATCGCCGCGCCCGCGCAGCACGTCTCGCACGGCGCTGGATATGGCGGCGCGCAGCAGGTCCATGAAGGTGGAGAATGCGCCCTCGCCGCGTCCCAGCGTGTCGGCGATCACATGGGCGCGCGAGGCGGGCAGCGCCGGCAGCGCGCCCAGCACTTGATCCACGAGCTGCGACAGCGCCAGCCCCTCCTCCTCCGCCAGCAGCAGCGCGCGGCCGGGCGAGCCCTCGGCGAGCGTCACAAGGCGCGCCCGCGCATCGGCGTCGAGGTCGGGGAGATAGGCGGCGAGCAGCCGCTCCATGTCGGCGTCCGGCAGCGGCGACAGGCGCAGGCGGCGGCAGCGGCTGCGGATCGTCGGCAGCAGGCGGCCGGGCGCGGCGCAGGTCAGCAGCAGCACGGCGCGCGGCGGCGGCTCCTCCAGCACCTTCAGAAGCGCGTTGGCGGCATTGCGGTTCAGCTCCTCCGCGCCATCGACGATCACCACCCGCCAGCCGCCCTCGGCCGGGGTCAGGCGCAGGAAATCGGTCACCTTGCGCACGTCGTCCACCACGATCTCGCTGCGCTGGCGCTTGCGCTTGTCGTCCCACGCCCGCTCGATGGTCAGCAGGTCGGCATGCGCGCCCGCCGCGACGCGGCGGAACACCTTGTTCGCGGCATCCAGCGCGAGCGACGGGCCTTCCGGCGCGCCGGCCAGCAGGCGGCGGGCGAAGCGGAACGCCAGCGTCGCCTTGCCGATCCCCTCCGGTCCGGTGATCAGCCAGGCATGGTGCATCCGGGCCGAGCGCATCGCCTCGGCGCACAGCGCCTCGGCCGCCTGGTGGCCGAGCAGGTCGGGATTGTTGCGCGGTTCGGGGGCGGACATCGGCGGCGGGTGTCACATGCTGTTCGGGCGGATGCAACCGCGGCGTCGGGCGGGGCTCCGCGCCTCAGCGCGGCGGGACGGACGCGGCCTTGGCCGGCATCGGCCCGGCGCAGCGGCGGTCGGGCTGATAGACCGCGCCATTGAAGCGCAGCGTCATCGCGCAGGCACCGCTCACCTTCGCATCGCTCCAACCGTGGGTGCGCGACCGCTCGAACCGCACCTTGCCGGGGCTGCGGGCCAGCAGCCGCCACTCCCCGGCCGCTCCGCGCGTCAGGATCGCGAACCAGTCGCCGGGCTGGCCGTAGCAGGACGGATCGTTGTCGAGAACGATCGTCTCGGCGCGCCCGTCGCCGCTCAGGTCGATGAAGCCGATGCGCGGTTCGGCCTGCTTGCCGCACGAATTCAGCAGACGGCCGTTGACCGCGCGGAACCCGGCGGCCAGCTCCAGCTGCGTCACCTCGGAGCGCGCGCCATCCTGCGCCGGGGACTCCGACGCCGCCGTGCCCCCCGGCAGCGCCGCCGCCACCAGCGCCGCCCCCAGCACGACCGAGTTCCGAGCGCCCCATCCGCGCATGACGCCGTCTCCGCACAAGCCGTGGCTCTCCGGCATGTGGTAACGCACCCCGCGCCGGGCCAGGAACCTCTCCGATCCGGTGATATATCCCGCGTTGTGCAACGGATGGGCATCGAATGAGCCGACTGACATGGCCGTGATCGGCGCGAGCCGGCGGCGCGGCGCGTTCCTCGCGGCGGCGCTCGGCATGGCCGCGGCGCTTTTCGTCGCGGCGGCACCGCCCGTATGGGCGCGGCAGCGCGGCGCCGCCGAACCCGGACGGTTCGACCACTACCTGCTCAGCCTCAGCGTCGCGCCGAGCTTCTGCGCGGCTTCGCCCGCCAACCGCGCCAAGGCGGAATGCCGCGACCTGACGGCGGCGGAATACCGGCGCACGCCGCTGACCGTGCACGGCCTGTGGCCGAACCGCGCCGGGGTCAGCGTGAACCTGCAGCCGCAGGACTGCGACGGCCCGCCCTTCGCCCCTCCCCCGGCCGCGCAGGCTGCGGCGCTGGAGCGCTTCATGCCCGGCGGCATCGGCCTGCTGCGCCACGAATGGAAGCGGCATGGCACCTGCTCCGGTCTGACGCAGGGCGAATACGTCGCCGCGCTGCTGCGCCTGGCTGCCCAGGCCGACGGGATCGTGGGCGGGGCGCTGCGCGACGGCGGCATGCTCGGCCGCCCGGTTCCCACCGCCGATCTGCTGCGCGCCGTCGCCGCCCGTGATCCCGCCTGGGCCGAGGCGCTGGTGGTCGATTGCCGCCACGGGCGCGGCGGCGGTCCCGCGATGATCGCCGAGATCCGCGTCACCCTGGACCGCGATTTCGCCCCGGTGCCGGCGCAGAGCGCCGGACTGGGCCAGAATTCCGGCTGTCCGCGCGGCGGCGGCTTCCTGCCGGCCGGTCCTCTGCCCTAAGGTTGTGCATACACATTCGGGAATCCCCGCCATGCTCGCCAACAGCCGCGTCGCCTGGTTCAACGGAAAGATCGTGCCCGAGGGGCAGGTCCTGATTCCGTACCGCGACAAGAGCTGGAAATCGGGCGACGGCGCCTTCGACATGACGCGCACCTTCAACGGCTCGATCTTCCGGCTGAAGGAGCATGTGGACCGGTTCTACCGCTCGCTGCGCTACATCCGGATCGACCCCGGCATGTCGCCCAAGGAGATGATCGCGATCACCGAGGACGTGGTGGCCCGCAACGAGCACCTGCGCGCCCCGCACGGCGACTGGTGGGTGGCGCAGCGCATCAGCCGCGGCGTCGATGCGGTGGGCGACGAGGGCTGGGAGCACACCGGCCCCAACCTGGTGATCGACTGCACGCCGCTGCCGCTGGCGGAACGGGCGGAGATGTTCCGCGACGGGGCGGAGGTGATGACCACCACGGTCCGCCGCACCGCGCCCTCGATGCTCAGCCCGCGCGCGAAGATGAACAACTACCTGAACATGGTGGTCGCCTCGCAGCCGATCAAAGCCGCGAATCCCAACGCCTGGGCGCTGCTGCTCGACGAGAACGGCAATTTGGCCGAGGGCTCGGGCAGCAACATCTTCATCGTCGAGGACGGCAGGCTGCGCACTCCGCGCGAACGCTACGTGCTGGCCGGCGTGTCGCGGCAGATGACGATCGACCTCGCCGCCAAGCTCGGCATCCCGTGCGAGGAGGCGGACATCGACCTGTTCGACGCGGCGAACGCGGACGAGATGTTCATCACCTCCACCAGCCTCTGCATCCTGCCGGTGCGGTCCTTCAACGGCGAGAACGTGGGCGCGACGGCGTGGATGGGCGCCGGCCCCGTCACGCAGCGCCTGATCGACGCCTACGCGGCGGAAGTCGGCTGCGATTTCGTCCAGCAGTATCTGGATCGCCTCCCGGCGTAGATTTCCGCCGGTCCCCGACCCTCATCCTCCCGGCCCCTGCCCTCACCCTCCCAGCCCTGCGGGCTGGGCCCCTCCCTCTTCCGCACCGCGGGAGAGGGAGCGGCCCGCGGCGTAA
>JAFEFJ010000100.1 GCA_018240635.1 Pseudomonadota bacterium | reverse complement strand
GATCTGGCAACTCCGCCCCCGGCAGGCCGAGGCTGGCCCGGGCCGGGGAACCCGGGAAATGGCCCCGCGGCGACGCCGTTTCCACCTTCATCGGCGACTCGACTCGAGGGCAATGTTCTTTATATGTTCTCGACCCCGTCCACGGGGTCGAACGCATGGAGCATCGCCAACCCAGCCATATCGAGGCTTTGCGCGCCCGGGTCGCGCGCCTGCGCCCCATCGCGCCGGGGCAGCACGGGGGGGACGTGCGCCGCTTCGGCGTGGCCGCCATCGACGCGCGGCTGCCAAGCGGAGGGCTGGCCTGCGGCGCGCTGCACGAAGCCGCGGGCACCGGCCCGGAAACCGAGCACGCCGCCACGGCGACGCTGTTCGTGGCGGGCGTGATGGCGCGCTGCAACGGCCCGGTCCTGTGGGTGCTGGAACGCGCCGATCTGTTCGCCCCTGCCCTGGCCAATGCCGGCCTGCCGCCGGGCCGCGTGATCTTCGTCGAGGCCGGACGCGAGGCGTTGGCGGCGATGGAGGAATGCCTGCGCGAGCGGGGCGTGGCCGGGGTTGTGGGAGAGACCTCGCAGCGCGTCAGCCTGACCGCTTCCCGCCGGCTGCAACTGGCGGCGGAGACGTCCGGCGCGCTCGGTTTCCTGCTGCGCCGCAGCCGGCAGTTCGACGACCCGCGGCTTGCCGAGAACAGCGCCGCCGTCACCCGCTGGCGGCTGACCGCCCTGCCCTCCGCCCCGCCGGTGCCGGATGCGCCCGATGTGCCGGGGCTGGCGGCCGCGCGCTGGCGGCTCAACCTCGTGCGCTGCCGCGGCGGCGAACCCGCAACCTGGATCGTGGAGGCGCCGGATGCGCAAGGTCATCTCCGTCTGGTTTCCGACCTTTCCGACCGACCGGCTGCGGCGGACGGGCGCGGCGCCACGGGAAGGCACTTGCCTGATCGTCTCCGCGCATGACGGGCGGCGGCGGATCGTGGCGGACGCGAGCGCCGAGGCGCGGGCGGCGGGCGTGACGCCGGGCATGCCGCTCGCGTCCGCGCAGGCGCTGGTGCCGGATCTGCACACCTTGCAGGCCGAGCCCGAGGCGGATGCCGAGGCGCTGCGCCGGCTTGCGGTCTGGTGCATGCGCTATGCGCCCCTCACTGCCCCCGATCCGCCGGACGGGCTGTGGATCGACGCCACCGGCTGTACGCATCTGGCGGGCGGCGAGGAGGCGCTGCTGCGCGACCTGCTGATGCGGCTGAAGCACGCCGGATTCGAGGCGCGCGCCGCGCTGGCCGAAACCCCCGGCGCCGCCCATGCCGTGGCGCGCTACGGCACGCAGGCCGCCGCGGTGGTGGCGGAGGGCGGGTTGCGGGAGGCGCTCGCCCCCCTGCCGGTGGAGGCGCTGCGCCTTTCCAAGGAAACATGCGAGGCGCTGCGCGTCATGGGACTGGCGGAGGTGCGGGAAGTGATGGCCCGACCTCGCGCGCCGTTGGTGCGCCGCTTCGGCTCCGCGCTCGCGCTGCGGCTGGCGCAGGCGCTGGGCGAGCAGTTCGAGCCGATCAGGCCGCTGGCGCCGCCCGATCTCATCGAGCGGCGTCTGGCGTTCGTGGAGCCGCTGAGCACGGCGGACGCCTTCGCGGCGGTGCTGGAACGGCTGATGCGCTTCGTCTGCGCCAGGCTGGAATGCGCCGGACTGGGCGCGCGGCGGCTCGATCTGCATTTCGAGCGCGTCGATGGATCGGTGCAGGCGCTTCGCATCGGCACCGCGCGGCCGTCGCGCAACGCGGCGCATCTGACGCGGCTGCTGCGCGAACGGCTGGAGCAGGTCGATCCGGGCGAAGGCGTGGAGGCGATGCGGCTGGTCGCGCATACCGCCGAACCGCTGGCGTTCGCGCAGATCGATGGGCTGCCGCGCGAGGGAGAACACGGCGCGCAGGATCTGGCGGGGCTGGTGGACCGGCTGGCGAACCGCTTCGGACAGGAGCGCGTCTATCGCCTGACGGCGGTGGAATCCGACGTGCCCGAACGGTCGGCGCGGCGGATGCCGCCGCTGGAGAGCGGCAAGACGGTGTCATGGCCGGAGGAATGGCCTCGCCCTGCCCGCCTGCTGACGCCGCCGCAGCCGGTAATGGCGCTGGCGCCGCTGCCGGACCATCCGCCCGCCGCCTTCACCTGGCGGCGGCAGCGGCACCGCATCCGCCGCGCCTGCGGCCCCGAACGGATCGCGGGCGAATGGTGGAAGCGCGACGGCGAAGCGCTGGCCGTGCGCGACTATTTCGCCGTGGAGGACGAGCGGGGGCGGCGCTTCTGGCTGTTCCGCCACGGCGACGGGCAGGACACGGCGACCGGCGACTTCACCTGGTACCTGCATGGATTTTTCTGAGGAAACGCGATGACCGACCCCACCGCGCTGCGCCCGGCGACGCCGCAGGAGATCGAGGAGACGC
This sequence comes from Pseudomonadota bacterium, assembly GCA_018240635.1. GTDB lineage: Bacteria > Pseudomonadota > Alphaproteobacteria > Acetobacterales > Acetobacteraceae > JAFEFJ01. The sequence continues at coordinate 10,620 of JAFEFJ010000100.1, read as the reverse complement.
TGGCCTTCGCGCTGCGCTACCGGGGCCGCAAGCGGGCCGACATCGCGGCGCCGATGGTGGCGCAGATCGCCGCCGAGCATCTGCGGCAATGCCTGGAGGCCTCGGGCTTCGTGGTGATGAAGCGGCCCGACGGCTCGTTGCCCAGCACGACGAAGCATCACAGGACATCATGACCGGCTACGCCGAGCTTCAGGTCACCACCAACTATTCCTTCCTGCGCGGCGCCTCGCATCCCGAGGAATTGTTCGCGCAGGCGAAGCTGCTCGGCCTGAGCGCGCTCGGCATCGTGGACCGCAATTCCCTGGCCGGCCTCGCGCGCTGCCACCAGCGCGCCGGCGAAGCCGGGATGCGCATGGTGGCGGGGTGCCGCCTCGATCTGACGGATGGCACGTCGCTGCTGGCCTATCCGACCGACCGCGCGGCCTATTCGCGGCTGTGCCGCCTGCTCTCGCTCGGCAAGGCGCGGGCTGGAAAAGGCGCGTGTCATCTCACATGGAACGATGTCGCGGCGCATGGCGCGGGATTGCTGGCTGTGCTCCTGCCGGACCGGCCGGGCGAGGAGCTGGCGGCGAAGCTGGGACGGCTGCGCGAGGATTTCGGCGACCGCGCCTATCTGGCGCTGACGCTGCGGCGGCGGCCCAACGATGCGGTGCGGCTGCACCGGCTGGCGGAGCAGGCACGCGGGGCCCGCGTGGCGACGGTGGCGACGGGCGACGTGCTGTACCACGATCCGCGCAGGCGCATACTGCAGGACGTTCTCACCTGCATCCGCGAAGGCTGCACGATCGACGACGCGGGCTTCCGCCGCGAACGCTTCGCCGACCGCCATCTGCGGCCGCCGGAAGAGATGGCGCGCCTGTTCACTCGCCACCCCGACGCGGTCGCGCGTACGCTGGAGATCGTTGCGCGCTGCAGCTTCGATCTTGCCGAACTGCGCTACCAGTATCCGTCCGAGATCGAGGACCCGGCGCTGACGCCGCAGCAGACGCTGGAGAAGCTGACCTGGGCGGGGATCGGGCAGCGCTATCCCGACGGCGCGCCGCCCGAGGTGACGGCGCAGCTGCGTCACGAGCTGGCGTTGATCGCGGAGCTTGAATACGCGCCCTATTTCCTGACGGTCCACAACATCGTCCGCTTCGCGCGCGGCAAGGGCATCCTGTGCCAGGGGCGCGGTTCGGCCGCCAATTCGGCGGTCTGCTACGTGCTGGGCATCACCAGCATCGACCCGGTGCGGTCGGGCCTGCTGTTCGAGCGCTTCGTGTCCACCGAGCGACGCGAGCCGCCCGACATCGACGTGGATTTCGAGCACGAGCGGCGCGAGGAAGTGATCCAGTGGGTCTACGAGACCTATGGCCGCGACCGCGCGGCATTGTGCGCGACGGTGATCTGCTATCGCAGCCGCGGCGCCGTGCGCGATGTGGGCAAGGCGATGGGGCTGAGCGAGGACGTCACCGCCGCGCTCGCCGCGCAGGTATGGGGCTGGTCGGAGGAAGGCGTGCCGGAGGAGCGCGCGGCCGAACTAAACCTGAACCTGGACGACCGGCGGCTGCGGCTCACGCTGGCGCTGTCGCGCGAGCTGATCGGCTTCCCGCGGCATCTGTCCCAGCATCCCGGCGGCTTCGTGCTGACCCAGGACCGGCTGGATGAGCTGGTGCCGATCGAGCCCGCATCGATGGCCGACCGGCAGGTGATCGAGTGGGACAAGGACGACATCGCGCATCTGCGCTTCATGAAGGTGGATGTGCTGGGCCTGGGGATGCTGGGCTGCATGCGGCGCGCCTTCGACCTGCTGCGCGCGCATCGCAGCAAGGATCACGATCTGGCATCCATCCCCGCCGAGGACCCGGCGACCTACGCGATGATCCGCAAGGCCGACACGCTGGGCACGTTCCAGATCGAGAGCCGCGCGCAGATGTCGATGCTGCCGCGCCTGAAGCCGGCGACGTTCTACGACTTGGTGATCGAGGTGGCGATCGTGCGGCCCGGCCCGATCCAGGGCGACATGGTGCATCCCTATCTGCGCCGCCGCGAGGGCAAGGACCCGGTCGAATATCCCACGCCGGAGCTGAAGCGTGTGCTGGGCAAGACGCTGGGCGTTCCGCTGTTCCAGGAACAGGCGATGCAGGTGGCGATCGTCTGCGCGGGCTTCACCGCGACCGAGGCCGATGCGCTGCGGCGCAGCATGGCGACCTTCAAGATGACCGGCGGCGTCTCGAAGTTTCAGGAGAAAATGATCGACGGGATGGTGCGCAACGGCTACCAGCGCGAATTCGCCGAGCGCACCTTCCGGCAGATCGAGGGCTTCGGCTCCTATGGTTTTCCGGAAAGCCACGCCGCGAGCTTCGCGCTGATCGCCTATGCCTCGTGCTGGATCAAGTGCCATCATCCCGACGTGTTCTGCGCGGCGCTACTGAACGCGCAGCCGATGGGCTTCTATGCGCCGGCGCAGATCGTGCGGGATGCGCGCGCGCATGGCGTGGAGATCCGGCCGGTCTGCATCAACGCCTCGGGCTGGGACTGCACGCTGGAGCCGGCGGAAGGAAAGTTGCTGGCGGTAAGGCTTGGCCTGCGCATGACGAAGGGGCTTGCCGAACAGCACGCCGAGCGGATCGTCGCGCGGCGCGGCGCGGGACCATACCGCAGCGCCGAGGAGTTGTGGCGCCGCGCCGGCGTGCCGCGCGCGGCGCTGGAGGCGCTGGCGGAGGCCGATGCGTTCCGCTCGCTGGGCCTGGACCGTCGCGCCGCGCTCTGGGCGATTCGCGGGCTGGACGAGACGGAACTGCCGTTGATGCAAGCCGCTGGAGGGAACGGCGCCCCACGCGAAGCGGCGGTGCGGTTGCCGCCGATGCCGTCGGGCGGCGAGGTGTTCGCCGACTACCGCGCGGTGGGGCTGACGCTGCGCGCCCATCCGGCATCGTTCATCCGCGCCGACCTGGAAAAGCTGGGCGCCGTTCCCTGTGCATCGCTTGCGGAATTGCGCCCCGGAAAGCGGATCGTCGTGGCCGGTCTCGTGCTGGTGCGGCAGCGGCCGGGCAGCGCGCGAGGCGTGATCTTCGCGACGCTGGAGGACGAGACCGGACATGCCAACGTGATCATCTGGCCAAACCTGTTCGAGCGGCAGCGGCGAATCGTTCTTGCGTCCAGCATGCTGGGGTGCCGCGGAACGTTGCAGCGCGAGGGCGAGGTGATCCATGTCGTGGCGGAGGAACTGACCGACCTCTCCGCCCTGCTGTCCGCTGTCGGCACGCGGGGGCAGGCATTTCCGCTGGAAACCGGACGCGGCGACGAGGCGCGTCATGGCGGCGGGCCGGACTCGCGGGAGCGCGGGCTGGGACGGAAGCCGCGCGATATCTACGTGCCCGACCAACGCATGGAAAAACTGCGGGTGAAAACCAGAGACTTTCACTGATGGCCGGCGCGGCGGCATAAGGAGAAATCGGGCGCAGACGCACCATCTCCGGTTGCAGAACGTCATGGCCGTGATTTCTGCACCGATGCTGTCATGAAAACCACATCGCCGCATTTTCCGAACGCGCCGCACGGCACGCCGCAGCGGCCGATTGACAAGTCCCCCCATCGTTCAGCACGTTTTTGTGATCCGGGGGGATGCAAGCAATTGCGACATACCGCAATGCAGCAAGAGATTGGCGAAATCTCTGCCAGACACATGCAGCGAACGCTGCGAACGATTCCAGCGCAGACCTGCATCGTCGCCACAGGAAGGCGCCAGGGAATCGCATTCCACGCCGGGTTGCCTTCTCGGGAAGGCCGGCCTCCATGCCGATGATGAAAGCAGGGCGTGGTGCTCCGATCGCATTTATTGCTGGTACGCATCGCATTCTGGCCGACCTGCACCGGCCCGCGGCCGCCGATCCCGATCAAGCGCTGCGCCGTTTTGCCGACCGGTACGGATTCGACCATGGCCTTCTGAACGGCGACGACCGTTACCGCATCGAGGGGGCGGGGCCAGGATTCAAAGGCGAGGTCGCGCGCATCCGCGTGACCGAACACGGCCGCTTCGGCAACATCTTCCTGCAACTATTGCATGTCGCGGTGATTGCCCGCGCCATCGGCTGCCGCGAGATCGAGGCGTTCCGATTCGAGGGGGGGCCTGCCCAGCCGCGGGTCGAGGCAGGCGGCCTGACCTTCCTGTTTCCGCCGGCCAATGCGCCGATCGCGCCCGAACGCCCGACCCTGGTCGGACACTTCTTCAATTCGTATGCCTTCGAAAGCATCCTGCGCGCCCTGCCCTCCGACGCGGCGTGGGATCTGGTGCAAAGCGCCATACGGCCGCTTTTCGAGCACATCTGGAAGCCGGCAGCCGCGGGGCCGGCCACTCTCGTGGTTCACTTCCGGGCGGGCGACGTGTTCCGCGATCCGCATGTAAGCCGGTGGTATGTGCAGCCGCCGGCCAGCTACTACACGAAGGCGATCGCCCACGCGCGCGAGACGCTGGGGATCGAGGACGTACTGCTGGTGTACGAGGACCGCGGCAACCCGGCGATCGCGCTGGTGGAGGACTGGCTGGCGCGCGAAGGGATCCCCTTCGCGATCCAATCGAGCGATCTGGCCACGGATGCGGTCTGCCTCGCCAGCGCCACGCATCTCGTCGCCTCGGTCAGCACGCTCACGGAAGCGGCGGCGATCCTGTCGCGGACGCTGCGGACCTTCATCGCCTTTCGCCAGGCCGAGTCGCATCTGGACATCCATCAGCGCCTGGAGCCGCTGGTGGCCGGCGTGCTGCGCCGCAAGGGCGTACGGGTGGTGGTGATCGCGGACCGTGACGGCGACTACATCGCGCCGCGCTCCTGGACCGCATCCCCGGAACAGGTGCGGCAGGTTTGCGCCTATCCGTCATCAGGGCTCGACATCGCCGAGGACGGCGACGCTCAGGATGTTCCGAACGACCCCTGCATTCTTCGCGACAGGCTTGCCGGCGCCGAACAGGAAGCGGCGCGGCTGCGCCGGAAGCTGACCGCGACGCAGGAACGCCTGGCGCGGCTTGAGCAGTCGCCGCGGCTGCGGCTGTTCCGCAGGCTGCACGCATTCCGGCGGATTGTCGGCCTCGCGTGGCGCGTCGCCCCCGCGAGCGACTAACGCCGCCGACGCACCAAGCAGCCGGCGGGACCGGCGGCAGCCGTCAGTTGCGGAGCGGGCTGGGCTGCCGGTATTTCGGACGGATGAGCAAAGTCGCCTGCATCGGCGAGTGCATGATCGAACTCTCGGAGCATCCCGACGGCATGCTCTCGCGCAGCTTCGGCGGCGACACGCTGAATACCTCGCTATACATGGCGCGCCTCGGCCTGCGGGTCGATTACGTGACCGCGCTCGGCGACGATCCGTTCAGCGACTGGATGATCGACGCCTGGACGGCCGAGGGGATCGGCACCACGCTGATCCCCCGGCTGGCGGGCGCTCTGCCGGGGCTGTATCTGATCCGCACCGCGCCGAACGGCGAAAGGCGTTTCTTCTACTGGCGGGACAGCGCGCCGGTTCGCCGGCTGTTCCGTCTCCCGCAGACCGAGGAAATCGAGCGCGCGCTGCGCGCCAGCGGGCTGATCTATCTCTCCGGCGTGACGTTGTCGCTCTTCGACGAAGCGGCGCGGACGCGGCTGTTCGAGACCCTGGCCGCCGCACGCGCGATGGGCGCACAGGTTGCGTTCGACACCAATTTCCGCCCGCGCGGCTGGCCTGACCGGGCCGAGGCGCAGGCGGCCTTCGAGCGCGCCTACCGTCACAGCGACGTGGTGCTGGCAAGCGTCGAGGATCACGCGCTTCTGTACGGGACGGACGATCCGGCCGCGGCGCTGGCACGCCTTCGGGCGGCCGGGGTACGGGAGATCGTGGTGAAGCTGGCGGCGCCAGCCTGCTGGATCGCCGACGACACGGTATACGAAACGGTCGGTGCGGCACCAATCAGCACGGTTGTCGATACCACGGCGGCCGGCGATAGTTTCGCCGCCGCCTATCTGGCCGCCCGGCTTGCCGGTCAGGCACCGCGCGGCGCGGCGCGCGCGGGGCATCGGCTGGCAGGCGCGGTGGTGCAACACCGCGGCGCGATCATTCCCGCATCGGCGATGCCGGCGATGAGCCTCCAGAGCGGCGGCGCGTAACGCGCGAGGGGCCTTCTACGGATCTTCGTCAAGCAGATCCGCAAGCCGCCGGGCCGAGTCGGGGCGAGCGTCCAGCCCAGCATGCCGTGGCCGATATTCAGATAAACGCCCCGCACGCGGCGGGGACCGCGCGATGATCGGCCGCGAGGACGGCGTCATCGGGCGTTCGCCGGACCAGCGTTCCCCTTGCGCCGACGCGCCGAACAGCGACGGGAACGCATCCGCCGCCACACGTTCCATCACGCCGTAACGCTTCCTGCGAAGCCGCTGCCGCGCGGTGCGATGTCGGCGAGGCCGGCGACCCGCAGACGGTCGCCCAGGCGGGCGAAGGCGAGCTTGCGCGCCCCGTCGGTGAGGCTGACGACGGGCGCACCTTCGGGTGCGGCGATCGTCAGCGAGTAGCCGCGCACGGGCCAGATCGCGCGCACCTCCGGCACGTCCCGGCGGAGCGCGGCCACGGCGGAGCCGCAGGCGATGACGGCGCGATCGATGGGCAGGTCGTCGCGGTGGCGGAAGCGCAGCGCGCGCAGACGCCCGCCTTGCTGCGCAAAGCCGCGCACCTCGCGGCCGAACAGCGTGGCGACACCCTGTGATCGCACGAGATGCGCCGCGAGTTCGCGGCAGTAGGCGGCTGCCTCTCCCACCGCATCGGCCGGCGTGTGGATCGCGCCGGCGAAGGTACCGCGATAGGCTGCGAGGTCAGGTTCGATGCGCACCGCTTCATCCGGCGCGACGATGGACTGAACGCGGCCGCGCGCCCGCTTGCGCGCGACGGTGGGCGCCGCGGCGTCCGGCCCTGCCTTGTCGGGATAGAGATGCAGCTTCCCAGCGACGCCGTAGGAAAAGCCGAGCGCGACCTCGCGCCGCCGCCCGGCTCGGCGCGGGCATCCACGAGAATGACCCGATGGCCGCGCCGGGCGAGCGCATAGGCCGCACTCACGCCGACCACGCCGGCGCTGACGATCGCGACGGAAAAAGATGCCATTGCTGAGCGACGGCTACGGGTGCGACGCGGAGAAGCGCTCCACCACGTTGCGGATCAGCCGGCTGATCTGATTGTCGAACCCGTTCCACGGCAGGCTGCCGCAGAAGGTGATGGAACCCACCGAGAAGACTGCGCCGCCCTTGGCGGTTTCGAAATACACCATGTCGCTGCGGATCAGGTGCCGCGGTCCGGCAGGCTCTCCGAAATTGGCAGGCGGAGTCAGCAATTCTTCCGGCGTGACGCCGAAATGCGCCTGATGGGTCTCCGAGGAGCAGACGATGCGCGCATTCGGCGGCGTGCCGAGGAGCGGGTCGGCGCGGTCCACTTCGAAGCCGGCCGCGCCGCCGCCGGAATAGCCGAAATCGCCGATCACCTCGCCCTCGATGCCGGCGAACATCCATGCGAGATCGGCATCGTGCGAGGCGGGCTGGCGGCGGTAATAGGAGCCTTCGAAGCGCCCCTGCGCGGAGAAACCGACGCCAACGAGCATCTGCGGCGGACGGCCGTTGCGGCGCCAGAGCCCGCCATAGCCGCGATCCAGCGCGTTGTAATACTCGCCCGGTTCCGACGCCCATGCGCGGGTGCCGCCTTCGGCGCGGCGGACCTCGATGACGCCCGGCGCCGCGTCGCTGACCGCGACGCGCCAATAGAAGCCGTTGCCGCCGAGATACACGAGACGGCCACCTTCGGAGATGTAGCCATGCAGCGCATCCCAGGTGCGCGGCGTCTGGTATTCGGGATGCGTTCCCGTGAGCACGCAGGCATAGCGGCCGAGCAGCGCTTCGCCTTCGCGCTCCAGGTCGTGATCGGTGATGGCATCGAACGAAATGCCCATCGCATCCAGCCACGCCACCAGATGCAGGTCCGACGGGAAATGCCGCAGGCCGGAGCCGCGCAGGTCGACATAGGCGATGTAGCCCGCGCGCATCGTCATGATCGGCCGCATCAGCGACGAATAGGCGACACCCGATCCGTCGCCATGCCAATCGTAGGTGGACAGGCCGAACTGCTTGTTCTCGGCGGGATGATGGGGATAGCTGCGCCATTCCGCCCGCCGCGCGGCGAAGGCGGCATCGAAATTCGCCCGGTCGTAGTTCGCGTAGACCTGATACGTGTAGGTCGGGAACAGCACGGCCACCTTCGCCGTCGCCGCGCCCGGAGGCGGCAGGACGAAGACCGGAACGACATCCTCGGCATCCTCGCAGCGCAGGCGGATGCCGTAGACGCCGCTTGGCAGATCGGGCGGCACGTCGAAGACGAAGTCGGTGTCCCAGCCGCAATCGTTCAGGTCGTCGGCATGGAAATGGACAGCCGCGTAGTGCTCCGGCTTGTCGGACCAGCGCATACTGGAGCCGTCCCATGCCGATCCGCGCATCGCGCGCGTGGGCTGGTTAACCATCGCGCCGTGCAGGCCGAGCGGTCCGCGGTCGGTGATGCGGGCGGTGGGAATGTCCTGGCTGAAATCCCACCACGCCAGCACGGCGCCGTCGCAGGTGAAGGTCGGATGCTCGATCCGCCCGTCGAAATGGTCGCGGTAGGGATGGGCGCCCGGCACGGGCGCCACAGTGAAGTCCGCAGCGAACAGGACAGTCCCCGCCCGAACAGGCGGCGGCGCGCGCAGCGTCGCCTCCCCTGCCCCATCCGTTCCCCAGTCGGTTTGCAGCGGCGTCTGGGTCAGGCGCAGCGCGCCGCCCGATGCGACGATGCGCAGCGCGTACCAGCGGCGTTCGAGCATCGGCGCGCCGACATGGCAGACGGCGTCGCCGACGCGCAGGCTGGCGCCGTCCTTGGAGACCGAGAGCGCGAGGCCCGCGCCGCCGCTGAGCGCCAGCACGGCCTGCGGCTCGCGGTCGGCCAACCGCCACGGCTGCACGTTCACGCTGAGCGTCCAGTCGCCGTCGAGCGACAGCCGGTCCGCCTGCACAAGGCCGCACGACCCGGCATGGACCGGCTGAAGCCGCGAGGGATACGTGCTCTCGAATGCGGACGGCACGGGCTCCATCCGCATGCCGGGCCCGGCAGGGTTGGGATCGCCGCTGAAGATACGCACGAGATCGGCCCGGTAGGGCGCACTGAAGGTGGAGGAAACCTTGACGGCGATGCGGCCGCCGGCACGGGCGGAAAACGCGTCCGTGTAGCCAATCAGCGGGATCGCGCAGGCCATCAGGCGGCGCTCGCGACTTGTGCGGCCTCCACCGTGTCGACCGCCTTGCGGAAGCGGCGGAACAGTTCGTCGATCTCGGACTCCGAGATGATCAGCGGCGGCGCGAAATTCACGGTGTCGCGCACGACGCGCAGCAGCAGGCCCTGGTCGATCATCGCCTGCTGGAGGCGCTTGCCGAGGACGCCAGGCCCCTCGGCCGATGGCCTGAACTGGACCGCCCCGCTCAAGCCGATGGCCCGCGTGTTGAAGACCATCGGATGCCCCGCCATGCCGCCGATAAGTCTGTGCAGGCGCGGCGCGACGCGCCGGACATGGCCGATCAGGTCGCGTTCCTCGATCAGTTGCAGCATCCGCAGCGCGACCGCGGCGGCCACGGGATGCCCCGAATAGGTCGCGGCGTGTGAGAAGACCCCCGCTTCGTCGGAGCCGCGTTCCAGCACATCGTAGAAATCGCCGTTCATGATGACGGCGGAGATGGGCTGGAAGGCGGCGGAGAGCGCCTTGGCGATGGTGATGCAGTCGGGCTGGATGCCGAGAGTCTCGGCGCCGAACAGGGCCCCCGTGCGGCCGAAGCCGCAGATCACCTCGTCGTCGAACAGCAGCGCGCCGTGCGCGATGAGCAGGCGGCGCAGCCCCTCCATGTAGCCGCGCGGCGGAATGACGCAGCCTGCGCTGTACGACACCGGCTCCAGGATCATCGCGCCGACCGTCTCGGGCCCGGCCTTCAGGATGGCGGCCTCGATCTCCGCCAGCATCCGTGCGGTGAACTCGTCCTCCGTCTCGCCGGGCTGCGCGGCGTTCACGTAATCCGGCTGGCTGACCAGGATCACGTCGTCGGCGGGCAGGTTGAAGCTCTCGGCGGTGCCGGGAAAACCGCCGAGCGCGGCGGTCGCCATGGTGGCGCCGTGATAGCTGCCAGCGCGGGCGATCACCTTGGTGCGCCGCCGCTCGCCAAGCGTGGCGTTGCGGAAGCGCATGAACTTCAGCAGGAAGTCGTTGGCCTCCGAGCCGGTGGAGGCCAGCGCGACGCGGGCGTTGGGCAGCGGGGCGAGGGCGGCGAGCTTTTCGGTGAGCTCCAGCACGACCGGAACCGTGCGGTAGATGCCCGAGGAATACGCCGGCAGAACCCGCATCTGACGGATGGCGGCATCGATCAGGTCGTCGTCACTGAACCCCAGCGCGGCGCAATAGAACGACGAGCATCCTTCGATGAATTCGCGTCCGTTCTCGTCGGTGAGGAAGATGCCCCGTCCCTTCTCCATCACCATCGGACGCGACGTGCGCGACTGGCGAAGATTGGTGAAGCCGATCAGCCCCGCGTTGTCGGGGGTGTTGTCGCGCCTGGAGAGGGTCATGCC